>NZ_JBDFPP010000003.1:0-396296 GCF_039672635.1 Pseudomonas sp. P39-UII1
AAACAGATCGTTTGCGCGGCGATGCGCAAGCTGCTGCACCTGGTTTACGGGGTGGTGAAGTCGGGGATACCGTTTGATCCCAAAATCGCTCTTGCAGGGTGAGGGTCAAGACGGTATCTACAGGATCCCCGCCAAATCATTGAATTAGCGTTTGTTCTATGAAAGCGGGCTTATGCGGGAAGGAGGCCACAGGTTTTGTTCCGGCATAAAAAAGGGCCGTCGAAACGGCCCGAATATCCCTGCTATGGCTAAGAGCAATGCAACGAGAATTCTTTAACGGTTAGGTTGCGGGGTGAGGCGCAGATAGGGTTTGACCGCCCGGTAACCTTTGGGGAAGCGCTGCTTGATCTCTTCCTCATCTTTGAGCGAAGGCACGATCACCACCTCGTCACCGTCCTGCCAGTTACCAGGGGTGGCGACCTTGTGGTTGTCGGTCAGCTGCAGCGAGTCGATCACCCGCAGGATTTCGTTGAAGTTGCGCCCGGTACTGGCCGGGTAGGTGATGGTCAGGCGGACCTTCTTGTTCGGGTCGATGACGAACAGCGAGCGTACGGTCAGCGTGTCGCTGGCGTTCGGGTGGATCAGGTCGTACAGGTCGGACACCTTGCGGTCGGCGTCGGCGATGATCGGGAAGTTGACCACGGTGTTCTGGGTCTCGTTGATGTCCTCGATCCACTTGTGGTGCGAGTCGACCGGGTCCACCGACAGCGCGATGGCCTTGACCCCACGCTTGGCGAATTCGTCCTTGAGCTTGGCGGTAAGGCCCAGCTCGGTGGTGCACACCGGCGTGAAGTCCGCCGGGTGGGAGAACAGCACACCCCAGCTGTTGCCGAGCCATTCGTGGAAGTGGATCTTGCCTTCGCTGGAATCCTGCGCAAAGTCGGGGGCGATGTCGCCGAGTTTGAGGCTCATGGGGTGCGGCTCCTGTGCTGTGTTCTGGCCTTGTGGGTTCAATGTGCCTGCTTCCGATGCAAAACAAAAAGAATAAATACTGATTTATTTATAACCATTAGGCATACGAAATAACAGGCACAAAAAAGCCTCGCTCTGGGCGAGGCTTCTTGATCAGCTACGGCTTACAGGAAGTTGTAAGTGTAGTTGAAGATCAGACGGGTCTGATCCTGGTCAGCCAGCGAGCTGGTGCCGGTGCCACGGTATACGCCGTGACGCAGGCTGGCGCCCAGGCCTTTGAAGGTGCCTTCCTGGATCACGTAGTCGACGCGAGCGTCACGTTCCCATTCGCTGAAGTGGCCGTTGCCGTTGGCGTTCTTGCCATCTTCACCTTTCAGGTAGGCGACCGAAGCTTTCAGGCCTGGCACGCCCAGACGCGCGAAGTCATACGAGTACTGGCCGAAGGTGGTGTTTTCACCGGCCTTGGCGAACTGGTTGATCATGCTGTCGGTGAACAGGTAGAAGCTGGAACCGCCGGCGCCTTCAGGACGGCCGTTGCCATCCACGACGTTGCCTTGGTTCAGCCAGACGAAGCCACCGTCATCATTGACGCGCTGGTGACCGAGCATCAGCGCATGGCCACCCAGGGTGTAGGTGAACATCGCGGACCAGGTCTTGTTATCGACTTCGCCAGCGTTCTTGGCATAGCCGCCGTTGTTGCTGAAGCGGTAGCCAGCTTCACCGTTCTTGCCGTCGCTGCTGCTGTCGAAGTAGCGCAGGTCGGTCTTGAAGGACTGGTCGTCAGCAATCTTGAACACGTGAGTCGCGCCCAGGAAGTGCTGCTTGTAGAAGTCTTCCAGGTTCGAGTAGTAGTACTGCAGGGTCAGGTCTGGAGTGAGCTTGTAGTCCAGGCCGCCGTAGCGGAACTTGTTGCTGTCCTGGGTAGCGCCCGCCACCGACAGGCCGGTACGGTTGCTCGACGCACGGCCCATGGCATGGGTCAATTGACCGGCGTTGATGGTCAGGTTGTCGATTTCCTTCGACTGGATGGTGCCACCCTCGAAGGTCTGCGGCAGCAGACGGCCATCGTTGGAGACCAGAATCGGCAGGTTCGGCGCCAGCGCGCTACCGTAGTGAACTTCGGTCTTCGAGAAGCGAGCCTTGGCGTTGCCGCCCACGCGCGCCCACTGGCTCACAGCAGAACCGTCGCTGTCGCTCGGGAAGAAGGTGCTGTTGTCAGGGTGCTTGCCGCGGCCGCCATCCAGGTGAATACCCCACAGGGCCTGGACATCGACGCCGAAACCAACGGTGCCTTCGGTGAAACCGGACAGGTAGTCGAGCTTGAAGCCCTGACCCGACTCGCGGTTGTCGGCGCCGCCATCACGGTTGTCGTTGTTGAAGTACATGGTGCGCGAGCTGAGCGACAGTTTGCTGTCCTCAACGAAACCGGCAGCGCCTGCTTGCTGGGCGAGAACCCCCAGTGCCACGGCCAGAGCCAGGCTGGACTTGTACATGTTTTGCTCCTCTACGTTCTAATTTTTGTGTATCTCTGGCGGTGGGATCTTTTGCCCCTCTCACCGTGGATTGGCGATTTAGTCCCAAAGAGTGACCGGTAAGTCAATCGTTACCGAACATTTCACTACTTTGGTCTAAGGCCCCCTGCGCTACAGGATAATGACAATCCTATAAATCCAAAATGACCGTTTTATTAATTCGTAAGATTTTTACGGAATATGGCCTGAACCTTTACTGCCAAAAGCTGTATCGGCATGCATCCTTCATAGCTTTAGGTTATTTGCAAACGTTTGCTCATAACCTTATTCCTCATCGTTCTGTAAAACGGAAAAAGCCTAGCAGCCGCTTCGGGTTTCGCCACTGCCCGCCAAGGTCTAGAGGGCTTAAAGCATTTGGCTCCTAAGCTAATTCTAAAAAGTTATTTATTTTCGATTTCTTAGATCATCTAGTCTTCTCGCCATCCACCACACTCTTTGCCTGACGAGAGGTTCAACCATGATCCCGCATGCTCCGCTGCGCCTGTTCGCTGCCCTGACCCTCGCCGGCACCAGCTGGTTCGCCCAGGCCGCAGACCTGACCGTTGCCTACCAGACCACGGTCGACCCGGCCAAGGTGGCCCAGGTCGATGGCGACTACGAAAAAGCCAGCAACGCCAGCATCGACTGGCGCAAGTTCGATAACGGCGCAGATGTGATCACCGCCGTGGCCAGCGGCGATGTGCAGATCGGTTACCTCGGCTCCAGCCCGCTGGCCGCTGCCGCCACCCGCAAACTGCCGGTCGAAACCTTCCTCATCGCTACTCAGATTGGCGCTGGCGAGGCGCTGGTAGCCCGCGACAGCATCAAGACCCCGCAAGACCTGATCGGCAAGAAGGTCGCCGTGCCATTCGTTTCCACCGGCCACTACAGCCTGCTGGCCGCGCTGAAGAGCTGGAACATCGACCCGTCCAAGGTACAGATCCTCAACCTCGCGCCACCGGCGATCATCGCTGCCTGGAAGCGCGGTGACATCGACGCCACCTACGTCTGGGACCCGGCCCTGGGCGTGGCCAAGGAGAACGGCAAGGTACTGATCACTTCGGGCGACCTGGCCAAGAAAGGCGCACCGACCTTCGACGCCTGGATCGTGCGCAAGGACTTCGCCGAGAAGCACCCGGAAGTGGTCAAGGCCTTTGCCAAGGTCACCCTCGATGCGTACGCCGACTACCGCAAGGACCCGAAAGCCTGGCTGGCCGACAAGGGCAACGTAGACAAGCTGGTCAAGTTGTCTGGCGCCAAGGCCAGCGACATTCCGGTGCTGCTTGAAGGCAACGTGTACCCGCTGGCTGCCGACCAGGCCAACGCCCTGGGTGCGCCCACTACCCAGGCACTGACCGATACCGCCACATTCCTCAAGCAGCAAGGCAAGGTCGAAGCCGTGCTGCCGGACTACTCGCCGTACGTCAGCGACAAGTTCCTTCCAAACTGATCCGGAGCCCGTCATGGCCTTGCTTGAACTGGAGCGCATCAGCGCACAGTACCCTGGCGCCAGCACCCCGGTGCTGGCCGACATCAACCTGAGCCTGGGGCCACGCCAGCTGCTGGTGGCCCTTGGGCCGTCGGGCAGCGGCAAGACCTCGCTGCTCAACCTGATTGCCGGCTTCGTCGCCCCCAGCGGCGGGCGCATCACCCTCGACGGCGCGCCCGTGCAAGGCCCCGGTGCGGAGCGCGGCGTGGTGTTCCAGGACGATGCCCTGCTGCCCTGGCAGAACGTGCTGGGCAATGTCGCCTTCGGCCTGGAACTGGCCGGTGTGCCCCGTGCCCAGCGTGAGGCCAAGGCCCGCGAGATGCTGGCGCTGGTTGACCTGGAAGGCTTTGGCGAGCGGCGTATCTGGCAATTGTCCGGTGGCCAGAAGCAACGTGTAGGCCTGGCCCGCGCCCTGGCGGCCGACCCCCGGGTACTGCTGATGGACGAACCGTTCGGCGCACTCGACGCGTTCACCCGCGAGCAGATGCAGGAACTGCTGCTGCAGGTCTGGCAGCGCACCGCCAAGCCAGTGTTCCTGATTACCCACGACATCGAAGAAGCCGTGTTCCTTGCCACCGAGCTGGTGCTGCTGGCGCCCAACCCGGGCCGCGTGGTCGAGCGCCTGCAACTGGATTTCGGCCAACGTTATGCCGCCGGTGAATCGGCCCGGGCGATCAAGTCCGACCCGCGCTTCATCGAAACCCGCGAGCATGTGCTGGCGCGGGTGTTCTCCCAACGCCAAAACCTGCAGGAGCGCGCATGAGCAGCCTGGATCTGCCGGTCGCCGGCAAACACGACACTGCACCCCGGCCTGTGGTCAAAGCACGCCGGCAGCTGTCCACCCGCTGGATCAGCACCCTGACCCTGGCCAGCCTGCTGCTGGCGTGGTGGCTGGTAACGGCCGTCGGCTGGATCGAGCCGCTGTTCCTGCCCTCGCCCGGTGACATCGTGGCCCGGGCCTGGACCTTGCTGACCCAAGGCTATATGGATGCCAGCCTGTGGCAGCACCTGGGCGCAAGCCTGGGCCGCATCGGCCTGGCCCTGGGCGCCGCGACCTTGACCGCCATCCCGGTCGGGATCGCCATCGGCTACAACCGCATCGCCCGCGGCATCCTCGACCCGCTGATCGAGTTCTACCGGCCAATCCCGCCACTGGCCTACCTGCCGCTGATCGTCATCTGGTGCGGTATCGGCGAGCTGTCCAAGGTGCTGTTGATCTACCTGGCGATCTTCGCCCCAATTGCCATCGCCACCGCCACCGGCGTGCGCACTGTCGACCCGACCAAACTGCGCGCCGCGCAGTCACTGGGCGCAACCAGGGCGCAGTTGATCCGCCACGTGATCCTGCCCAGCGCCCTGCCCGACATCCTTACCGGTATCCGTATCGGCCTGGGGGTCGGCTGGTCGACCCTGGTGGCTGCCGAACTGATCGCCGCCACCAGCGGCCTGGGCTTCATGGTGCAATCGGCGTCGCAGTTCCTGGTCACCGATGTGGTGGTGCTGGGCATCCTGCTCATCGCGCTGATCGCCTTCGCCCTGGAGATGGGCCTGCGCGCCCTGCAACGCAAGCTGGTGCCCTGGCACGGGCAAAGCCACTGATTGCTGACTGACTACGCCGGCAACCCGGCGCCTGGAACGAGAAAAGACATGAGCCTGACCGTTACCCCACTCAGCCCGGCCCTCGGCGCGCAGATCAGCGGCGTGGACATCAGCCGCGAGATCACTGCCGAGCAGCGCGACGCCATCGAGCAGGCGCTGCTCAAGCACCAGGTGCTGTTCTTCCGCGATCAACCGATCACGCCTGAACAACAAGCACGTTTTGCCGCTCGCTTCGGCGACCTGCACATTCACCCGATCTACCCCAATGTGCCGGAAACCCCGCAGGTGCTGATACTCGACACCGCAGTCACCGACGTGCGCGACAACGCCGTGTGGCACACCGATGTGACCTTCCTGCCGACCCCGGCGCTGGGCGCCGTACTCAGCGCCAAGCAGTTGCCGGCCTATGGCGGTGATACCTTGTGGGCCAGCGGGATTGCGGCTTTTGAAGCCCTTTCGGCGCCGCTGCGCGAAATGCTCGATGGCCTCACCGCCACACACGACTTCACCAAGTCGTTCCCGCTGGAGCGTTTCGGCACCACGCCGCAAGACCTGGCGCGCTGGGAAGCGACCCGGCGCAACAACCCGCCGCTGTCGCACCCGGTAATCCGCACCCACCCGGTGAGCGGGCGCAAGGCGCTGTTCGTCAATGAAGGGTTCACCACGCGGATCAACGAGCTGAGCGAACTGGAAAGCGAGGCGCTGCTGAAGCTGCTGTTCGCTCACGCGACGCGGCCGGAGTTCAGCATCCGCTGGCGTTGGCAGGAGAATGACGTGGCGTTCTGGGACAACCGCGTGACCCAGCATTTTGCGGTGGATGATTACCGGCCGAACCGGCGGGTGATGCACCGGGCGACCATCCTGGGGGATGCGCCGTTCTGATGATGGCGGGCGAGGCCGTTGGCCTCGAATCGCCGGCAAGCCAGCTCCCACAGAGACCGCAGCGCTGCAAACCCTGTGGGAGCCGGCTTGCCGGCGAAAGGGCCGCAAAGCGGCCCCGGCGATCTAACGGACCAGATGCAGATACTGCATATGCCGCTCGTACTGGTCGAGGATGTCGTTGATGATCTGCTCCTTGCTGTAGCCCACCAGGTCGTAATTCTGGCTGCCCTCGCTCAGGTACACTTCCGCCCGGTAATAGCGGCGGTTCTTCAGATCCTGCGTGCCCAACCCACCCAGGGCGAACGACGGCGTGAAGTAGCCGCGCATCTGCACCTGGTAGATGAACGGCTGCTCCTCGCCATGGCCCACCTTCAGGCTGACGTTGTCATGGCTCGGATCATCCTGGGTCACCAGCACCAAGCCCTTCTGCTCGAACACTTCACGCACCTCGGCAATCGCCGGGCGCACCACGTCGTCCATAAACCGGTACACCTCATCGCGTGACGGGAAGTGCACGGCCTGGCTCAGGCGCTGGCGCCAGCCACCACGGCCGCGGCGCGATTGCGCGAACGGTGCCAACGAGTGCATCTGCGCGATCTGGCGCTGCGACTCCAGGTAGAACGCCTTATGCAGGCCCCACATCATGCACAGCAAGATCAGCGAGAACGGCAGTGAGGTCAGCACCACCGCCGACTTGAGCGAATCGATGCTGCCGGCGAACAGCAGGCTGCTGGTGATCAGCGCCGTCATCGCGCCCCAGAAGATCCGCAGCCAGTTCGGGCCGTCCTCGTCAGCGCCACCATCCTTGGCCGACAAGGTCGACAGCACCACCGTGCCCGAGTCGGCCGAGGTGACGAAGAACACGAAGCTGATGAACACCGTGACGGCGATCACCGTCTTGCTCCACGGGTAGGTTTCCAGCAGCAGGTACAGGGTCATCGACGGGTCGTCCAGGGCCGACTGGCCAAGGGCGGTCATGCCGTGGTTGATGACCTGGTCCAGCGCGCTGTTGCCGAAGATCGACATCCACGCCAGGGTGAAGCCCAACGGAATCAACAGCACCCCGAAGACGAACTCGCGGATGGTGCGGCCACGCGAAATACGGGCGATGAACAGCCCCACGAACGGCGCCCAGGCAATCCACCACGCCCAATAGAACACCGTCCAGCCACCCAGCCAGTCGCGGTTGTCGCCATAGGCGTAAACATCGAAGCTTTTGCGTGGCAAGGCGCCCAGGTAATCGCCGAGGTTCTGGATCAGGGTGTTGAACAGGTGCTGTGTAGGTCCGGCGAACAGCACGAACAGCAGCAGCGCGCAGGCCAGGAACAGGTTGATGTCACTCATCACCCGCACGCCCTTCTCCACCCCGGCGACCGCCACTGCCACCGCCGCGCCCATCATCAAGGCGATGAGGATGACCTGCACCCACTGGCTATGGCTGATGCCAAACAGGTAGTCGAGGCCTGCGTTCAGGTGCAGCACGCCGAAGCCCATGTCGGCGCCCAGGCCGAACACCGTGGCGATGATGCCGAAGCCGTCCACCGCATAGCCGATCGGCCCGTTGATGCGCTTGCCGATCAGCGGGTACAGCGCCGAACGCAGGGCCAGTGGCAGGTTGTGGCGATAGGCGAAGTACGCCAGTGCCATGCCGACGAAGGCGAATACGCCCCAGCCATGCAGGCCCCAATGCAGGAACAGGATCTGCATCGCCTGGCGCCCGGCCTCGGCCGTGCCCGCTTCGCCCTGCGGGGGCTGCAGCATGTGGGTCAGGGGTTCGGAAACGCAGAAGAAGAACAGCGTGATACTGATACCGGCGGCGAACAGCATGCCGGCCCATGACAGGTAGCTGAACTCGGGCTCGTCGTGGTCGGCACCGAGCTTGATCTTGCCGTAACCAGACAAGGCGGTGACCACCACGAAGACCAGGTACAGGGTCATGGCCAGCATGTAGTACCAGCCGACCGTGTTGGCCGCCCAGTTCTGTGCCGCCAGCAACCATTCGCCCGCCGCTTGCGGTTGGGCGATGACCACCAGGCCGAAGATGAGGATGAAACTTGCCGCGAAGTAGAACACCGGGGGGTTCATGCGGATCGTGCTGTTGGAAGGGGTCGGTGCACTCATGGGGCATGCACCTCGTCGAATGACGTGAGGTTCGGAATGAACGGGTTCAGCAAAGGAATCCTCCTGTTGAACACCGGCAGCGGACCAGCGTTGTTTTCGTTGAACAAGCGTTCAAGTTAAACATGGATCGAATTTCAATGCGAACCTGGGCGCTGATCGGCGCCTGCCTGTGCCGCGATAACGCCGCTACAGGCAGCGCTGTTGCGAGTCAGTGCTTGTCCTGGCAATCCAACTGTAGATTGGCCTGGGTGATGTTGCTTTGCGCCGGCACGCTGCGGGTCAGCCACACGTTGCCACCAATGGTCGACCCCTTGCCGATGGTGATCCTTCCCAGAATGGTCGCGCCCGCGTAAATCACCACGTCGTCCTCGACGATCGGGTGACGCGCCAGGCCTTTGTGCAGGGTCCCCGACTCATCGCTGGGGAAGCGTTTGGCCCCCAGCGTCACGGCCTGGTAGATACGCACACGCTCACCGATGATCGCGGTTTCACCAATCACCACACCCGTCCCGTGGTCGATGAAGAAGCTCTGGCCAATCTGCGCCCCCGGGTGGATGTCGATGCCCGTAGCCGAATGCGCCAGTTCCGAACTGATCCGCGCCAGCAGCGGCAAGCCGGCCTGGTACAGGTGATGGGCCAGGCGGTGATGGATGATGGCCAGAATGCCGGGGTAACACAGCAGCACTTCATCGACGCTGCGCGCTGCCGGGTCACCGTGATATGCCGCCAGCACGTCGGTATCGAGCAGCACGCGCAGCCCTGGCAGTGCTGCGGCAAAGTCCTGGATCAGGCGCAGCGCCTGGGCATCGACGCCAGCCAGGTCGGCGTTGGTCTGGCGTGCGGCGTAACGCAGCTCCAGCCGCGCCTGGGCCAACAGCGCAGTCAGGGCAGCATCGAGGGTGTGGCCAACGTAGAAGTCCTCGCTCTCCTCGCGCAGGTCGACCGGGCCTAGGCGCATCGGGAACAGCGCACCGCACAGTTGCTCGAGCACTTGGCGCATCGCTTCGCGCGAAGGCAGCTCGCGCCCGCCTTGCTCGCCAATGCTTCGGCCATTGCGGCTGCGCCACTGCTCACGGGCGCCGCGCAGGCCGCTGACGATGCTGTGTAATTGCCAATGCGCGGATGAGGGTTGTTCGCTCACGGTGATCTCCTGCCAGGGCCAATCAGACATTTTGCAAACCACTTTACGGCAAATCCGCCCCTTGGAAAAAACAACGCTTTATTCCATCCTGCGCTAAGTCGGGCATAAGCCGCGATGACGGGGATCGCTTTAGTGGCCTACCCTCAATGCAGCGTAAGCATGACATAACGCAAAAAACGCATAAGAAAATAAGTTTTTATTATTTCCTGGCCTATGAAGCCAACCCTATAGTCGCCACCCACCACTTCCACAACAAGCGCGGGGCCTGACATGTCGAAATTCGCCAAACCCTTTATCAATGCCAGCCTGGCCATCGTGCTCGGTGCCGGCCTGCTCGGCCAGGCCTTTGCCGGCGAGCAGCTGAAGACCATCCAGGAAAAAGGCGTGATCAACGTCGGCCTGGAAGGCACCTACCCACCGTTCAGCTTCCAGGACGAAAACGGCAAACTGGCCGGTTTCGAGGTGGAGCTTTCGGAACTGCTGGCCAAAGAGCTGGGGGTCAAGGCCAAGATCCAGCCGACCAAATGGGATGGCATCCTCGCGGCGCTGGAGTCCAAACGCCTGGACGTTGTGGTCAACCAGGTGACCATCTCCGAGGAGCGCAAGAAGAAGTACGACTTTTCCGAGCCCTACACCATCTCCGGCATCCAGGCGCTGGTGCTGAAGAAGAAAGCCGCAGACCTGAACATCAAGACTGCGCAGGACCTGGCCGGCAAGAAAGTCGGCGTAGGCCTGGGCACCAACTACGAACAGTGGGTGAAGCAGGACGTGCCGAAGGCCGAAGTGCGCACCTATGAAGACGACCCCTCCAAGTTCGCCGACCTGCGCAACGGCCGTATCGACGCCATCCTGATCGACCGCCTGGCCGCGCTGGAGTATGCGCAAAAAGCCAAGGACACCGAGCTTGCCGGCGACGCCTTCTCGCGCCTGGAAAGCGGTGTGGCCCTGCGCAAAGGCGAACCTGAGCTGCTGGCGGCCCTTAACAAAGCCATCGACAAGCTCAAGGCCGACGGCACCCTGGCCAAGCTGTCCGAGAAATACTTCGGTGCCGATGTCACCAAATGATCGCTGAAAGCCTGCAACTCGTTGTCGATTCCGCGCCCTTCCTGCTCAAGGGCGCGGGTTACACAGTGCTGCTGAGTGTCGGCGGCATGTTCTTCGGCCTGCTGCTGGGCTTTGCCCTGGCGCTGATGCGGCTGTCGAAGATCCTGCCGCTGAACTGGCTGGCACGTATCTATGTTTCGTTCTTCCGCGGCACGCCGCTGCTGGTGCAGCTGTTCGTCATCTACTTCGGCATGCCGCAGATCGGCATCGAGCTCGATCCGATCCCGGCGTCGCTGATCGGCCTGTCGTTGAACATGGCCGCGTACATCTGCGAAATCCTGCGGGCGGCGATCTCCTCGATCGACCGTGGCCAGTGGGAGGCCGCCGCCAGCATCGGCATGACCCGCACCCAGGCCATGCGCCGGGCGATCCTGCCGCAGGCCTTGCGCACCGCGCTGCCCCCGCTGGGCAACAGCTTCATCTCGCTGGTCAAGGACACCGCCCTGGCGGCGACAATCCAGGTGCCCGAGCTGTTCCGCCAGGCGCAGCTGATTACCGCACGCACCTTTGAAGTGTTCACCATGTACCTTGCGGTTGCGGTGGTGTACTGGGTCCTCTGCAGCATCCTCGCGCACTTCCAGAACCGCATGGAAGCGCGGGTCAACCAGCACGACCAGGAGCACTGAAGATGATCGTAGTAGAAGGCCTGACCAAGCAGTTCAAGGGGCAGACCGTGCTCAACGGCATCGACCTGACCGTGCAACCCGGCGAAGTGGTGGCCATCATCGGCCCCAGCGGCTCGGGCAAGACCACCTTCCTGCGCTGCCTCAACCTGCTGGAAACGCCCGATGCCGGGCGCATTCAGATCGGCGCCATCAGCATCGATGCCAACCGCCCGCTCGGCGGCCAGCAGAGCGCGATTCGCCGTTTGCGCCAGCAGGCGGGCTTCGTGTTCCAGAGTTTCAACCTGTTCCCTCACCGCACCGCCCTGGAGAACGTCATCGAAGGGCCGGTGGTGGTGAAGAAGACGCCACGCGCCCAGGCCATCGAACTGGGCCGCAAGCTGCTGGCAAAGGTCGGCCTGGCGGGCAAGGAAGACGCCTACCCCCGGCGCCTCTCCGGCGGCCAGCAGCAACGCGTGGCTATCGCCCGGGCACTGGCCATGGAGCCCGAGGTGATCCTGTTCGACGAACCCACCTCGGCGCTTGACCCGGAGCTGGTCGGCGAAGTGCTGGCGACCATCCGCGGCCTGGCCGAAGAGAAGCGCACCATGGTCATCGTCACCCACGAGATGAGCTTTGCACGTGATGTGGCGAACCGGGTGATCTTCTTCGACAAAGGCGTGATCGTCGAACAGGGCGAGGCCAAAGCATTGTTCGCCAGCCCGAAGGAAGAGCGGACCCGGCAGTTCTTGCGCAAGTTTCTCGGGACTGCGGCGTCCGAATAATCTTCATTGGATTGACTGGCCTCATCGCTTGTAGGAGCGGGCTTGCCCGCGATGAGGCCAGCACACACCCCACAAATCCGCACTTCTATATATATTCCAAAAGGTTAGTTCATAATATTTTGATAAGCCTTTAGGGTATATAAACCGGACCACCGGACCAGCAAACGTTTGTCGCCATCAGCTGAAGCGACGCATCCCTTTGTGAGGTTCGGTTCTGATGACCACCCAGCTAAATACCCCGCTCCACAGCGACCTCGACAGCTCGCCCCTGCTGCTGCCGGCCGAGGTACTGCGCAACGACGCCGAAGCCCTGCAAGCGGCCCGCGAGTTCGCCCAGACCGCCCGCGAGCAAGCTGCCCGCCGCGATCAGCAACGCAAGTTGCCTTGGGCTGAAATTGAACAGTTCACCCGCAGCGGCCTGGGCAGCATCAGCGTGCCCAAGGCCCATGGCGGCCCCGACGTCTCGTTCGAAACCATCGCCGAAGTGTTCCGCCTCATCAGCGCCGCCGACCCGGCCCTGGGGCAGATTCCGCAGAACCAGTTCGGCATGCTGCAGCTGCTGCGCCTGACCGCCACCGAGGCGCAACAGGCGCTGATCTTCCGCAGCGTGCTCGACGGCTGGCGCATCGGCAACGCCGGGCCCGAACGCGGCACCAAGGACACCCTGACGCTCAAGGCCAGGATCACCCACGAGGGCGACGGCTATCGCATCAGCGGTGAGAAGTTCTACTCCACCGGTGCGCTGTTCGCCCACTGGGTCGCGGTCAAGGCACTGGACGACCAAGGCCGCCAGCGCCTGGCGTTCGTGCGCCGCGGCTCGCCTGGCCTGCGCATCGTTGATGACTGGTCCGGTTTCGGCCAGCGCACCACCGCCAGCGGCACTGTGCTGCTCGACCAGGTGCCGGTCGATGCAGACCTTGTGATCGACAACTGGCGCCAGCGCGATACCCCGAATATCCAGGGCGCCGGCTCGCAGCTGATCCAGGCCGCCATCGATGCCGGTATCGCCGAGGCCGCGATTGAAGATGCCATCCACTTCGTGCGCGAAAAATCGCGGCCGTGGATCGAGGCCAAGGTCGAGCGCGCCAGCGACGACCCCTACGTGATTGCCGACATCGGCCGCCTGAAACTCGAGCTGCATGCCGCCGAGGCTCTGCTGCGCAGGGCTGCGCGGGTGCTCGATGAGGTCAATGCCGCGCCGATCGATGCTGCCGCCGCCGCGCGGGCTTCGATTGCGGTAGCCGAAGCCAAGGTGCTGACCACCGAGATTTCGCTACAGGCCAGCGAAAAGCTGTTCGAGCTGGCTGGCAGCCGCGCCACCCTTGCCGAATTCAACCTCGACCGCCACTGGCGCAATGCCCGGGTGCACACGCTGCACGACCCGGTGCGCTGGAAGTATCACGCAGTCGGCGCGTACCACCTGAACGGCACCCTGCCTGCGCGGCATTCCTGGATCTGATTTTTAGCCTATGGGGCTGCTTTGCAGCCTGATCGCCGGCAAGTCGGCCCCCACATTCAAAGCGACACCGCCAAACCTGTGGGAGCCGGCTTGCCGGCGATTGGGCCGCAAAGCGGACCCTAGGGGCCCGGAGAACACCATGACAACAACATCTGTTATCACCAGCGATTCCCAAGCCCTGGCCGTCGCTGAAGAAATCGCCCAGCAACTGCGCCGCGACAGCGCCTTGCGCGACCGCGAACGCCGCCTCCCGCACGCCGAACTGGAGCTGTTCACCCGCGCCGGCCTGTGGGCCATCAGCGTGCCCAAGGCTTTCGGCGGCGCCGGTGTGTCCAACGTCACCCTGGCCAAGGTCATCGCCCGCATCGCCCAGGCCGACGCCTCCCTCGGGCAAATCCCGCAAAACCACTTCTACGCGTTGGAAGTACTGCGGGTAAACGGCAGCCCCGAGCAGCAGCAACGCCTCTATGCCGACGTACTCGCTGGCCAACGCTTTGGCAACGCCCTGGCCGAACTCGGCACGAAGACCGCCCACGACCGCACCACCCGCCTGACCCGCGAAGGCGACGGCTACCGCATCAATGGCCGCAAGTTCTACGCCACCGGTGCGCTCTACGCCCAGCGCATCCCGACCTCGGTGGTCGATGAAGACGGCGTGCAGCAACTGGTTTTCGTACCGGCCGACAGCCCAGGCCTGCAGGTGATCGACGACTGGAGCGGGTTTGGCCAGCGCACCACCGGCAGCGGCTCGGTAGTCTTCGACAACGTGTTCGTGCGCAGCGAGGATGTGGTGCCGTTCCAGTCGGCCTTCGAGCGCCCCACTCCGGTCGGCCCGCTGGCGCAGATCCTCCACGCGGCCATCGACACCGGCATCGCCCGCGCGGCCTATGAAGATGCCTTGCACTTCGTACGCACGCGCAGCCGCCCGTGGGTCGACTCCGGCCTGGACAAGGCCAGCGAAGACCCGCTGACCCTGAAGAGCTTCGGCCACCTGGCGATCCGCCTGCACGCCGCCGAAGCGCTGCTCGAACGCGCAGGTGAGTACCTCGACCGCGCCCAGGCCGACAGCAACGCCGATAGCGTCGCCGCCGCCTCCATCGCCGTCGCCGAAGCCCGGGCCATCAGCACCGAGATTGCCCTCGCCGCCGGCACCATGCTGTTCGAGCTGGCCGGCAGCCAGGCCACCCTGGCCGAGCACAATCTCGACCGCCACTGGCGCAACGCCCGAGTGCACACCCTGCACGACCCGGTGCGCTGGAAGTACCACGCCATCGGCAACTACTACCTCAACGCCGAAAACCCACCGCGCCGGGGGACCATCTGATGGCAAAGGAAATCCTCCTCAACGCTTTCAACATGAACTGCATCGGGCATATCAACCACGGCCTGTGGACTCACCCACGGGACACCTCGACGCAGTACAAGTCCCTTGCCTACTGGACCGACCTGGCGCGTTTGCTTGAACGCGGTTTGTTCGATGGCCTGTTCATCGCCGACATCGTCGGTACCTATGACGTCTACGGCAAGTCGCTGGACGTCACGTTGAAAGAGTCGATCCAGTTGCCGGTCAACGACCCCCTGCTGCTGGTCTCGGCCATGGCCGCCGTCACCCGCCACCTGGGCTTCGGCCTCACTGCCAACCTCTCCTACGAGGCGCCCTACCTGTTTGCCCGGCGCCTCTCTACCCTCGACCACCTGAGCAACGGCCGGGTCGGCTGGAACATCGTCACCGGCTATCTCGACAGCGCCGCCCGCGCCATGGGCCTGGAGCAGCAGCCGGAACACGACCGCCGCTATGACCAGGCCGATGAGTACCTTCAAGTGCTGTACAAGCTGCTAGAAGGCAGCTGGGCCGACGATGCAGTGGTCGAAGACCGCGAACGACGGGTGTATGCCGAGCCCGAAAAAGTGCGCAAGGTCCACCACCAGGGCGAGTTCTACAAGGTCGAGGGTTATCACCTGTGCGAGCCCTCGCCGCAGCGCACCCCGGTGCTGTTCCAGGCCGGCAGCTCGCCACGGGGCCTGGCTTTCGCCGGCAACCATGCCGAATGCGTATTCATCAGTGGCCATGACAAAACGGCAACCCGCGCCCAGGTCGACAAGGTACGCGCGGCCGCCGAGGCTGCCGGCCGCGATCCGCAGGCGGTCAAGGTGTTCATGGGTATCACGGTGATCGTCGCCCCCACCGAGCAGCAGGCCCAGGCCAAGTACGCAGAGTACCTGCGCCATGCCAGCCCGGAAGCGGGCGTGGCGCACTTCGCCGCCTCCACCGGCATCGACTTTGCCGCCTATGCGCTGGACGAGCCGATCGGCGCCAGCAAGGGCAACGCCATCCAGTCGGCCACCCGCCAGCTGCAGGAGAACGCCTGGACCCGCCGCCGCCTGCTGGAGCAGCACGCACTGGGCGGGCGCTACGTGACCCTGGTTGGCGCGCCCGAACAGGTCGCCGAGCAACTGATCGCCTGGATCGATGAAACCGGCCTGGACGGCTTCAACCTCACCCGCACCGTCACCCCGGAAAGCTTCGAAGACTTCATCGACCTGGTGGTGCCGCAACTGCAACAGCGTGGCCGCTACAAGACCGCCTACGCCAAAGGCACGCTGCGCGAGAAGCTGTTCCAACGTGACCACCCGCACCTGCCGGCCGACCACCCCGGCTCGGCTTACCGCCACACCTCTACCTCTGCCACGACCGGAGTTGCGCACCATGCTTGAGAAATTGTTCCGGCCCGTCGCGGCCATCGCCCTCACCCTCGGCCTGGCCGGCGGCGCCTGCGCTGCCGAGCCGCTGAAAATCGGCACCACCGCCGCCTTCGCGATCCCGCTGGAAGCCGCCGTGGCAGAAGCGCACAAGCAAGGGCTGGAAGTGAAGCTGATCGAGTTCAGTGACTGGATTGCCCCCAACGTCAGCCTCAACAGCGGCGACATCGACGTGAACTACTTCCAGCACATCCCCTTCCTGGAGAACGCCAAGGCTGCCGCCGGGTTCAACCTGGTGCCCTTCGCGCCCGGCATCATCAACAACGTCGGCCTCTACTCGAAGCGGTACAAAAGCTTCGCCGAGCTGCCCGAGGGCGCCAGCGTGGCGATCGCCAACGACCCTATCAACAGTGGCCGTGGCTTGCAGTTGCTGGCCAAGGCCGGGCTGATCACGCTCAAGCCGGGTGTCGGCTACAAGGCTACCGAGGACGACATCGTCGCCAACCCGAAGAAGCTGAAAATCCTCCAGGTAGAAGCCGTGCAGCTGGTGCGCGCCTACGATGACGCCGATCTGGTGCAGGGCTACCCGGCCTATATCCGCCTGGCCAAGACCTTCGACGCCACCTCCGCGCTGCTGTTCGACGGCCTGGAAAACAAGGAATACGTGATCCAGTTCGTCATCCGCCCACAGAGCAAGGACGACCCGCGCCTGGCCAAGTTCGTCGATATCTACCAGCACTCGCCCGCCGTGCGCGAAGCCCTGAACCAGGCCCATGGCAGCCTCTACCAAGCCGGTTGGGAAGGCTGACATGAGCCAGGCCAGCGCCCTCAAGGCGCCCACCGCTCAAACCGCGCCGCCACCGGCTCGGGAGCAGGCCTTGCGCCCGGAGGTGAACGAAGCCCATGTGCGCTTCGTCGGCCTCGGCAAGACCTACCCGGGCCAGGAGCAGCCGGCGCTGCAAGGCATCGACCTGAACATCCGCCGCGGCGAGATCTTCGGCATCATCGGCCGTAGCGGCGCGGGCAAGTCGTCGCTGCTGCGCACCATCAACCGTCTGGAGCAGCCCAGCCAGGGCCGGGTGCTGATCGACCAGGTCGACATCGCACCGTTCGACGAAGATCGCCTGGTGGCGCTGCGCCGGCGCATCGGCATGATCTTCCAGCATTTCAACCTGATGTCGGCCAAAACCGTCTGGCAGAACGTCGAGCTGCCGCTGAAGGTGGCCGGCGTGGCCAAGCCCGAACGCCAGCGCAAGGTGCGCGCGCTGTTGCAACTGGTCGGCCTGCAGGACAAGCACCACGTCTACCCGGCGCAGTTGTCGGGTGGGCAGAAGCAGCGCGTCGGGATCGCCCGGGCTCTGGTCCATGACCCCGAAATCCTGCTGTGCGACGAAGCCACCTCGGCGCTGGACCCTGAAACGACCGCATCGATCCTGGAACTGCTGCGTGACATCAACCAGCGTCTGGGCCTGACGGTCGTGCTGATTACCCACGAGATGGCCGTGATCCGCGATATCTGCCACCGGGTGGTGGTACTGGAGCGTGGCGAAGTCGTCGAGCAGGGCGAGGTGTGGCGGGTGTTCGGCTCACCACGCCATGAAGTCACCCGTACCCTGTTGGCGCCGTTGCAAGCCAAACTGCCCGCAGCCTTGCAGGCAAACCTGCGGGCCAGCCCGGTAGGCCGTGACAGCGCGGTGGTGCTCAAGCTGACGGTGCTCGGCGAACCGGCGTTGTCCGACCTGTTCAGTGAACTGGGCGGGCGCGTGCGCCTGCTGCAGGGCGGCGTGGAAACCATCGGCGAGCATGCCTTGGGGCAGCTGATCCTGTCGGTGCAGGGCTCGCCGCACGACACCTATCAATTGCTGGAGCGCGCCCGTCGCTGGGCCGAAGACGTGGAGGTACTGGGCCATGTGGTTTGATCGCTTGCTCGAAGGTTTGCTCGATACCCTGCTGATGGTGGGTGTGTCGTCGCTGATCGCGCTGCTGGTGGGTGTGCCGATGGCGGTGCTGCTGGTCACCAGCGACAAGGGCGGCATTTTCGAAGCGCCCCTGCTGAACCGGGTGCTCGGTGCCTTCGTCAACCTGTTCAGGTCGATCCCGTTCCTGATCCTGATGGTCGCGTTGATCCCCTTCACCCGCCTGGTAGTCGGCACCACCTATGGCGTGTGGGCCGCGGTAGTACCGCTGACCATCGCCGCCACCCCGTTCTTCGCCCGGATTGCCGAGGTGAGCCTGCGCGAGGTCGACCATGGCCTGGTGGAGGCGGCACAGGCCATGGGCTGCCGGCGCTGGCACATCGTCTGGCATGTGCTGTTGCCCGAAGCGCTGCCGGGGATCGTCGGCGGCTTCACCATTACCCTGGTGACGCTGATCAACTCCTCGGCCATGGCCGGGGCGATAGGTGCGGGTGGGTTGGGAGACATTGCCTACCGGTACGGGTATCAGCGTTTCGACAGCCAGATCATGCTGACCGTGATTGCCATGCTGGTGGCGCTGGTAGCGGTGATTCAGGTGGGAGGGGATCGGCTGGCGAAAGGCTTGAACAAGCGGTGAGCATGGCTTGAGTGCTGTGGTGTTGCACAGATCGAGCGCCGCCCGCGCGGCGCATCGCGGGCAAGCCCGCTCCTACGGTATACCTTCGGCCAATTATGCCTATGGCCTCTTCACTGTCCGCCTTGTGTGCCCGACCTAAATCTCAAGCCATGCACCAAGGCTGCAGTGGAGATGCAACTGACAGCACTGGCCGTAGGTAAACCGTAGGAGCGGGCTTACCCGCGATGCGCCGCGCGGGCGGCGCTCGATCCACGTAACACCACAGAAACCAGGCCAAGCCCCTCACCCCCAGCGCAGATCCTGAGCCGGCACCGGCCGCCCGAACCAGTACCCCTGCCCCAGCTGGCATTGCTGCTCCAGCAAGAACCTCGCCTGCTCGGCCTCCTCGATCCCTTCGGCATGCACTTTCATGCCCATGCTGTGCGCCAGGGCGATGATCACCCGCACGATGGCGACGTCATCGTCATCCATGGGCAACCCCGCGACGAAGCCCTGGTCGATCTTGAGCTTCTGCACCGGCAAACGCTTGAGCCGCAGCAGCGACGAATACCCCGTACCAAAGTCATCGATGGCCAGGCTCAGGCCCAGCTCGCGCAGGCGGTGCAACTGCTCCAATGCGACTTCCGGGTCTTCCATCACTGCGCTCTCGGTCACCTCAAGTTCCAGCAATGCCGGGGCCAGGCCGGTTTCGTGCAACACCTCGGCCACCTGCCGGTACAGCGCTCGCTGGCCGAACAGCCGGCTGGAGATGTTCACCGCAACAAACGCCAGCCCACGCCCTTCAGCCTGCCAGCGGACCATCTGCCGACACGACTCGCGCAGCACCCAGGCATCGATTTCGGCAATCAGGCCGGTCCGCTCGGCGATGGGGATGAATTCGCTCGGTGGCACCAGGCCGCGCAGCGGATGCTGCCAGCGTACCAACGCCTCCACCCCGACCATCTTCGATGTGAACAGGTCATGCACCGGCTGAAAGAACACCCGCAACTCGTCCTGCTCGAGCGCATGGCGCAGCTCACCGGCCGTTTCCACACGTTGCTGGGCGTGCGCCGTCAGCTCTTCGGTGTACAGCGCGTAGCAGGCGCGGCCGTTGTGCTTGGCCTTGAACAGCGCCGAGTCGGCGTTGCGCAGCAGTTGCTCGGCACCCAACGCATCACTGGGGAACAGGCTGATGCCAACACTCACGCCGATGAACAGCCGATGCCCTTCGAACTCGAACGGGTCACGCATGCGTTCCATGAGCGCCTGCGCCAGCTTGCCGGCCTGGCCAACCTGTTGGCAGTTCTCCGCCAGCACGCCGAACTCGTCGCCGCCCAGGCGCGCCAGGGTCACGCCATTGCCCAGCGCTTCGCCCAGGCGTTCGCCCACCAGTTTAAGCAGCTGGTCACCGATGGTGTGGCCCAGCCCGTCGTTGATGCTCTGAAAGTGGTCCAGGTCCAGCAGCAACAAGGCGCAGCCACGTTTGTTGGCCTGCGCCGAGGCCAAAGCCTGCTCGAGGCGGTCGTTGAACAACAGCCGGTTGGGCAAACCGGTCAACGGGTCGTGGTGGGCCAGGAAGGCCAGCTCCTGCTCGGTGTGCTTGATTGCGCTGACGTCGCTGAACACCGCTACATAATGGGTCAGTTCGCCGCTGTCGTCGCGAATGGCGCAGATCGTCTGCCACTGCGGATAGATTTCACCACTCTTGCGCCGGTTCCAGATTTCTCCGCTCCATTCGCCTTTCTCGGCCAGGGTGGAATAGATCTGCTGATAGAACGGTACACCGTGGCGGCCAGACTTGAACTTGCTGGGGCGATGGCCGAGCACTTCATCCTGCTGATAACCGGTGATGCGCATGAAGGCGCGGTTGACGTGCACGATCAGGCCCTGGCGGTCGGTGACCAGCACGCCTTCCAGCGTGCTGTCGAAAACCGCTGCGGCCATGCGCAGGCGCTCGCGGTCTTCGCTGCGCAGCTGCGCGCCGATGCCGATGAAGTTGAGCAGGCGTGCGCGGGACACGAAAATAAGTACGGCACTGACCAGCACCCACAGCACCACATTGATCTGCCGGCCCACGGTCAGCGCCAAGGGGTCTTCGGACAGGGTGCGCAGCACCAGCTCTGACAGCACCAGCCAGAGGATCGAGAGCACCACGTAGAGCGCTGCCATGCGCAAGGCGTCGCGAACGGAAACAGACATGTCGAGGGGGAAAGCCCATGAAAAATGATGGGACATTATAAAGGTAGAAACATGCCGTGACGTCCTATCTGAAAGGGTGACTGGTTTTATTTCCTCACCAAGGGATAATCAGACCTTTCCCCTGTGTCTTCGAGGGTTTTTACACCTATGTGGTACAACGGTCTGCTCGACTTGTCGGCCTGGCAACTGGTTGGCGTCACCCTGCTGATGACTCACGTGACCATCGTCAGCGTCACCATCTACCTGCACCGCTACTCTGCCCACCGTGCGCTGGAGCTCAATGGCGCGCTCAAGCATTTCTTCCGCTTCTGGCTGTGGCTGACCACGGCGCAGAACACCCGCGAGTGGACGGCCGTCCACCGCAAACACCACGCCAAATGCGAAACCCCGGACGACCCCCACAGCCCGGTGCACAAGGGCTTGAGCACCGTGCTGCGCAAAGGTGCCGAGCTGTACCGCGAAGAGGCGCGCAACCCCGAAACCCTGCGCATCTACGGCAAGAACTGCCCGGATGACTGGGTCGAGCGCAACGTCTACTCGCGCTACAAGCTGGGCGGTATCGTGCTCATGGCGGTACTCGACCTGCTGCTGTTCGGCACCATCGGCATCACCATCTGGGCGGTGCAGATGATGTGGATTCCGTTCTGGGCAGCCGGCGTGGTCAACGGCCTGGGCCATGCGGTGGGCTACCGCAACTTCGAATGCCGCGATGCCGCCACCAACCTGGTGCCGTGGGGTATCGTCATCGGTGGCGAAGAACTGCACAACAACCACCACACCTACCCCAACTCGGCCAAGCTGTCGGTCAAGCGCTGGGAATTCGACATGGGCTGGGCCTGGATACGCGTGCTCTCCCTGCTGCGCCTGGCCAAGGTGCAACGTGTGGCGCCCATCGCTCACCGGGTCGAAGGCAAGGCGAGCCTGGACATGGACACCGCCATGGCCATCCTCAACAACCGCTTCCAGATCATGGCCCAGTACCGCAAACTGGTGATCGCCCCGCTGGTGCAACAGGAACTGGCCAAGGTCGACGCTTCGGTTCGCCACCGTTTCCGCCGCGCCAAACGCCTGCTGTCGCGCGAAACCAGCCTGCTCGAAGACCGCCACCATGTGCGCATCGAGTCCATGCTCGCGCACAGCCAGGCGCTGAAGACCATCTACGAAAAACGCCTGGCGCTGCAGCAGATCTGGGCGCGTACCAGCGCCAACGGCCACGACATGCTGGCTGCGATGAAAGACTGGGTGCACGAAGCCGAAGCCAGTGGTATTCATGCCCTGCACGACTTTGCAGCGCAGCTGAAAACCTACTCCCTGCGCCCAACCGGCGCCTGACCGCCGTTGATCGGCACGCCCTGCAATAGGGCGTGCCAGCTGGAACTTCCCCCCTGAAAATCCACTCAAACCCGGCACATCGCCCGCGTGGCGGGCCGGTCTGTGGCCGCACGCTCACCCGTCGAGAAACGCTTCGTGCACATGGCCAAGAACATCCCTTCACTCCTGCCCGGCAACGCCCCCCCCGAAGCCGCCCAGACCTTGCTGGCCTTGCTGCACGCCCAAGGTGAAGTCGCGCGTTTGAGCGAGCGGGAGCAGCTCTACAGCTCACTGCTGGACAGCGTCAACGCGGTGCTGTGGGCATTCGACTGGGAAAACCGCCAGGTGCTTTACGTCAGCCCCGCCTATGAGCGCATCTTCGGCCGGCCCGCCAGCCTGGTACTGGCCGACTTCAACGAATGGCGCGACAGCATCTACCCGGACGACCTGGAATACGCCGAACGCAGCCTGGCTCAGGTGCTGCTCAAAGGCGCAGTGGAAGACCGCGAATACCGCATCATCACAGCCAGCGGCCAGGTGCGCTGGTTGAGTGACAAGTGCTACATCAACCAGCAACGCGAAGGCGACCGCGTGATCGTCGTCGGTATTGCCGAAGACATCACCGAAAAGAAGCAGCTCGAAGGCGAACTGCAGCGCCTGGCCACGACCGACGTGCTGACCCAGAGCAGCAACCGCCGGCATTTCTTCGAATGCGCCCAGCAGGCGTTCGACAGCGCTCGTGAGGACGGCACCCCGTTGGCCTTCCTGCTGTTGGATATCGATGACTTCAAGCAGATCAACGACAGCTACGGCCACCAGGAAGGTGACCAGGTGCTGCAACGCATCGCCGACAGCGGCAAGGCCGTGCTGCGGCGCGGCGACCTGTTCGGGCGCATCGGCGGCGAGGAATTTGCGGCGGTGTTCCCAGGCTGTAACGCGCAGGTTGCCGAGCAGATTGCCGAACGGCTGCAGCGGGAGATCCAGCGGCTGAGTTTCAGCCACGGCGAGCAGGTGTATGGGGTGACGGTCAGCCAGGGGCTGACTGGGCTTACCGATGAGGATGAGTCACTGGATAGCCTGTTCGCACGGGCGGATGCGGCCATGTACCAGGCCAAGCGGCAGGGGAAGAATCAGATAGTGCGGGGATGACCCAGGTCTTGAGCGGGGCTCCCACAGGGACCGCGCACTCTTCAGGACGGCCTTGCTTCATCTGGCGCCGGCGGCTCTTCACCCTTGATCTCGACGACCTGCGCCTTTGCATCCTCCCGCGGTTTGACCTCGGGGTTGTCCACCTTGCGCAAGCGGCTCAACTGCGCCAGCCCAACTTTTAGCAAACGCGCGGTCTTGTTTTCAGCCACCTTCTCCAGCCCCTGATCCGCGGGCAACCGCGCCAGTTGCCCGGCCAGGTTCATGGCCAGAATCTCCCGCGAGTAAACCCCGCCCCCCAACTGGTAGATCGCCGCAATCAGCTCACGCAGGCTCAGCGGCAAGCGCCAGCGGGTACGCAACGCCGAGCCGAACGCCGCGCCGAAGTCCTTCAGCGAGGTGTGCACGTGGCTTTCGTCCAGCTCGCCACCGGCCAGCCGCCACTCTTGCAGGCAACGCAGCACAGCCAGGTCACCCAGGCAATGCAGCAGGCCGGCGCAGTAGCAACGCTCTTCGTCCAGGTCGAGCATGCGTGCCAACGATCGCGCGTATTCGGCGGTGTGCAGCGACAAGTTCCAGAAGTGCGCCGCGTGCTGCGCCAGCAGGGGGTCGGTCAGGCGCGCACTGCGCTTGAGGGTCAGGCCCAGGATGAGGTTCATGCTCTGCGTACTGCCCAGCTTGTTCAACGCCTGCAGCAAGGTTTGCACCGGCGCGTCACGGTGCAGGGCGGCGCTGTTGGCGGCAGCGATCAGCACGGCGGTGACCTGCGGGTCGCTGCGTACTTCCTCTTCCAGCACCTTGAGGTTCAGCCCCTGCGGGTTGAGCGCGCGCTTGATCGCCACTTGTACGTCGGCGAACAGCGGCCCGCCATCGGCCGTCGCCCGGCGCTGCTCCAAGAAGGCTGGCAGGCTGGCGCCTGGCTGCAGTGGCGGCACCGGGCAAGCGATCTGCTCGCCCACCGCCAGCAGCAGCTCTTTCAGGCGCTTGCGCAGGTTGTCCAGATCCAGCGGCTTGCTCAGGTAAGCCGTGGGGTGCAGCGGCAACGCCTCGCGCACGCTGGCGCTGTCGCTGCGGCTGCTCATGAGAATGAACGGCAACCCCGGGCCTTTGGCGCGCACCTTGCGCAACAGGTCCAGGCCATCGAGGCCCGTCAGCTCGCGGGCGGCGATGATCAGGTCGGGCTTGCTGGCCAATGCCGTCAACGCCTCGGAGCCGTCGGCGCACACCTGCAGCCGGGCATCGCAGCGCACGCTGAGCAACATCTCACGCAACATGTCGCGTACCCAGGGGTCGCCTTCGGCAATCAGTACGCAAGGTGGGGCGGGGTCTGCAGCGCTCATGGCCAACTCCTGAATATCCTGACACGCAAATCCGTTGCAGCTTCCAAGGCAAGTCCTCCCACAACCATAGCGCCACGCGCCTTTGTTGGGCACAAAAAAAACCCGCCTAGGCGGGTTTTTTTATGAAGCGCGTCACATCAAGCGAGTTCAGCGAAGCACTCTTCGATGATCGCCAGGCCTTTGTCCAGCAGTGCGTCTTCGGCGGTCAGCGGAACCAGGATACGCAGAACGTTGCCGTAGGTGCCGCAGGACAGCAGGATCAGACCCTTGTCGCGCGCCTTCGCTACCACTTGGGCAACGGCGGCTGCATTCGGGGTGTGGGTGCCTTTTTCGAAGACTTCCACAGCGATCATCGAGCCCATACCACGAACGTCACCGATGATCGGGTGCTTTTCCTGGATCTGGCGCAGGCCAGCGGTCAGGCGCTCACCGACAGCCTTGCTGCGGTCCAGCAGTTTCTCTTCCTCGAACACCTGAATAACGGCCAATGCCGCGGCGCAGGCGATCGGCGAACCGGCGTAGGTACCGCCCAGGCCGCCCGGAGCGATGGCGTCCATGTACTCGGTCTTGCCGCAAACACCGGCCAGCGGGAAGCCGCCAGCGATGGATTTGGCGAAGGTGGTCAGGTCAGGCGCGACGCCCATCTGTTCCATGGCGAAGAAGGTACCGGTACGGCCAGCGCCCGTTTGTACTTCGTCGGCGATCAGCAGGATGCCGTGCTTGTCGCACAGCTCGCGCAGGCGCTTCATCAGCTCTTTCGGCGCTGGCAGGAAGCCGCCTTCGCCTTGTACTGGCTCGAGGATGATGGCAGCGATGTCACGCGGCTCGGCGTCGTTCTTGAAGATGCGCTCGATCGAAGCGATGGCATCGTCAACGCTCACACCGTGCAGTTCGCTCGGGAACAGGGCGCGGAAGATGCCGCCTGGCATCAGGCCCATGCCAGCGGAGTACGGCACGACCTTGCCGGTCAGGCCCAGGGTCATCATGGTACGGCCGTGGTAGCCGCCGGTGAAGGCGATCACGCCGGCACGGCCAGTGGCGGCACGGGCGATCTTGATGGCGTTTTCAACGGCTTCGGAGCCGGAGGTGACCAGCAGGGTCTTCTTGTCGAAGTCGCCTGGGACCAGCTTGTTGATCTTTTCGCACAGCTCTACGTAGGGTTCGTAGGCCAGCACCTGGAAGCAGGTGTGGCTGACTTTGGTCAGCTGCTCTTGAACGGCGGCAACCACTTTCGGGTGCAGGTGGCCGGTGTTCAGTACTGCGATGCCGCCAGCGAAGTCGATCAGTTCGCGGCCTTCAACGTCGATCACGGTCGAGTTCTTCGCGCTTTCAACGAAGATCGGGTGGATCTGGCCAACGCCACGTGGGACGGCGGCGATACGACGTTGCATCAAGGATTCGTTGGTCTTGCTCATAATGCCCTCATTTGCGCCGATCAGCGGCGCTTTTATTCGGGGGTGGCTGGGAGTGCTCGCGAACAGTATTCGTTGATCGACTGCCGTGAACGCCCTGGCCACCAGGTGCTGCAATGTCAAAAAAGGCCAGCGAGACGTCGCTCTCGCGCCCCGCTGGCAGAGGTAAAACCTTTAGCGCATCAAACGCTGATGCACAGGTACTTGATCTCGAGGTAGTCCTCGATACCGTACTTGGAACCTTCACGGCCCAGGCCCGAAGCCTTGATGCCGCCGAACGGCGCGACTTCGTTGGAGATCAGACCGGTGTTGATGCCGACCATGCCGTATTCCAGGGCCTCGGCAACGCGGAACACACGGCTCATGTCACGGGCGTAGAAGTACGAAGCCAGGCCGAACTCGGTGTCGTTGGACATGGCGATGACTTCAGCTTCGTCTTTGAAGCGGAACAGCGGCGCCAGTGGGCCGAAGGTCTCTTCCTTGGCGACGGCAGCGCTCTTCGGCACGTCGACCAGGATGGTCGGCTCGAAGAAGTTGCCTTCGATCAGCTTGCCACCGGACAGCACCTTGGCGCCTTTGGAGACGGCGTCTTCGATGTGTTCCTGAACCTTGGCGACAGCCTTGCCGTCGATCAGCGGGCCAGTGGTGGTGCCGTCTTCCAGGCCGTTACCGATCTTCAGCTTGGCCACAGCGGCTTTGAGCTTCTCGGCGAACGCGTCGTAAACGCCGTCCTGTACGTAGATACGGTTGGCGCAAACGCAGGTCTGGCCGTTGTTGCGGTACTTGGAGATGATCGCGCCTTCAACCGCCTTGTCCAGGTCGGCATCGTCGAACACGATGAACGGGGCGTTGCCACCCAGCTCCAGGGAAACCTTTTTGATGTCCTTGGCGCATTCCTGCATCAGCTGGCGACCGATTTCGGTCGAGCCAGTGAACGACAGCTTGCGTACCAGGGAGTTGCCGGTCAGCTCGCCGCCAACTTCGCCAGCGCTGCCGGTCACCACGCTCAGCACGCCAGCCGGGATGCCGGCACGGGTAGCCAGCTCGACCAGAGCCAGGGCGGAGTACGGGGTTTGCGAAGCAGGCTTGAGCACCATGGTGCAACCAGCGGCCAGGGCCGGGCCGGCTTTACGGGTGATCATCGCGGCCGGGAAGTTCCACGGGGTGATGGCCGCGGTAACGCCGATCGGCTGCTTGATGACGATCAGGCGCTTGTCAGGCTGGTGGCCTGGGATGGTGTCGCCGTAAACGCGCTTGGCTTCTTCAGCGAACCACTCGATGAACGAGGCAGCGTAGGCGATTTCGCCCTTGGCTTCAGCCAGTGGCTTGCCTTGCTCGGTGGTCATCAGGCGAGCCAGGTCGTCCTGGTTTTCGATCATCAGTTCGAACCAGCGACGCAGCTTGGTCGAACGCTCTTTGGCGGTCAGTGCACGCCAGGCCGGCAGGGCCTTGTCGGCAGCTTCGATGGCGCGGCGGGTTTCCGCGGTGCCCATCTTTGGCACGGTACCGATGACTTCACCTGTGGCCGGGTTGGTCACATTGATGGTCTGGCCGCTGTCCGCATCCAGCCATTCACCGTTGATGAAGGCTTGCTGGCGGAACAACTGAGCGTCTTTGAGCTGCATGTCGGCTTCCCGAATTGTTGATTGTTGAAAAGCGCCCAAGGCAGGGCATCGAGCGTTTGAAATCTCAAACGAATGCTAAGCGGCTGCTGGGGTATAGGACAATAGGCTGTTCGAAAAAAAGAACGAATGGTTGAACAGCCTATCCGGAATTGCGGTGCGCAGGCCGGTATAGGGTAGACGAACGGGGTGAGAGAAATGTGAAGGGGGACCGTCGGTGGGGCTTTTAGGGGTTTGACGTGCGAGGTGCAGGGTGGCGTAAATCGAGCGCCGCGCGGGCGGCGCTCGATTTACGCCCCACCTCAAACCTCAAGGCGTACACCCCGATCAACCCAAATTCAGAACGCGGCCCCCAGATCAATGACCAAAGCCCGGTAGCCAACACTGCCCGGCTGACGGCTATGCACCTTCAGCTCCACCAGTACCTCCTGGCTACCTCGGCGCACTTCATTGAGCACGGTGGTGGTGAGCTTCTCGGGGGTCAGGAAATTCACCGAGGCCGAATAGATGAACTGGGTGTCGGTCTCGGGCCGGTAAGCCACCACCGACGTCACCGGGCTGTACCACTCGTCGCCGCGCTCCTTGCCGTACTCCCAGACCTGCTCGACCGTACCTTTGGCCTCGTCGATCTTGTACTCCACTGCACGGCTGTAGTTGCCGGTCAGCTTGGTGGGAGCAAAGTCACGCCCCCAGCCGTTGTCGAACACGGTCAGCGTCCCTTTGCCGGTCAGCCACGCGGTGTGCTGGGTCCAGGACCAGTCGAAGCCTTCACCCGCAACCGGCTTGAGCACCTTGCCCTGCAGGCGCTGCGGCCAGCCCTGTGGCGAGGCCAGAATCCACCTCACGGTTTTGTCCCGACCGATCTTCACGACGCCCTGGTGGCGAGCTGAAACGATAATGCTGTCGTCATCGGCGTCGTAGTCGATGGCATTGACGTGCGCCCAGTTACGCCCGGTGCCAACGCCCGGGGTGTCACCGAACGGCAGGTTGCCTTCGGCCAGCTCATTGGCCAGGCGATCCTCCTGCTTCTGTACGCCGTCCGGCAATTGAACGGCCGCCTTGCCCAGGGTTTCGAGCAGGTCGCCGCGATACGGGTCGAGGATCTGGTTCAGGTCCCAGAAGTCCAGCACGTCACCGGCTTCATTGACCTCGATGATGTGGTCGCGAATCGAGCGCACGCGTTTGCCATCGGGGCGGCGGTAGTCGCTGGTGCCGACGCGCAGCAGGTAGGTGCCGTTGGCCGTCTCGCGGATTTCGTGGGAGAAGTCGGCGAACTTGTCAGGCAGGCTGCGCTGCCAGATGCGCCGGCCCAACAGGTCGTACTTGGAGTAAGTCTGGCCCTGGCCCCAGATCAGCTTGCCGTCGCGGGTCTGCTGGAAACCCATGGTGCCGCCCAGGCCGTCACGGCGGTTGGAGTCGTGGATCTGCTCGATGTCCAGGTACCAGCGCACGTCGCCGTTGGTGTCGGCAATCCAGTTGTTGCCGACCTGGTCCCATTCGGCGGCACCGCCCAGCCCATTCCACTTGAAGGCACGGGCACCCGGAATATCGCCTTGCAGGTGGTTGAACAGATACAGGCGGTTTTCGAAGCCCGACGCCACCTTGACTGGCTGCACTTGCGGCAGCGCGGCGGTTTGTTTGGCCACCACCGGCAGGCGCACGGCTGGGGCGTAGATCTGGTAGCGCTCACGGATACGCTCGCCGTCCAGCTTGTAGGTCACCTCTACTTGGTTGACATGATCCGGATACAGCCCGAACACCGGAATGCCGCCGTAGGTCCACAGCGAACGGTCGGAAACGTCGTAGGCGATATCCACCCCGCGCTCGCCACGCCCCAGCACGCGCACATGGGCGGCGCTCAAGGTGCGCCCACCATCGCGAATGATCGCGGTCAGCGGCGCCAGGCGGTAAGGGTTGACCACTACATCACCGAGCAGCGCTTCATCACGCTCGGGGACCTTGGCCGTCAGGCAAGCGCCTTCAGGCAGTGCGGGGGTTTCGGTCTTGGCATTCATGGCAAAGCTCCTTGTGCTCAGAAGTCATAACGGGCGGTGGCGCCGAAGGTGCGCGGGGTGCCAAGCACTCCGGCATAGCCACCGTTGGCGGAATTCCACAGGCTGGTGAAATAGGTCTTGTCGCCGGCGTTCTTCACCCACAGCGACAGGTCGAGCACGCCGTCGCCCTGGTCCAGGCGCACGCCGGTGGACAGGTTGACCAGCGCGTAGCTGGGGATCTGGCCGAAGTCGGAATCGTCGATGGTGCCGACCGCCTTGGAGCGGAAGGCATAGCTGGCGGTGACGTAAGGCTCGACGTGCTCGGTCAGCTGCCACTGGTACTGGCCGTTGAGGTTGGCGATGTACTTGGAAGCGCCGACCACCTGATGGCCGGACAAGTCGCAGGTGGCGGTGGCATTGGCCAGGCTTACCTCAGGCGGGCACGGCGCGTCGTCGTACTCGGTGTAGCGCACGTCGTTCCACGAACCGTTGAAATTGACCGTCAAGCCGCGGATCGGCAGCGCCGTGGCCTCGAACTCCAGGCCCCGCGAGCGCACACGGCCGGCGTTGGCCAGGTACTGCACGCGGTTGACCTGGTCGTAGACGTTGGCCTGATAGCCATGTACCTCAGCCCAGAACAGGTTGGCGTTGAGCTGCAGGCGGTCGTCGAACAGGGTGCTCTTGAGGCCCACTTCGGCGTTGTTGACCCGCTCGGTGCCAACCAGCAGCGAATCGGTGCCCAGCCGTGGCGCCGCGCCGACAGTGAGGTTGATGCCGCCGGACTTTTCGCCGTGGGTCAGGGTGGCATAGCCCAGCAACTGCTCGTTGAAGCGGTAGCTCAGGCCAAGCAGGCCGGAGGGGCTGAAGCTGTACTGGTTGAGGTCCCCCGAATCGTAGGCGCCCACCCTGCCCTGGCGTGCGGCGGCAGCGGCGCCGGTCACTGCTGCACCGCCCGATGGCGCATCGCGGGTCACCCAGGCGCTCTTTTCTTCATAGGTGCCGCGGACACCGGCTGTGAAGTCGAGGCGATCGGTGAGGTGCCAGGTGCCTTGGGCAAACAGCGCATAGCTGTCGGTATCGATGTGCCCGTCACCGATGGTGTTGACGTTGTTCAGCGCGCCAGCCGGGGTGAGGTTCCAGACGTCTGCCTGGGGGCCGTAATAGGTGAAGGATTTGTTGTCCAGGTCCTGCTTGAAGTAATAGGCACCCAGCACATAGTCGAACGCGCCCCCGGTGGGCGAGGCCAGGCGGATCTCCTGGGAATATTGCTTGTCGCGCACCGACACCCCGGCGCTGTAGAACACCGGCACATCCAGGCCATCGTCGTTGCGCGGGGTGAAGTCCCACCAGCGGTAGGCGGTGATCGAGGTCAGGGTGAAGTCGTTGGGCAGGGTCCAGTTGGCCTCCACCGATGTACCGCCCTGGAACACCGTCACCTGCTGGTCGGCATCGAAGTTGACCTTGCGGTCCTTGCCCGACACCAGCGTGGCACCGGCCTGGGCGGCCAGGCTTTCATAACGGTTGACACCATTGAGGGTCGGCCCGGTGCTGTACAGGCTGAGGATGCCGTTGTTGGAGTCCTCTTCGTTGTACTCGCCGATCCAGCGCAGGTTGAAAGTTTCGCTGGGCTGGAACAACAACTGGGTGCGAAAACCCTGGCGCTTGCCGCCGTTCAGGTCATCGCCGTTGTGGATGTTCTTCACATAACCATCGTCTTCGGTGCGGTAGGCGCTGATGCGCCCGGCCAGGGTCTCGCTGATCGGCCCGGAGAAACTGCCTTGGGTCTGCAGGTAGCCATCCTCACCGATGGACTGCTGGATGCTGCCTTCGCGGTGGAAGGTCGGCTTGCGCGAGGTAATGTTCAGCACCCCCGCCGTGGTGTTCTTGCCGAACAGCGTGCCTTGCGGGCCGCGTAGCACCTCCAGCTGCTCGACATCGAGCAGGTCGAACACCGCCATGCCCGGGCGGCCGAGGTAGACGTTGTCCAGGTAGATGCCGACGCTGCCCTCCAGGCCATCGCTGGCCGGGTTGTTGCCCAAGCCGCGGATCGAGATGCTCGACTGGCGGGCATGCACGTAGGCCACATTGGTACTGGGCACCAGCTGTTGCAGGTCTTGCACGCGGTAGATGCGCTGGGTTTCCAGGGATTCACTGTTCAGCACGCTGATCGGCGTGGGCACGCTCTGCGCGGTTTCTTCACGGCGGCGGGCATTGACGGTAACGGTGCCGAGCTTGGCGTCCTGCTCCACGGCTGGGGTTGTGCTGGCCGGCTCTTCGGCAAAGCTGCCGCTGGAAGCTGCCAGCAGTACGCCAGCGGCTAGAGGTTGCAAGGTAAAACGCGACGCGCGCGCAGGCCAACGGGAAAGTCGGGACATGCAAATGCTCCTTGAGGCATTGGCCCTGGCGAGCATTTCCGTTGACGGAACCGAATCGCGGTGACGTGGGCTTATATTCTTTTAAGAGATATAAATATGTTCAATTCATATTTTGTGGAATAAGTAACACCCTTTATAAGGGGGCTCACCCTCTTCATCAATTGCATTCCACCGAAAGTTTCCATGTAAAAAATGCATATCGACCTCCGCCAGCTCCGCCACTTCATTGCCCTTGTCGAGCACCGCAGTTTTGTCGCTGCTGCGGCGGCGGTGAACCTGTCGCAATCGGCCTTCAGCCGCAGCATCCAGACCCTGGAGCACAACATCGGCTGCCGTCTGGTCGACCGCGCCAGCAAGGAGCTCGCGCCCACCCGCCAGGGGCTGCTGGTGCTGGAGCATTCGCGTCGGCTGGTGCATGGCGCGCATAACCTGGTGAACGAGATCCACCAGTTCAATGGCGCTACCACCGGGGTGGTGCGCTTCGGCTCCGGCCCTGCGCCCGCTGGCGGACTGGTGCCGCGAGCGGTGGCGCGTTTCGTCGCTGAATACCCGGCGGCGCGCACGTGTTTTCAGGTGGATAACTGGCAGGCGCTGAACCGCAAACTGATTGCCGAGGAGATCGAGTTCTTCGTGGCCGATACCCGCCAGTTCGAATCCGACCCGGATTACCGCGTGCACAAGCTGGCGCCACAACGCTGGCATTTCTGCTGCCGCGCGGGGCACCCGCTGGCCGAACTGGCCCAGGTGAATGCACGGGATGTATTTGACTACCCGCTGGCGACCACCTTCCGCCCGCCAAACATCCGCAAGATCCTCAGCGACCTCAGCGGCCGGCAGGACTTCTTGCCGACGGTGGAATGCGAGCACGGCTACGCGCTGCTCAACGTGGTGATGCACTCGGACACCATCGGCATCGCCTGCAGCGCCAATTTGCGGCCGTATCAGTCAGGCCTGGTGGCGCTGCAACTGGCGGACCTGGCGCCCGAGCAGGAAGAATCGTTCTATACCCGCTATGGGGTGGTGAGCCGGGTGGGGTATGGCTTGTCGCCGTTGGCGCAGGGAATGGTCAGGCAGTTGATCGCCTGTGATGCCGAGGCGTGACTGGCGGGGGCATTACCCCCGAATCGCCGGCAAGCTGGCGGCCACAAGTACAGCGCTGAGCCTACAGTTGCGCAATACCTGTGGGAGCCGGCTTGCCGGCGATGCGATTTCAGCCCTTGCGCGTAGTCCGGCTCAGTTGGCCATCCACGCCAACCGGCACCTCACCCGCCAAGGTAACCCGGCGCACGATGCGCGGCTGGGTGCCGTAGTCATCCACCGCATAATGCTGCGTCGCACGGTTATCCCAGATCGCCACATCACCCGCCTCCCAGCGCCAGCGCACGGTGTTCTCCAGGCGCGTCACGTGCCCTTGCAGCACCGCGAACAGGTGCTGTGAATCGGCCAGCGAATAGCCCTTGATGCGTTTGACGAAATGCCCCAGCTGCAACGCCCGCTCACCGCTGACTGGGTGCACCCGCACCACCGGGTGCTCTGTCTCGTACACCGTCGACGTGAACACCTTGCGGTAACGCTCAAGCTTCGCCGGGTCGACATCCGGCTTGATGCTGGCGTAGTCGTATTCGTTGCTGTGCACTGCCCACAGCTTGTCGGCCAGTTCGCGCAGGGGCTCGGGCAACTCCTGATAAGCCGCAGCCGTGTTGGCCCACACGGTATCGCCACCGGAAGCCGGGGCAACCACGCTACGCAGGATCGAGGCCTTGGGGTAGGCGTCGACGAAGGTCACGTCGGTGTGCCAGGAGTTGGCCCGCTGGCCTTCAGCACCGTCGAGCTGCAGCAGGTAACTGCTGCCATCAACCACCGGCACGGTCGGGTGAGCGACCGGCTCGCCGAGCAGCTTGGCGAAGCCTTCCTGGCTTTGATCATCCAGGTGGCCCTGGCCGCGGAAGAAGATCACCTTGTGCTGCACCAGGGCGGCCTGGATCGCGTCGATTGTGGCGGCATCCAGGTCGGCGGACAGTTTCACCCCGCGGATTTCTGCGCCAATGCGGCCGGCGACGGGGTGGATATCGAGTTCGAGAGTTTGCGGCGCGGCGGCCAGTGCGGCATTGCTCATGGTCGTGGTCCTTGCGGTGATTGTCGGGGGTTGAGGTTCAACGGGCGGCTTGTACGGCTTGTTCCTGCTTCAAGGCGGCATCCAGGAAGCGCGGTTCGATCCAGTCGGCGACCTTGAAGTCCCGGCGGATCAGGCGCTCTTTGGCGGCCAGGTCGACGCCTTGCTGCAACTGGGCGACAAAGTCGGCGTCCAGGCGCGGGTCGAAGTAATGGGCGAGGTCTTCCTTGGCCAGGTCGTCGCTGAGAATGCTGCGCGGCCAGTTGGCGTTGCTCGCTACCAGGTCGAGGTAGGCATCGCGGTTGTGCTCGTCGCGCAGCCAGTGGGTGGCCTGCTGCTGCGCATTGACCACGCGCTGGACCAGCTCGGGGTACTTGCGAATGAAATCCCCAGTGCCCAGCAACACTGCCTGGGTGCTGCCTGCGCCTTCCAGGTCGCGTGAGTTGACCGGCAATTCGACCAGGCCGCGCTCGCGCAGCGAGAGCAGGCTGGACAGCCCCCAGGTGGCGTCGATCTGCTTGGCGGCCAGTGCCGCGTTGGCCGCGTTGAAATCCAGGTTGATCACCTTCAGGTCGCGCTCGGACAACCCTTGGCTCGCCAACGCGCTGGCAAACGACAGCTGGTTGGCGGTACCGCGGAACACCGCCACGCGCTTGCCCTTGAGGTCGTGCAGGGTCTTGATGCCAGAGCCCGGCACCACACCCAGGTAGCTTTTCACCCCTCGCACGCCGGCCGAAAGCACGCGGGTGTCGAGGCCGTTGGCCTTGCCGACGATGGCCGCCAGGTCGCCCAGGTAGGCGAAATCTGCCTGGCCGTTGGCCAACGCTTCGTTGACCACCGGGCCTGCACCCTTGAAGAACTGCCAGTCGATGCGGATGCCATCTTTGGCGAATTCCTTTTCAAGCAATTGCTGGTCGCGCAGCACGTCGACCACGCCACCGGCGCTGTGCTTGCTGCCAGCACTCAGGTCAGGCACGGCAATGCGAATGCTCTCGGGCTTTGCCGATTCGGCCGCCTGGGCGCTGAGGGCGAAAAAAGTGAATAGCCCAAGGGCGGTAATCAGATGGCGCAACTGGGTTTTCATGGCAAGGCTCCTTGGCAGGCTGCCACCGGCGATGGCCGGCGCTATGGCCAGAAGCTAGGCTGGTCTGGTTAGAACCTACAAAGATCAAAACTTCATTTTTTAGTAACCAGAAGGCATAAACCACGCATCACGCGGCCCCCCGGCAAGCTTGCGCAATACGCATCGAAAATATGAGGAAAACGCAACGGCTGGAGGCTTCCGCATGCAAGGCGTGCATGCTCTTATCTCTTGAAAGCCACATATGAGAATTTTTAATTCCATAAGTGCATAACCTTGAAACGCTTCGAGAGATGGCCGATGAATGGAATTCTGAGCAAAGGTCGGGGTGGGCTTCTGGGGCCCCTACGCGGCCCTTTCGCGACCCAAGGCCGCCCCCACATCGGCGAGCGCGCTCTGCCCTGGGTGTTGCCAGTGCTGATCGCGCTGCTGTGGGCCGTGGCGAGCCGGCAGCACTGGATGAGCGAGCAGATCCTGCCGGCACCCTCGCGGGTGTGGGACAGCGCAGTGGAGTTCGGCTCCGGCGAGCTTTGGGGGCACTTGTGGATAAGTTTGCAGCGGCTGTGGTGGGGGTTGCTGGCAGGGATTGCCAGCGGTTTGCTGCTGGGGGCCTGGCTGGGAACTTCGCGCAATGCGCAAACGCTGGTGCTGCCAACCTTCGTCGCGCTGGCCCAGATCCCGACCCTGGCGTGGATCCCGCTGTTCATGCTGTTTTTCGGCATTGGTGAACTGCTCAAGCTGGTGGTGCTGGTGAAAGCCGTGGTGGTACCCGTCACCCTGCATACCCTGGTCGGCGTACGCGATGCCCAGCCCAAGCTGCGCGAAGCCGCCGCGGCCTTGCGCCTGCCACGTCACTTGCTGTTCCTGCGCCTGCTGCTGCCGGCCGCCCTGCCCGCCTTCCTCACCGGCGTGCGCCTGGCATTGGCCACCGGCTGGACGTCATTACTGGCGGTCGAACTGCTGGCCTCCAGCGAAGGGATCGGCTACCTGATGGTGTGGGGCCGGCAGCTGTTCATGCTTGACCTGGTGGTGCTGTGCATCCTGATCATCGGCCTGGTCGGCGCGCTGATGGAGCGCGGCTTTTCAGCTCTGGAAAAACGCCTGCTGTACTGGCCACAACCGGCCACCGGCGAGCAGCAACGCGGGCCCGTACCCAAGGGCTGGCAAAGCCTGTTGCTGCCGGCAGCACTGCTTGCGCTGTGGCAAGCCAGCAGCAGCCTGGGCTGGGTCGACCAGAACATCCTGACCTCGCCGCTGGGCGTGGTGCACACCCTGTTCGCAGGCCTTACCGATGGCTCACTGCCAGAAGCCATGCTGCTCAGCCTGCAACGCACCCTGACCGGCCTCGTGCTGGGCGGTGGTGCAGGCTTGCTGACGGGCCTGTTGCTGGGCCTGTCACGCAACGCCGAGCGGGTTTTCGGGCCCAGCTTGTCGGCGTTGCGCCAGGTGGCACTGTTCGCCTGGGTGCCGTTGCTGACCGCCTGGTTCGGCCTGGGCGAAGGCGCCAAGAATGTGTTCGTCGGCCTGGCCGCCTTCTTCCCGCTGCTGATCGCCACCCAGCGCGGCATCGCCAGCCTGCCGCCGCAACTGGGAGAGGCCGCCCGCACGCTGCGCCTGAACCTGTGGCAGCGCCTGCGCCTGCTGGTACTGCCCGGCGCGGCCCCGGCCATTTTCGCAGGCCTGCGCCTGTCGCTGATCTACGCCTGGCTAGGCACCATCGGTGCCGAGTACTTCATGCCTTCGGATGGCGGCATCGCCAGCCTGATGATCGGCGCGCAACAGCTTTTCCGCATGGACCAGGTCATGGCCGCCATGCTGCTGATCGGCCTGGTCGGCGCCCTGCTCGGCACCCTTGGACAACGCCTCGAATCGCGCGCCACGCGCTGGAGAACCGCATGAACGCTTTCAACACGTCACACCTGCTGGCGGCCAACCAACCCGACACCACGCCAGCGCTGGTCAGCTTCGAAGCGGTAGGCAAGGTGTTCAGCGTCGATGGCCAGCCCTTCGAAGCGATCCGCAACTTCAACCTGGCCATCAACGAAGGCGAATTCATCGCCATCGTCGGCGCCTCCGGCTGCGGCAAGTCCACCCTGCTGCGCCTGCTGGTGGGGCTGGACACCGATTACAGCGGCAGCATCCGCGTGGATGGCAAACCAGTCAGCGGCATCGGTGGCGAGCGTGGCATCGTGTTCCAGGAGCACCGCTTGTTTCCATGGCTGACCGTGGAACAGAACATTGCCCTGGGCCTGGTCAACGAGCACCTGACCCAAGGCGAACGTGCCCGCCGGGTGCATGAGTTCGTGCTGCTGGTGGGCCTGGTGGGCTTCGAATCGGCGTACCCGCACCAGCTGTCCGGGGGCATGGCGCAACGTGTGGCGATTGCCCGGGGGCTGGTGGCAAGCCCGCGGATCCTGCTGCTGGACGAGCCATTCGGTGCGCTCGATGCATTGACCCGCCAGCAACTGCAGGATGAGTTGCTGGCCATCCGCGAACGTGCCGGCATCACCACATTGCTGGTGACGCACGATGCCGAGGAAGCGACGTACCTGGCTGATCGAGTGGTGGTGCTGGAGCCGCGCCCAGGGCGGATCAAGTCGGTGGTTGAAATCGACCTGCCGCATCCGCGGTTGCGCACCGGCGTGGCGCTGCATGGGTTACGCGAGAAGGTGCTGCACCAGATCACAGGTGATGGTGGGTATCTGCCGCCGCCCGCGCGGCGGGTGGAAGGGTTGCGGCCCGAGCTGATTGCTCTGTGAAACCCACTGGCCCCATCGCCGGCAAGCCGGCTCCCACAGGTATTGCACCGTTCCAGGGCTCAGTGAATTACCTGTGGGAGCCGGCTTGCCGGCGATGGGGCCGGTGGATTCACCCAAGCTCGCGCAGGTACGGCCATGGATAAATACCCCGCTCATGCCCATCGCTGAACACCAGTTGCACGCCATAACCTTGCGGCTCGACCCGCTCGATGCGCACATCATCGCGCACCACACTGATGCCGCCCGACAAGCGCGCCGCGCGGCATTGCGAACAGGGGCAGGCACCACGCAGGCGGGCATGGCAGATGCTGTGCTCGCCATCCTCCCACTGCAGCACCAGCTGCCCGGGCCCACGCAGGTTGCGGATTGCCGCCGGCGCGTTCATCACGCTGCCCCGCGCAGTTGTGCCAGGGCAATACGCACGGCCTTGCGCACCTCGGGGTCGCTATCGGCTTCGGCGGCCTGCAGCACCGGCAAGGCACGCGCCTGGCCCAGCTCACCCAAGGCGAGGGCGGCTTCCTTGCGCAAGTTGGCGATGCCATGGCCGAGCAGCTCGCCAAGTGCATCCAGAGCTGCGGCATAACGCAGTCGGCCCAGCGAACGAGCCGCCCGCAAACGTACCTGCCAGAAGCCATCGCCAAGCGCATCCACCAGCGCCGGGCCCGCCTGCTCCTGGCCCACTTTGCCCAAGGTGGTGGCGGCTTCTTCGCGTACTTGCCAGGCCGCATCGTTCAACGCTGCCACCAGCGCCGGCAGCACCGCGCTGTCACGGGCAAGGCCCAGCGCGCCAATGGCCGCGCGACGCACTTCGGTGTCCGGCTCAGCCTCGGCGAGCCTTGCCAGCGCCGGCAACGCGGGCTGGTGCTTGAGCCAGCCAAGAATGCCCACTGCCTCACGTCGCACAGCCGCATCATCATCCGCCAGCGCAAGCAACGCCGGTGCGGCCGCATCTTCCAGGCGCAACTCGCGCAAGGCCCGCAGGGCACTGGCGCGCACGAAGGCATCGGCGTGCTTCACCCACGGCAGAATCAACTGGCCGGCTTCCAGGCTCTTGAGCTCGCTGAGGCTCTGCGCGGCGGCCAGGCGTACCGGCTCGGCGGCATCGGCCAGGGCGGCGCAAAGGGCCTGCACCACCTCGGGTTGTTCCCAGGCTTCCAGCAGCCGCGCGGCTTCTGTACGAACTTCGTCGGCCGCGTCGACCAGCAGCGCATCGGTCAACCAAGGCAAGCCCTGCGGGTCTTCCAGGTCGGCCAGTTCGATCAGGGCGATGCGCCGCACGCCGGCATCGTCGGCTTCAAGGCGAGGCAGCAGGGCAAGGATGTCGGGGTTGTCAGTGTGTCGTTCGGTCATAGCGCGATCCGTAGCGGTGGGTGGTCAGTGTCCGGCAGGCCTAGCGGCGTCAGGCGCGGCAGTTCGCGGCCGTCTTCGTGGCGTAGCAATGCCAGGCAGTGACGCTTGAGGTGGGTGAATGCCGGGCTGGTCAGCAAACTGGCGCGGCGCGGCCGTGGGAAGTCCAGGCGCAAGTCTTCGATGAAGCGACCCGGGCGCGTGCTCATCACCAGGATGCGGTCGGCCAGAAACAAGGCTTCGTCGATGTCGTGGGTGACAAACACCACGGTGGTGCGGATGCGCGCCCAGATATCCAGCAGCAGCTCCTGCATCCGCGCGCGGGTTTGCGCATCGAGGGCGCCGAAAGGTTCGTCCATGAGCAACAGGCGGGGGCGATTGATCAACACCCGGGCGATCTCTGCACGCTGCTGCATGCCGCCGGACAGCTGGCTCGGCCAGCGCGAGGCGAAGTCGGCCAAGCCGACCAACTGCAGCATTTCATGGGCTTGGCGCTGCCGATCGGCCTTGCCCAGGCCTTGCATCTTCAGGCCGAAGGCGACGTTATCGAGCACGCTGCGCCAGGGCAGCAGCGTGTGATGCTGGAACACCATGCCGCGCTGCGGCGAAGGCCCGTCTATCACCTGGTCGTCTACGGTCAGGTGGCCAGTGCTGGGTACCAAGTGCCCGGCCAATGCGCCGAGCAAGGTCGACTTGCCGCAGCCGGACGGCCCCAGGATGCACACGAACTCGCCAGGGGCGACGGTAAAGTCCAGGCGCTGTACTGCTTCGAAGGCATCGACGCCCTGCCCCAGGCGGATCGACAAGCCCCGGCCTTCGATACGCCCGGGCTCTGGCGCCTGTTGATAACTGCTCATCAGGCAGCCCTCCGCGTGCGATACCAGGGCGTTGCCAATGCGCCGAGGTGCTTGACCAGGGCACTGCTGCCCATGCCCAGCACGCCGATCAGCAACATGCCGACGATGATGTCGGGGTAGTTCTGCAAGGTGTACGACTCCCAGGTGTAATAGCCGATGCCGAACTGCCCGGAGATCATCTCGGCGGTGACCAGGCAGAACCATGAGGTGCCCATGCCGATGGCAAGGCCGGTGACGATGCTCGGCAGTGCACCCGGCAACACCACCTCACGCAGGATCGCCCAACGCCCTGCCCCCAGGCTGCGCGCCGAGGCGACCAGGCGCGGGTCGACGGCCTCGACGCCATGCACGGTGTTTAGCAGGATCGGGAACAGCGCACCGGTGAAGGTGATGAACACCATCGACAGCTCGGACGACGGGAACATCAGGATCGCCAGCGGGATCCAGGCCACTGCCGGGATCGGCCGCAGCACTTCCAGCGGCGGCAGCAGCGTGTCCTCGGCCCATCTGGAGCGGCCGATCAGCAGCCCAAGGACCACGCCCAGGAGTGCCGCGACGCCATAGCCGAGAAACACCCGCGCCAGGCTGCTGCCCAGGTGCGCCAGCAGGGCATTGCCGGTAAGCAGTTGCCAGGCTGCATCCAACACCGCGCTGGGCGTGGGTACATAGGTGAAGGTGAACAGCCCGAAATCGAGCCTGGCATTGGCTGCCACCTGCCAGAACAGCAGGCAGGCCAGCAAGGATGCAAGGCGCACGGGCCAACGCTTGAGGTCGCGGGTCATGACGATGCCTCCGGGTCAGCGCTGGGCGACCAGCTTCTGGTTGGCGCTGACGAAGTCCAGCGCCTCACCGCCGTGGGCCTTGGCGTACTGTTCGGCCTGGTCCTTGAGCAGGAAGGCGGCCAGCTCGCCATTGCCTTTGCGCACGAACCAGGCCTGGTTGGCCAGCAACTTGATGCCGCTGTCGGCAGCCTGGGCGTAGATGGCGCGTATGTCCTTGCCCTCTTGTTCCAGCTGGGCCAGGGCACCGAGGGCGGCCTCCGGGGATGCGTAGTGGCGCACCTTGTCTTCACCGCGTACCCATATCTGCGCCAGCCGGCTGAAATCGGTGATCGGTTTGCCGGTCAGCGCATCAACCGCCTTGAGCGGCAGCGGCGCGTAGTTGCCAAGGGCCTTGTCGTAGTCCACACCCGCCTGCTTGAAGGCGGCGCGGATGTACTGGTCGTCGATGAACTGCTGGGTGTCGAGCCCGCGGTCGGTCTTTTTCAGCAGCTTGAGGGTGTCGATGGAGGTCGCGACCGCCTTGCGGTATTCAGGCTTCCAGGTCAGGTCGCGGGTCTGCAGGCCGAGTGGGCCGTGGAACAGATAATTGACCTCGGCTTCGATGCCGGTGACCTTCTCGATCAGCTCGCTGTACTTCTCGGGTTCGGCGGCAATCAGGCGGTCTGCCTCCAGGCTGGCGCGCAGGTAGGCGGTGACCACTTCGGGGTACTGCTTGGCGTAGCCGGCATCGACCAGGGCGCCATGGAAGGTCGGCGCGTTGGCCTGGGCGCCATCGTAGATCTTGCGGGCGAAGCCTCGGTTGGGGAACAGCTCGGCGAACGGCACGAAGTCGGCGTGCGCTTCGATGCGGTTGCTGCGCAGGGCCGACCCTGCAATTTCCGGGGCCTGGGCGATGATCCGCACGTCTTTCTGCGGGTCCCAGCCCTGCGCGGCGACGGCGCGCAGCAGCATGCCGTGAGCGGTGGAGGCGAACGGCACGGAAATGGTCTTGCCCTTGAGCTCGCTCAGCGATTGCACGGCAGAGGCCGCCGGCACGACGATGCCGTTGCCGCTGCCCTGCACGCTGCCCGACAGCACACTGATGAACAGGCTGCGCTTGCCGGCGTCCAGGTGGGCAACGCCATTGAACGAGCCGGGGAAGTCGGCCATGGCGCCGAAGTCCAGCTTGCCGGCAACCATCTCGTTGGTCAGCGGCGCGCCACTGGTGAAGTTCTTCCACTCAATCTGGTACTGCGCATCTTTGTACTTGCCGTCATGCGGCAGGTATTTCTCCAGCAGGCCCAGTTCACGAATCAGCAGGCCGCCGGTGGCGCAGTTGATGGTGGTGTCCTGGGTGCCGATGGCGACCCGAATGGTCTCGGCGCTGGCGTTCAAGCCAGCGAGCGCCAGCGCGAGGCCGGCCACGGTTGCTACAAGGCGCATGGGTGTTCCCCTCGAATCGTTTCAGGTATTGGAATCGTCTCCGCCACCAGGTTTGGGTGGTGGGAAACGAGGGGCAGTGCAGGAGGGCGTCCGGTGGTTCGCCGGATGGCCTGGGGGTCAGCGCAGCAGGTACGGGATGTCGACTTTCACCGCACCGGTGGGGCAATCCTTCTCGCAGGGCATGCAGTACCAGCACTCGTCGAAGGCCATGTAAGCCTTCTGCGTGGCCGGGTTGATGGCCAGCAGGTCCATGGGGCACACCTCGACGCACACGGTGCAGCCTTTTTCGGCGATGCACTTGTCTTCGTCGATGGTCACTGGGGCGCTGCTGCGGAAGAAGATCTCTTGCGGCTGGTAGGCCATGTCACGGTTTCCTTGGGGCCTGTATAGGCACCCTTTATCTAGAGGTTTCCACATTCCCCTGTGGGAGCTGCGTTGTTCATGCGGCATCGGCCTTGACCCGTAGCCGGTCATAGGCGGTCTGCTCATCGGCATCCAAAGCGATCAAGTAGGGCTCGACGGCTTTCTTGAAGCTGGTCATCTCGCCGTCGTCGCCCTTCTTCAGGTGGCAATGGCAGAACCACTCACCGTCATTACGCTCGGGGAAATCAACCCGGTGGTGGTACAGGCCCCAGCGGCTTTCTTCGCGGAACAGCGAAGCGCGGGCGGCCATTTCGGCACAGTCGCGGATCACCGACACTTCCATCGCGCGCATCAGTTCGTGGGGGTTGTTGGCCTTCATCTGCTCGAGGTCGCGCTCGATCTCGGCAAAGCGCACCAGGCCAATCTCCATCTTCTTGGTCACCTTTGGCGGCTGCAGGTAGTCGTTGACCATGCGCCGCAGCTTGTACTCGACCTGCGCCGGCGGCAGGCCGTGCTCGCGGTGCAACGGCGCGAACACGCGTTCACGCTCGCGCTCGACCTGGGCAACATCCACCTCGGCCAGTTCGCGCCCAGCCACGTAGTGCGCGGCGTTCACCCCGGCAAACCAGCCATAGGTGAACGCGCCGAGCATGTAGTTGTGCGGCACCGCTGCCATGTCGCCTGCGGCGTACAGGCCTTTGACGCTGGTCTCGGCCTTCTCGTTGACCCACACCCCCGAAGCCGAATGCCCGGAGCAGAAGCCGATTTCGGAGATGTGCATCTCGACCATGTGCTGGCGGTAATCGGTGCCGCGCCCGGCATGAAACTGGCCGCGGCTGGGGCGTTCGTTGCTGTGCAGGATCTCCTCGATGTTCTGGATGGTTTCCTCGGCCAGGTGATCGAGCTTGAGAAACACCGGGCCATTGCCACCTTCGAGCTCCTGATGGAACTCCCACATCATCTGCCCGCTCCAGTAGTCGCACTCGATGAAGCGCTCGCCCTTGCTGTTGGCGGTATACCCGCCCAGCGGGCCGGTCACATAGGCACAGGCCGGGCCGTTGTAGTCCTTGATCAGCGGGTTGATCTGGAAGCACTCGAGGTTGGCCAGTTCTGCCCCCGCGTGGTAGGCCATGGCATAGCCGTCGCCGGCGTTGGTAGGGTTTTCGTAGGTGCCCATCAGGTAACCCGACGACGGCAGGCCCAGGCGCCCTGCTGCGCCACAGGCGAGGATCACCGCCTTGGCGCGCACCACTCGGAACTCGCCGCTGCGGCAATCGAAACCGAGTACACCTGCGGCGGCGCCTTCGCCATCGAGCAGCACACGGGTGCACACCATGCGGTTGCTGATCTCTACCCGGGCGCGCTTGAGCTGGCGGTAGAGCACCTTCTTGATGTCATGGCCTTCGGGCATGGGCAGCACGTAGGCACCCATGTGGTGGACCTTCTTCACCGCGTAGTCACCGGTTTCGTCCTTCTCGAACTTCACACCCCAGCGGTCGAGCTGCTCGATGGTTTCGAAACTGTGGGTGGCATAGGCGTGCACGGCGGCCTGGTTGACGATGCCGTCATTGGCCACGGTAATTTCCTTGGTGTACTGCTCGGGCGTGGCGTGGCCAGGGATGATCGCGTTGTTCAGGCCGTCCATGCCCATGCTGATGGCACCGCTGCGCTTGACGTTGGCCTTGTCCAGCAGCAGGACGCGCAAGCTTTTGTCCTGCTCCTTGGCCTTGATCGCCGCCATTGGGCCGGCGGTGCCGCCACCAATGATGATGATGTCGTAGTCCTGGGTCTCGATGATCATGCCTTGCCCCCCTTCTGGCGGTCGATGCGCAGGCGGTACTGGAACGCATCGCCGCGGTAATAGAGGTGTTCGAAGTCCAGCGGCGTGCCGTCGGCAGCATGGGTAAGGCGCTCGATGCGCATGATCGGCGAGCCCTCTTCCACCTCCAGCGCCTGCGTCAGGTCGCTGTCGGCCAGCACCGCATCGATGGCCAGGTCGGCGTGGCCGAGCGCGATGCCGCAGTCGTTTTCCAGCAGCAGGAAGATGTCGCGGGTAACCAGGTCGGCCTTTTCCAGCTTCTCGCCGACGGCCTTGGGCAGCCAGGTGATCTCCAGCGACACCGGCTCGCGGTTGATCAGGCGGACCCGGCGGATCTCGGTGACCAGGCTACCCTCCTGAACCTGCAGCCGCGTGGCCACCAGCGCGTTGGCCGGCACATGGCGCAAGCTGCGCAGGCGGTTCAACACTTCATAGCCCATCTGCGTCATCGACTCGGCCAGGCCCTGCAGGGTGCTGACGTTCTGGAACGCCTTGGGTTTGGCAACGAAGGTACCTTTGCCATGGATCTTGAAGATCAGCCCCTCTTTCTGCAGGTCGCCCAGCGCCTGGCGCACGGTGATGCGGCTGACATCGAACGCCTTGCCCAGCTCGCTCTCCGAGGGCATGCGGCTGTGCGGCGCGTAGGTGCCGTCGAGAATGCGCTCGCGCAGCAGCTCCTTGAGCTGGGTATAGAGCGGTACCGGGGACAGGGGGAGCAGTTCGGCCATGGTTCTCTTCACTGATGAGTGACTTGTTATAACAAGTTGTAACCAGAGGATAGCCGGCATAAGAATGGGCGGGGAAATACTGTTATTGCATATGGATAGATGTTTTGGCGGTGCTTGCACCGGGGGAAAAACAGCCACAGATCAAGGCGATGGACGTCGCCGATCGAGATGGGTATCATGCGTGCGCGTTGCACTCGTAGCTCAGCTGGATAGAGTACTGCCCTCCGAAGGCAGGGGTCGTGGGTTCGAATCCCGCCGAGTGCGCCATCTTCAAAAAGCCCTGGGCCTATGCCCGGGGCTTTTTCGTCTCTGCGCGCATTTGACTTGTTACATATTCAAGGGTGGAGCTGACGGTAAAAACCTTGCCAAGCTGGCTCGTGCTACCTATTCTCTCGCGCAACACACCCGCCATGCCTATGGCTGCCTCGGCAGCTATGCACAAATTGAGCGGGTTTTTTTTGCCCGAACGGGTCAAGCATGAAGCCATTCTGCAAACCTGCGATCGATGTTCCCGCACAATTGGACCTGCTGCTGCATCGCGGTCTGACTATCCAGGATGAAAGCAAAGCGCGCTGTTTTCTCGAAGCAGTGAGTTTCTTTCGCCTCACGCCCTACATGCGTCCCTTTCAATTACCTGATGACGCTGAGCATCGTTTCAAGCCAGGTACACGGCTGCGGGCACTCACTCATCTGTATGAGTTTGACCGGCGCTTGCGCTTGCTCACCATCGATGCAATCGAACGCATAGAGGTCGCCACACGGGCGGCAGTCAGCAATCACATGGGGCCCGCGCACGGGTCACATTGGCACTTGCAGGAGGCGCTTTTCCAGCATGACTACCGTCATCACAACCTGCTCGACACCATTCGCGGCAAACAAACCAAAGCACGTCAGGATCACGCTCGTGAGTGCCAACGCATCGAGCGCTCTCATGCCTCAGACTCGCGCAAGGCTCAGTTGAAAAAACTGCGTGCCAAGGAAAGCTATGCGCGTCACTACGCACTGAGCTACGACAACCCTGAGTTGATGCCGGCCTGGGCAGCCATGGAGGAAATTACGCTCGGGGACCTCTCGCATCTGTTCAAGGGGTTGGCTAAAGACACCGATCGCAAGGCAATTGCGCGTCGGCTGGGCCTTCCCGGCCCCTTGTTGCAGTCTTGGCTGCATACCCTGACCACAATCCGTAATATCTGTGCACATCATGCCCGTTTGTGGAACCGCGAGCTTGGCATACGACCAGAACTGCCACGCAAGGCAAGTTTTCCCTGGCCTGAACATTTGCAGAAGCCTGGTCAGCATTCCCGAGTGTTCACCGTGCTTTGCATTCTCAACCTCTTGATGGCCAAAGTCAGCCCTGATACCTGTTGGGGCATACGACTTCAGGCGTTGTTGTCCGAATTCCCCGGCATCAACCATGAAGCGATGGGCTTCCCTGAAGATTGGAAGCTGGACCCATTCTGGGAGAGCCTGTCGTAAAGCAGGCCCATCGGAGTGCACTTACCGCACTGTTGAGTTGTGCATGTCGTCACGATCGCCCCTCTCCCGGAAAGCATACCGTTGGTGTTAGCGTGAAGGCCTTCCCGTTTGCGTAAACGGGCACCCTTCAACAACCTGCATGGAATGCGATCAGAAATGCACCTGAAAAAGTTATGCGCCGCCTCCCTAATGCTGGCCAGCCTGGGGATCTACACCGCACCGGCCCAGGCCAACCTCACCCAACAGCAGTCCGCCGCCATCGTCAAAGCCTTCGACGGCAGCGAGCCCAGCGACTTCAAGCAGTTCCTCGGCAAGCTCAAAGGTAGCGAACAGGCCAAGGCCGACAACCTTGGCGCGACCCTCGACGCTTACCTGGCTGGCACAGCGCTCGACGCCGAGCAGCAGAACGAAATCAACCGCCTGCTCGGCCTGTACACCCGAATCAAATATGGCAAGGCTGCCACGCAAACCCTACGCGAACTGGTGGCGATTCCCACCTTCAGCGTCGACGGCGTACCCCAGCACGAGAACCCCGAGTTCCTGAAGATCGCCGACAAGATCAAAGCGCTGGCCGAGGGCTTTGGCCTGGCTTTCCGCAACGTCGACAACCGCGTCTACGAGGTCTCGCTAGGTGCCGGCCAGGAAGTGGTCGGCATCCATGCTCACGCCGACGTCGTGCCGGTCAACCCGGACAACTGGAAGCTGGATGACGGCACCCAACTCGACCCGTTCAAGGTCACGCTGGTAGGTGACCGCATGTACGGCCGCGGCACTGAGGACGACAAGAACGGCATCGTCGTAGCGCTGTACGCGCTGAAAGTGGCAAAAGACGAAAACCTGCCGCTGGCCCGGCAGTTCAAGCTGCTGATCGACACCACTGAAGAAACCAGCGGCGACGCCATTCCCTACTACTTCGAACGCAACCCCACGCCCGCCTACAACCTGGCGCTCGATGGCGGTTACCCGGTGGTGATCGCCGAAAAAGGCTACGGCACAGTCATGGCGAGCTTCGCCAAACGCCCGGGCAGCGGCAAGGGCGCAGAGATCGTCAACCTCACCGGCGGCCTGGCGACCAACCAGATCCCGACCACCTCGGTGGCGACCCTGGTCAGCGACAATCCAGCACAATTGGCCAAGCAGCTTGAAAAAGCCGGTACCGAATACGTGAAGGCAAACGGCGGCGACTTCAGCATCGCGGCCAAGGTCGATGGCAAGAACGTGCTGCTCACCGTAACTGGCGTCTCGGCCCATTCGTCCGAGCCCGAGTCCGGGGTCAACCCGGTGGCACGCATGCTCGGCTTCATCAACGGCCTGGGCAAGCAGGTGCCGCTCAAGCACAACCACTTCACCGATGCCGCCCGCTACGCCGCCGACAACTGGGGCCTGGATTACCTGGGCAAGAAACTCGGGGTGGATTTCAAGGATGAGTTCATGGGCCCGCTGACCGCATCGCTGACCTTTGTCGGCGTGAACGAAAAAGGCCTGAAGCTGGCAGTCAACCTGCGCATTCCCAAAGGCAAGCCGCTGGCCACGATCAAGGACGAACTGGCCGACAAGCTGGGTAAATGGACACGCCAGAGCCACACCTCGGTCGCTTTCGACTACAGCCTCGACGAGCCGATGTACCGTAACCCCGAAGGCGAATGGGTCAAGGCCCTGCTCGATGTGGCCAGCGAGAACCTGGGCATGAAACATGAGTTCGGCACCTCCGCCGGCGCCACCTCGGTACATGACTTGCCCAACGGCGTGCAGTTCGGCCTGGCCATGCCAGACGTGAAGTACACCGGGCACAACGACAACGAGTTCAAGACCGTGGAGCAGTTCATGCTGGACTTGCAGGTGGTGAGCGAGATGGTCGCCCGGATCGGGCAAATGCCTAAGCTTTAAGCTAGCCGCGAAGAGGCCGGCAGAGACAATCGTCCATGACGTTTTTCAATCGACTCGATGCCGTTTCCTGCATTGCCGTGCAGGCTGGCGTGCAGGATGCTTTATTTACACAAAGAGCCCGTTTTCTCCACCCGCAGAGGCCTGTATGAAGAACGTCGAACAAATCCTCAAGACCAAGTCCCAGCACCAGACCGTGTACACCATCGGCCCTGATGACTCGGTGCTCGACGCCCTGAAAATGCTGGCGGAGAAAAACGTCGGTGCGCTGCCTGTTGTGGAGAACAACCAGGTGGTGGGGATCGTCAGCGAACGAGACTACGCCCGTAAACTGGTACTCAAGGGCCGCTCTTCGGCGGCTACCCCGGTGCGGGAAATCATGAGCGCACCCGTGGTCACGGTCGAACCGAAGCAAAACCTCGAGTACTGCATGAACCTCATGACCAACCGCCACCTGCGCCACCTGCCGGTGGTCAGCAATGGCGAGCTGCTCGGCCTGCTGTCGATTGGCGACCTGGTCAAAGAGACCATCGCCGAACAGGCCAACCTGATTGCGCAGCTGGAGCAATACATCCGCGGCGAATGATCAGCTTCAGTGGTAGGCGCGCTCCAGCTCATCCAGCTGATGGTCGAAGCTGCGCAGGCGCGCCGACCAGGTGTACACCAGCACTTCCAGGTCTCGATTGAGCACCGCCGTGTTGCCATGGCCATTGCTTGAGGGTTCGCACAGGTCGAGCTGGTAGCGCTCGCGCGCCATGGCCGTGGCCACGCTGGACAAGTCGCGGGCGTTGGCCAGCCAGTGGTGATGATGGTCGTGAATCTCGCGGTCGAGCACCCGGCACTGGCGTTTCAACGCATCCAGGCTCTGCTCCAGCGGCGTGCCCTTGAGCTCGCCCATCACCTCCTCGAAGGTGCGCCCGGAGTGCCAGTAGCTGCCCCAGAAATAGCGGTCGAACACCGTCTCGACCCGGCGCAGCGCAACCTTGGTGTTCCAGATGGTGAGCAACGTTCGCCCCTGGATCACTTCGCGCTTGTTCAGGTGCAGTTGCTGCCAGGCAATCCAGGTCAGCGCCAGCAATGCCGCTGCCGCGGTGACCGCGGCAGCGGCATACAGGAACTGCACCGCCTGGTTCATCTGGTGCGTATGGCGGATACCGTAGAAGTAACCAGCCGTCAGCGTGCCCAGGATCGTCACGGAGCACCAGAAACCTGGTGCGTAGGGATCTTTCATGGCGCCTATCCCCTTATTGTTTTCCTGAGCATAGCAACGGCCAATCAGTCGTCAGGTGCCGCTCGGCGCTTTATTTTCGGGGGCGGCGCAATGCTTCGTTGAGTTGATCGAAGGGCACCGCCCAATCGGAGTCCTCAATGATGCTTTCCTTGAGAAAAGCCCGCTGGGAGTCGGTCCAGAACGGCGCATCCACCAGCTTGATTTCGTTTTTCAACGGGGAATGACTGGTGATGAACTGGTCGATGCTCTGGGGATCATCGGGTAGGCCCAATTGCTTGAACAGGTCGGAAAAGTGATGGGTAGGTGCTTCCATGAATCCTCCTCTGTACCGGGCGAGCCGTCCACGACGCCGGCCCGGCATTGGTTTGAGAACATCAGCACAGCTCGCGTACTTCGGCTTGCGGTACCAGTTTCAGGTACTGCTCCATGCTCATGTGGATAAGGTGATCGTGATCACCTGCCTCCAGGTAGACATCGCCCTGGCGGGTAAGACTCGAATCGAGCAGCATCTTTATCTGGTAAGCATCACCCATTGCAGGGATGGCGCCACGTTCGCAATCGCCGAACAGGCTCGGCAGGCCGCTTTCGCGGGTGAGTTGCCAGGCGCCGGACATGCGCACCTTGCTCATGTCCAGGTGCCGATTGGCCGGCAGTACCGCCATGATGTAGTTGCCATGGCGGTCGTCGAGCATGACCGACTTGGCGACCCGCTCGGCGGGTACCCCGGCGGTGCGCGCCGACTCGAGGCTGGTTGCCGAGTGCGGGTGGGGAATGATGTCGTAATCGCAGTTGGCCTGGTCCAGGCGCTGCTGCAGGGTCTTGGCCATACGCATGATGCACCTCCGGTTTAGCCCCCCTCTCCAATTTTAGGCCGTGCCCGGGCAGGCATGACTAAACTTGGGGTATAGAGGCTAACCAGGTGACGACAGGTGATCGCTCGCTGCTGGCGCTGGTGGTTGCTGGTGCTGATGCTCGGCCTCGCCCCGGGCGGCCAGGCCGCGCCTGGGGCCGTCTGGGTACTGAGCGTCGACGGTGCCATCGGCCCTGCCAGTGCCGACTACGTGCTCCGTGGCCTGGACCAGGCCCGGGGTCAGGGCGCGCAACTGGTGGTGATCCGTATGGACACCCCCGGCGGCCTGGACAGCGCCATGCGCCAGATCATCAAGGCGATCCTCGCCAGCCCCGTGCCGGTTGCCAGTTACGTTGCCCCTGGCGGCGCACGTGCCGCCAGCGCCGGCACCTACATCCTCTACGCCAGCCACGTCGCAGCCATGGCGCCCGGCACCAACCTGGGCGCAGCCACACCGGTACAGATTGGCGGCACACCGGGCGCGCCCAAGGATGACAAGGCCGAAGCGAACAGCGATGAGGCAACCCTCGCTCGCAAACAGGTCAACGATGCCGCCGCGTATATCCGTGGCCTGGCGCAGTTGCGCGGGCGTAATGCCGACTGGGCGGAAAAAGCCGTGCGCGAGGCCGTAAGCCTGTCGGCCAGCGAGGCGCTCAAGCAGAAGGTGATCGACCTGGTGGCCAACGACGTGCCAGACCTGCTGCGCCAGCTCCACGGCAAGACCCTGATCGCCGCTGACCAGCCGCGCCTGCTGCAAACCCGCGACGCCAATGTGGTCGAGCACCTGCCCGACTGGCGCACGCGCGTGCTGGCGGTGATCACCAACCCCAGCGTGGCGCTGATCCTGATCATGATCGGCGTCTATGGGCTGCTGTTCGAGTTCATGAACCCTGGCTCAAGCGTGGGCGGCGTGGTCGGCGGCATCTGCCTGCTGCTGGCGCTGTATGCCCTGCAGCTGCTGCCGGTGAGCATCGCTGGCTTGGCGCTGATCCTGCTCGGTATCGTCTTCATGATCGCCGAGGCGTTTCTGCCCAGTTTTGGCGTGGTCGGCTTTGGCGGCATCGTGGCGTTCGTGGTGGGCGCAGTGATCCTGATGGACACCGACGCCCCCGGCTTCGGCATCCCACTGGCACTGATTGGCAGCCTGGCGCTGCTCTCGGCACTGCTGATCGGCGGCGTGCTGGGCATGGCGCTGAAGACCCGCAGGCGCGCACTGGTGAGCCCCGACGCTGGCCTGGTCGGCAGCCTGGTCAGCGTTACCCAGGTGGTGGCAGACAACCCGTTCTGCGGTTCGGTACAGGCCCAGGGCGAACAATGGCAGGTCCAGTGCACCACGCCGCTGCAGCTCGGCCAGCACGTGCGGGTGACCGCACGCCACGGCGTGACGCTGGAAGTCAGCGCTGCCGCCCCTTCCGCGCAAGGAGAATGACGATGTTCATGCAATTGGGTTTCGGCGCCCTGCTCATGCTGCTGGGCGTGTTGCTGCTGTCGGCATTTCGCATCCTGCGAGAGTACGAGCGCGGCGTGGTGTTCCAGCTGGGGCGTTTCTGGCAGGTGAAGGGGCCTGGGTTGATCCTGCTGATCCCGGTGATTCAACAGATGGTCAGGGTCGATTTGCGTACCGTGGTGCTGGATGTGCCGCCACAGGATGTGATCACCCGCGACAACGTGTCAGTGAAGGTCAATGCGGTGCTGTACTTTCGCGTGCTCGACCCGCAGAAGGCGATCATCCAGGTCGAGGACTTTCTGGTCGCTACCAGCCAGCTCGCCCAGACCACCCTGCGTGCGGTGTTGGGCAAGCATGAGCTGGACGAACTGCTGGCCGAGCGTGAACAGCTGAACCTGGATATCCGCCAGGTACTGGACGCGCAGACCGATGCCTGGGGCATCAAGGTGGCCAATGTCGAGATCAAGCACGTCGACCTCAACGAATCGATGGTCCGCGCCATTGCCCGCCAGGCCGAGGCCGAACGTGAACGCCGGGCAAAGGTGATTCACGCCGAGGGCGAATTGCAGGCATCGGAAAAGTTGATGCAGGCCGCGCAGATGCTCAGCAAGGAGCCAGGGGCCATGCAGTTGCGTTACATGCAGACGCTGGGGTCTATTGCTGGCGACAAGAGCTCGACCATCGTGTTTCCAATGCCGCTGGATTTGCTCAAGGGGATGATGGAAAGGCCGAAATGACAGGGGCCTCATCGAGGCCCCTGCAATCCATCAGATCGGCGCGCGGCGAAGCGTTGCCAGGAACGTCGCCGCACCAATGAACAGACCGGCAAAGGTACGGTTCAGGCGCTTCTGCTGCTTGGGCGTACGCAGCAGGCGCAGCACCCGAGAAGCCAGGCCGGTGTAACCCGCCATCACCAGCAGGTCGACGCTGATCATGGTCACGGTGATCGCGACATACTGCGGCAACAGCGGCGCATGCGGGTTGATGAACTGCGGCAGCACCGCCAGCATGAACACCAGCGCCTTGGGGTTGCTGACGTTGACCAAGAAACCTCGGAACACCAGGCTAAGCGGTTTGCCGATGGGGCGCACGCCGGATTCTTCGGTCATGTCCATCGGCAACGCACGCCATTGCTTGTAGGCGAGGTACACCAGGTAGGCGACACCAAACCACTTGATGAGGGTGAAGGCAGTGGCGGAAGCCGCGAGGATGGCGCCGACACCGGCGGCGATGATGGCGATCTGCACGATCAGGCCGATCTGCAGGCCTAGTGCGTTCCAGTAACCGCGCCAGAAACCATATTGCAGGCCGCTGGACATCGAGGCGATTGCCCCGGCCCCTGGTGAAAGGCTGATCACCCAACACGCGGCAAAGAAGCCTAACCACACTTCCATCGACATCACACACCTCGCTCGAACATATGTTGCAAAACGTTAAGCTAAAGTGTTGGCGAAAAAATGACCAGCAAATTCTGTGGGATTTTTGTTGCCACGCCAGCGCCCTCGCGGGGCAACCCCGCGCCCACAAAAGCATAGTGATGTGGGAGCGGGCTTGCCCCGCTAAGGCGCCGGCACTGGCGACATCAAATCAGGACAGTGCTTCCAGCTCGGCCTGCATGCTTTCCAACGTCTCCAGCGCCTCCATCCAGCCCTCTTCAAGCTCGCTTTCGCGCTGCTTGAGCTTGGTCTGGCGTGCCAGCAGATCGCGCAGTTCGTCCTTGCGCGCCGCGTCGTACAGGCCGCTGTCGCCCAATGCGGTTTCGATCTCGGCCAGTTGCGCATGCACCTGGTTGAGCTCGGCCTCAAGCTTGTCGGCAGCCTTCTTGTGCGGAGCCAGTTGCTGGCGCAGGGCTGCTGCGGCCTGGCGCTGGGCCTTCTTGTCGGTCTTGTCCGGGTTGACCGGCGCGTTGCTCACCGGCGCGCTGCGCTGGCGGTACTCGACCAGCCAGCGACTGTAGTCGTCCAGGTCGCCATCGAAGGTGTCGACCTTGCCATCGGCCACCAGCAGGAAATCGTCGGTAGTGCTCTTGAGCAAGTGACGGTCGTGGGAAACCACCACAACTGCCCCGGCAAACTCCTGCAATGCCATGGTCAGCGCCAGGCGCATTTCCAGGTCAAGGTGGTTGGTCGGCTCGTCGAGCAGCAACAGGTTCGGTCGTTCCCAGGCGATCAGGGCCAGGGCCAGGCGGGCCTTTTCACCCCCGGAGAAGTTCACCACCGGCTCGTCGACGCGGTCGCCATGGAAGTCGAACCCGCCCAGGAAGTCGCGCAAGGTTTGCTCGCGCTCGGTCGGCGCGATGCGCTGCAGGTGCAACAGCGGGCTGGCCTTGTCATCCAGCGAGTCGAGCTGGTGCTGGGCGAAGTAGCCAACGGCCAGGTTCTCACCCAGCACCAGGCGCCCCGACAATGGCTCGAGCTCACCCGCGAGGTTCTTGATCAGGGTCGACTTGCCGGCGCCGTTGGGGCCGAGCAGGCCGATCCGCGCACCGGGCACCAGCTGCAGCTTGACCTTGTCGAGGATGGCTTTGTCGCCATAGCCGAGACGGCCTTCGGACAAGCTCAGCAGCGGGCTGGAAATTTTATGCGACTCGCGGAAGACGAAGTCGAACGGCGAATCGACATGCGCCGCCGACAGCTCTTCCATGCGCTCCAGGGCCTTGATCCGGCTCTGCGCCTGGCGGGCCTTGGTGGCCTGGGCCTTGAAGCGGGCAATGTACTTTTCCATGTGCGCGCGCTGGGCCTGCTGCTTCTCATAGGCTTGCTGCTGCTGCGCCAGGCGCTCTGCGCGAGTGCGTTCGAAGGCGGTGTAGCCGCCTTTGTACAGGTTGAGCTTGCGCTGCTCGACATGCAGCACATGGTCGACCACGGCATCGAGGAAATCGCGGTCGTGGGAAATCAGCAACAACGTGCCCTGGTAGCTCTTGAGCCAGTCTTCGAGCCACAGGATCGCATCGAGGTCCAGGTGGTTGGTCGGCTCGTCGAGCAGCAACAGGTCGGACGGGCACATCAGCGCCTGGGCCAGGTTCAGGCGCATCCGCCAGCCACCGGAGAAGTCGCCGACGCGGCGGTCCATCTGCTCGTTGGTGAAACCAAGGCCGGCCAGCAATTTGCGCGCGCGGGCATCGGCGGTATAGCCGTCGGCGCTTTCAAGCTCACTGTGCAGGCGTGCCAAGGCAGTGCCGTCGTGCGCAGTCTCGGCCACGGCCAGCTCGGCCTGGACCTTGCGCAGGCGCGCGTCGCCATCCAGCACATAGTCCACCGCCAGGCGGTCGAGCGTGTCGACCTCCTGCCGCATATGGGCAATGCGCCAGTCACCGGGCAGTTGGCAGTCGCCGGAGTCGGGCGACAGCTCACCGCGCAGCAACGCGAAGAGGCTGGATTTTCCGGCGCCATTGGCGCCGATCAGGCCGGCCTTGTGACCGGCGTGCAGGGTCATCTCGGCGCCTTCTAGCAAGCGCTGCGGACCACGCTGTAAAGTGAGGTTGGATAGTCTGATCATGATGGTCGCGGAGTCTACCAGCTTCCTCGACCCGGAGCGTGAGTGGAATGATGCACACCGACCTGTGGAATCACGCCCTGGCCCTGTATGCCAGGCCGGGCGTTGAAGAGGCCTGCCTGAGCGTGCAAGCGCTGGGCGGCGATGTTTGCCTGCTGCTGTGTGCAACGTGGCTGCAAGGGCGTGGGGTTGCGCTGGATGCCGAGCGCGCGCAGGCCTTGCGCGCACTCGCGCAACCTTGGCAAACCCAAGTGGTAACGCCGCTACGCGAGCTGCGCCGGCAATGGCGCACGGCGGCGCAGCAAGACCCACACCTGGCAGCATTGCGTGAACAGGTGAAAGGCCTGGAACTGCAAGCGGAGAAAGAGTTGCTGCAACGGCTTGAAGCCTGTGCGCAGCAATGGCCTGCAGGCGCGCGCGGGCCCGCAGATGATTGGCTGGCCTGGCTGGCGCCCGACCAGGCCTGTGGCCACGACGCGCTAGAACGGATGCGCGTCGCGGCCGCAGCGCTTCAGGAAGCCGAAGACGGCGACTGAGCTGGAGCGCTGGCCGGTGCTGCGGGTGCCGAGGTAGCAGGACCTGCAGAGTTGGTCACGGCTGCACTGGTGGCTGGCGCGGCCGGCTTGGTTTCAGCTGGCTTGCTGGCGACCGGCTTGGCGGCGGCTGGCTTGGCAGCAGGTTTGGCTGGTGCCTTGGCCGGAGCCTTGGCGGCAGGTTTAGCGGCAGGCTTTGCAGCGGCAGGCTTTGCAGCAGCTGGCTTGGCGGCGGTTGCTTTAGCCGGTGCTTTGGCAGCGGCCGGTTTGGCAGCAGGCTTGGCGGCGGCGGCTTTGGCCGGAGCTTTGGCAGCAGCAGCTTTGGCAGGGGCTTTGGCAGCGGCTGGCTTGGCAGCAGCAGCTTTGGCAGGGGCCTTGGCAGCTGCAGGTTTAGCCGCAGCAGTTTTTGCCGGGGCCTTGGCAGCAGCAGGTTTAGCCGCAGCAGTTCTTGCCGGGGCCTTGCCAGCGGCTGGTTTGGCAGCGGCGGCTTTGGCGGGCGCCTTGGCCGCAGCTGGCTTGGCGGCAGCGCCGCGGGCTGGGGCTTTGGCAGCAGCGGCCTTCGCCGGCGCCTTGACGGCAGGTTTTGCGGCTGGCTTCGCAGCAGTTTTGGCCGCGGTCCTGGCAGGCGCTTTTGCGTTTGCGGCAGCAGGCTTGGCCGCTTTGGCCGATTTGGCCGTCACCGCGCGCTGGTCCAATGCCTTGCCAGCTGCCTCGCGTACTTTGCCAACGCCCTGGGCCAGTTTCAGGCTTTCCTGAGCATCGCGTTTGAGTTGCTGGATATAAGTGCGGGTTTGGGTCTGGCGGTCTTTGAGCGAGTCCAGCAGCGACTCAAGTTCACCAATCGCTTTCTGTGCTTTACCTTGTGCCTTGGCTTTGCCTGCCTTGGCCGAGTCCTGCAACTTCAGGCGACCGTTGTGCAGTTTTTCCTGGGCCTTGCCACGCTGCTTTTCCAACTTGGCCAGCAGTTTTTCCGCATCAGCCAGCGCTTGCGAGCAGGCATCTTCCAAGTGTTCGAGCAGGCTGCCCGAAAGTTGCTGGAGCAGGTGTAACGGCGTACTTACTGGCTTCTTCTTGGCCGACATGGTTTACCTCCTGGCTGACGAGATTGCGGCTCATACTATGCTTCTGCTGCTACCGCCGCTAGGGCATGTTGACAGTCTCATTAGCGCCGCGTTGCATGCCTGGGCAAAGTTGTTATCTTGCAGCTCCGTGCAAGTGTAGTTGCTTAACAAATCGTTGCCGATATTTAGGTAAATCACGCCAGCAAGGCTGGCATACTTCGCAGCTATTGAGTTCGGAGTTGAGCATGCCTCGTTATCTTGTTTTCGGCTTATGCCTGGTGGTTCCCTTCGCCCAGGCCGCCGCCGAACCGTCCCCCGCCAACGATCATGATCTGGCCTACAGCCTTGGCGCCAGCCTGGGTGAGCGCCTGCGCCAGGAGGTGCCGGGCTTGCAGCTGGACGCGCTGGTCGACGGCCTACGCCAGGCTTATCAGAACGAGCCTTTGAAGCTCGGTAAAGCGCGCATGCAGGCCATTCTCCAGCAGCACGACGAGCAGGCGAACAGTGCCGCCGAGCAAGCCGAAGTGGCAAAACTGCAGGCCGTCGAAACGCGCTTCATGGCCAACGAACGGGCACGCGCCGGCGTGCACGAGCTGCCTGAAGGCGTGCTTTACAGTGAACTGAAAAGTGGTAGCGGTGCGCAGCCCAAAGCCAATGGCAAGGTGCAGGTGCGCTATGTGGGCAAGTTGCCGGACGGTTCGGTGTTCGACCAGAACCAGCAACCCCAGTGGTTCAACCTGGAGTCAGTGATCGAAGGCTGGCAAGTGGCGCTGCCGCACATGAAGGCAGGGTCGAAATGGCGCCTGGTGATTCCGTCTGCACAAGCCTACGGAGCCGAGGGCGCAGGTGACCTGATAGCGCCCTACACGCCACTGGTGTTCGAGATAGAACTGCTGGCGGTCGGCGACTGACGCCGACCCTCAGGCCTCGACCGCGCCCTCTTCCTTGTGCGCGGTATGCAGCACCTCGATCAGGCAGTCCTCGAGCTCGAAGCGCTCGTGCAGCAGGCTACCCAGTTTGCCCAGCTTTTCGGCGAAGCGTTCGGTGTCGGTGCATTCGCCTTTTTCGCAGTGGTCATTGAAGGCCAGTGCAATCTGGGTAATGTCGTTGATCCGTGGGTTGATTTCTTCGGCCAGCTTCAGCGCCTTTTCGTCACCGAATGCCTTGGCCTCGGTAACCAGTTGCTCGCTGACTTCAAAGTGCCAGGCCGACACGTAGTCGACCAGCACCGCGCAGAAATCGCGGTTCTTGTCCTTGTCCGCAAATGCCGGTTTGGCATCGCGCAAGGCACGAAAAGCCTGGACCAGCTCCTCTCGCTCCTTGAGCCAGCGGTCGATCAGCTTGTGAACCCCACCCCAGCGTTCCTGGGCGTTCTGACAACTATCGAGCATGGCGATCTCTTCCCTTCTGGGTAGATGCCGCTGCACCTCGCACCACGACCGTGCGGCACAAAGGTGACATCAGCAGGACGGCATCGAGCAGTTGTGTTTTCGGTATGCGTGCTGGGAGATTATTCCCGCACGTGCTGCCCATCAAGGTACGCAGCAGACAAAGTTCATACAAGTGTTTAATACCCTTACCCGCCACCGCCGGTCGTGCTATCGCTCGGCGCTTGCGCTGGGTCAAGCATTGGCCAGTGTGCGGAAACGATACGCCAGCAGGCAGGTCAAGGGCAGCGCTGCCAGCAGCAGGAACGCCAGGAGGCTCCATTCGGGCAACGTCAGGTCGAGGAAGCTCCACGTCAGCGAGGCGCAATCCGGGCTCCCCAGTAACAGCTGGTGGGCAGCTTCACTCCAGGAACGCTCCATTAGCTGCCGAATCGTTGCAGGGCACGCATGGCCTATGCCACCCGCGCCCTGCAACCAGACATGCCGCGCAGCCAGCAGAGCCCCGGCTGCAGAACACCCTAGCGCCGCCCGGGCGTACTGACGAATGCCGTAAATGCCCGGCTTATGCACTACCGCGCACAGGCAGATCACGGCATGCACGCCCAACAGGAAGCGCTGGCTGAAGCACAGCGGGCACGGTATCAGCCCCAAAGTGGTTTCCAGGTAGAAGGACACGATCAGCACAGCCAAGGAGGCTATGCAGGCAGGTAGGAAAAATGTGCGCAGTCGGGCCGGCAACATGAGAGGTGGTGGTCCGGGCAATTGAAGTGGTTTGAAACGGTAGAGGAAAGATGGCCTTTGTTTCAAGGCGCGACAGGGACGAGAAGTCACTGAGAGACAGGAGAAATTTCTACCTGAGCAGTAGGAAATTTCTTAAGGACGGCAACGCAGATGAAACATTTGCGGCTGGATAAATCGACAACACCATGAGCCCGCCGCCTGTGCGGGCTCATGGGTAGATCAGGCGCGTACGCCCTCAGGCAACGGCAGCGCCAACAGTCGTTCATCCAGCAGGCCAAGGCCCTCCTGGAACAGCTGGTTGCTGCGCTCGGTCTCGCCCAGGCCAGCCAGCAGTCGGGCCAGCTCGGCACAGGTCTCCGGGTTGCGTTCCATACGCAGGCTGCTTTCAAGATAGTCTCGCGCCTTGCCCCACAGGCGGTTCTGCAGGCTCAGGCGGCCAAGGGTAAGCAGCAGGCTCGGGTCCTGGGGATGAGCCTTGAGCCAGCCTTCGGCCGTTTGCAACTGGCGCGCCGGGTCGTCACCACGCACCAGGCCATACAACCGTGCCAGGTGGCTTTCGTACTCACGCTTGAGGGCAGTGCGCAGCACCTGCTCGGCTTCACCCTGGGCCCCCACCTGGCGCAACTGCTCGGCATAGGCCAGCACCAGCCGCGGTTCCTGGCGCTGGGCGGCAGTCAGCTGTTGCCAGGCCCGCTCAAGTGCCTGGCGGGCGCTCTGCTGATCATCCCCACGGGTGGCGGCGAGCCCCAGGTTCTGGCCCCACGCCCGCTGCTCCAGCGCGGCGAGCTCTTCGGCCGGTAGCACCTTGCCCTTGCGCAGGTCTGGCAACAGGCGAATCAACGCCGACCAGTCGCCCCGCTCCAGGTACAGGCGCTGCAGCAGGCGCAACACCTGGTTGTTGTGCGGGTGCCGCTCCTGCATCGCCAGCAAGGTTTCCAGTGCAGCATCGCTTTCGCCACGGTCCATCTGCAGCTGCGCATGGGTCAGGGCGATGGCCAGCTCGGCCTGAGGCTGGCGCTCCAGAGCGCGCTCCAGCAGGTGGTCGCTGTCTTCCTTGCGGCCCTGCTCATTGGCAGCACGGGCGGCACCGAGGTAATACAACAGCGGCTGGCGCTCCGCCTCGGCAGCGCGGTGCAGGTGGCGCTGGGCGCTGGCCCAACGGCCTTCTGCGAGGTCCAGCTGGCCTTGTTCGATGGCAATGCGAATACGGCGGCTGCGGTTACGTCGCGACCACGGGTTGACCACACCACTGGAGGTCAGCACCAGCCCGACCAGGTAGCGCAGCAGCAACAGCAGTACAACCACGGCGACCAGCGCCGCAAGCGCCGCCCATAGCCCTGACTGATAGCGGAAGCTGCCATACGAGATCAACACGTAGCCACTGTGCTTGGCCACGGCGATGCCCAGTGCCGCAGCAATCACGATTGCCAGCACGGCCAGCAGGTAGACACGCTTCATGGCTTGCCCCCTTCACCCTCGGCGGGCAGATGGCGCCGCTGTATATACGTCTGCACCGCGGCCAGGCTTTCGCTCAAGTCCGGCGTAACCACCGAGACCGGCTGCTCGGCCAGCGCGTTGAGGCTGTCGAGCATGGCCTTGCTCTGTGGGTTGTCAGCGTTGAAGTTGGCCAGCAGCACGCTGCGCGCATCATCCAGGGCCTGGGTATAGACCTTGGCCTCACCGTTGAGCGCTGCCCACTGGGCTTGCTCGATGGTCAGGCTCAGGGCCAGGCGCAGTTGGTTGAGTGACTGGCCCGCCAGCAATGGCCGCACGTTGTCGTCGGCATTGAAATCGATCTGGAAGTACTTCGATATCTCTGCCCACCACTGCGACAGCCGGCTGGCGCCATCGCCATCGGCGGTCAGGGCGCCGAGCGCATCGGCATTGCTGTCGAATTCCGGCGACAGGGCGCTCAGTTGCTGCACCAGTTCACGCTGGGCCGCCAGCTTGAGGAACAAGCCGGTACGGTCCGGTTGCTGGGTGCTGTTGAGCGTTGCCAGGCTGCGCGACAATTGCTCGCGGGCGGCAAACGAGCCTGGGTCGCTCTGCTCGCGCAGAATCTCGTCGGCGCCTTCGACCAGGGCCTTGGCGCTGGTGATGTCCTGCAACGCTGACAGCCGCAGGGTGGCCAGGCGCAGCAAGTGCTCGGCCTCTGCCAGGCGCCACTCCTTGCGGCTTTCACCGAGCACGGTTTCCACCCGCTGGCTGAGGCGCTGCTGATCACCTTGCAGCTGCGCCACCAGGCGGCGGCGGTCTTCCAGCTCGCTGGCGGCCGGCAGGCTGGCCAGCTGGGCGCTGATCTGTTGCTCGCGCTGCTGCAAGGCTGCCGCACGCTGGTTCAGCGCTTCAAGGTGCTCGCCTTGGCTCAATTCACTGCCTTGCAGATGACGCACCTGCCAGACTCCCCACCCGCCCACGGCGACCCCGGCCGCGCCCACCAACAGCGCCAGCAAGGCAAGGCCAGTGCCGGAACGTTTGGCGGGTGGTGGGGTGACGGGTTGCGCCGGCTCCTGGGCCGACGGCTGATCATTGTGGGACAAGACAGTTTCGCTCACGTATCCATCCTTTGCATGGGGGCGCATCGCTCTGAGCTTAGCGCCTTAAGAGGCAGGTGCAGCGCTGCGCTGCACGGCTGCCAGCAAGGCCGCGGCACTCGCGCCACGGCAATCCACAACCTGTTGGGCCCCTGCGGCCCTGGCCTGTTCGGCGACCCGTGGGCTTGGCACGAACAACGGCAGGCGCGCCACGCGCGGCCAGTCGGCAGCCGCCAGCTGCTGCAAGTGTTCAAGACCCTGCCCACTGCTGACCACCAGGCCGTTGAGGCGTTCCGCTTGAATGCGGTGCATCAACGTACCTGCCGGGTACGCCGGCAGGCAGCGACGATACAGTTCCAGATAATCGACACTAGCACCTTGCTCTGCAAGACGCTCGGCCAGCAGTTCGCGACCTCCCACACCACGAACGATCATCACGCGTGCCCCTGCAGGTGCGATCGCCTGACGCAGGGCGGGGAGCGCGAGCAATGCCTCGCTATCGTCGCCTTGCGCAGGGCAACTCACCTTCAGGGCGGCCGAGCGGAGCACCGCCGCCGTCGCCTCACCTACGGTGAACCAGCCTGTTGAGGGGGGCTGCACGCCTGCTTGCTGAAGGTGTTCGAGCAGCAACCTGGCCGCCGGTTTGCTGACCACGATCATGGCCTGGCACTGCGCCAATGCCGCAAGCCGCTGGTGGTGCTCGGCGCCCAGCTGTACCGGTTCGATCGCCAGCAAGGGCAGGCAGCTGCTGGCCACGCCGGCAACTGCCAGGCTCTGCGCCAGCGCCGCGCAGTCTTCTTCAGGCCGGGTCAGCAGCAGGCGCCAGGGGCTCACGGGTGCCCGGCCTCGCCGTAGACTTCCTTGAGGATGGCTTCAGCACCTTGCCCCAGCAGGTCTTCTGCGACCTGCACACCCAAGGCTTCGGCGGACGAACGAGGCGCACGGGCATCAGCCACCAGCAGCGTACCGCCGCTGGGCTGGCCAACCAGGCCACGCAGCCACAATTGCTCGCCTTCAAGCACGGCGTAACACGCGATCGGCACCTGGCAACCGCCATTCAGACGCTTGTTCAGGGCACGTTCGGCCACCACGCGGTCAGCAGTGTCGAGATGGTGCAAGGGCGCCAGCAGTGCGTGGATCTCGGTGTCTGCGCTGCGGCACTCGATGCCCACCGCGCCCTGGCCACCGGCCGGCAGGCTGTCGTCGACGCTGATGCTGGAGGTGATGCGGCCCTCGAAGCCCAGCCGGATCAACCCAGCCGCGGCGAGGATGATGGCGTCGTACTCACCGGCATCAAGCTTGGCCAGGCGCGTGTTGACGTTACCACGCAGGAAGCGGATGTGAAGGTCAGGGCGGCGTGCCAACAGCTGGGCCTGGCGGCGCAGGCTGGAAGTACCGACGATGCTGCCGGCGGGCAGTGCTTCGAGGCTGGCGAAATGGTTTGAAACGAACGCATCACGCGGGTCTTCGCGCTCGCAGATGCAGTACAGGCCCAGGCCTTCAGGGAAGTCCATGGGCACATCCTTCATCGAATGCACGGCGATGTCGGCTTCATTTTCCAGCAGGGCGGTTTCCAGCTCCTTGACGAACAAGCCCTTGCCACCAATCTTGGCCAGTGGCGCGTCGAGCAGCTTGTCACCGCGGCTGACCATGGGCACCAGGGTCACCAACAAACCAGGGTGCGCCTGTTCAAGGCGGGCTTTGACGTATTCGGCCTGCCACAGGGCCAAGGCACTTTTACGGGTGGCAATGCGGATTTCGCGAGTGGACATGGAACGCCCCGATGCTTAGGAATACCGCCGATGATAACAGCTCCGTCGGTACCGCTAGCAGATGAGGGCATCATCCAGTTCTGCCTGTTGTGCCCCCATCACCGACAAGCCGGCGATGAGGGCCGCAGCGCTCAGAGCGTCTGCATCATCTTGCGCACGCCAGCCACATGCCGCCGGCTGACCGTCAAGGCATCACCGTCCAAACCTTTGAGAAACAGCTGGAAATGCCCCAGTGGCGTGCGCTGCAGGCGTTCGATGCGCTCGCGGGCTACCAAGGCGTTGCGGTGGATTCGCACGAAGCGTTCGCCGAACTCGTCTTCCAAGGCCTTGAGCGGCTCATCCAGCAGCACTTCACCGGCCTCGTGGCGCAACGTCACATACTTGTGGTCAGCTATGAAATAAATGACCTGGGGCAAGGGAATCAGCTCGATGCCCTTGCGCGTACGCGCACTGATATGGCTGCGCGGGCCGCCGCCTTCACTGCCCGGCCGAGTCAGCGCGGCCAGCTGCCCGCGGTTGGGTTTTTCGGCCTTGCGCAGGGCATCGCGCAGGGTTTGCGGCTGGATCGGCTTGGTCACATGGCTGAGGGTGCTGTCCTTGAAAGCCTCGGGGCCATATTCATCGTCGCCCGTACAAAACACCACCGACGGTGGCGCCTCGCGCTCGCACAGGCGAGCCGCGACCTGAAGGCCATCGAGGCCCGGCATGCCGATGTCCAGCAGGACCACATCGGGCTTGAGGCTTTCGATCAGAGCCAGGGCCTCCTCGCCGTTGGTGGCGCTGGGCTCCAGCACGGTGTACCCCTCCAGTTCCCCGAATAGCCGCGTGAGGCGATCACGGGCTTGGGGTTCGTCATCAACGATCAGGACATTCATAATTGCTCTGGATTCCTGAGTGAGTCTCGCACAGGTCTAGCGTAGACAGATGCAGGTCGAGCGACACTGCGGTCACGCTCTAGACCGATACGAAGGCCAAAGATTCACTGAGCCAGCAGATTCACTGCCAGTCCTTTGTCCAACTGTAGACGGTCCGTGGAACACTGCCGTTCAATCGTTGAATATCGTTTGCACCTGCCCCGCGCTGGGTTTTCTGGCTGTTTCTATCGACCGGCGTCCTTCGGCGACACGCTCAACCCTGCTATTATCGGCGCCACTTTTTCGTTCACGCCTTCAACGAGTGAATCCATGAGCACCGACAAGACCAATCAGTCCTGGGGCGGCCGCTTCAGTGAACCCGTCGACGCCTTCGTCGCCCGCTTCACCGCCTCGGTCGATTTCGACAAGCGCCTGTACCGCCACGACATCATGGGTTCGATCGCCCACGCCACCATGCTGGCGCAGGTCGGCGTACTCAGCGACGCCGAACGCGACACCATCATCGATGGCCTGACCACCATCCAGGGTGAAATCGAAGCGGGCAATTTCGAATGGCGCGTCGACCTCGAAGACGTACACATGAACATCGAGGCGCGCCTGACCGACCGCATCGGCATCACCGGCAAAAAATTGCACACCGGCCGTAGCCGCAACGACCAGGTCGCCACCGACATCCGCCTGTGGCTGCGCGACGAGATCGACCTGATCCTGGCCGAGATCACCCGCCTGCAGCAGGGCCTGCTGGAGCAGGCCGAGCGTGAGGCCGAGACCATCATGCCGGGCTTCACCCACCTGCAGACCGCCCAGCCGGTCACCTTCGGCCACCACCTGCTGGCCTGGTTCGAAATGCTCAGCCGCGACTACGAGCGCCTGGTCGACTGCCGCAAGCGCGCCAACCGCATGCCTCTGGGCAGCGCCGCACTGGCCGGTACCACGTACCCGATCGACCGCGAGCTGACCTGCAAGCTGCTGGGCTTCGAAGCCGTGGCCGGTAACTCGTTGGACGGCGTTTCGGACCGTGACTTCGCCATCGAATTCTGCGCGGCCGCCAGCGTGGCGATGATGCACCTGTCGCGCTTCTCCGAAGAACTGGTGCTGTGGACCAGCGCCCAGTTCCAGTTCATCGACCTGCCCGACCGGTTCTGCACCGGCAGCTCGATCATGCCGCAGAAGAAGAACCCGGACGTGCCAGAACTGGTACGCGGCAAGACCGGCCGCGTGTTCGGCGCCCTGACCGGCCTGTTGACCCTGATGAAAGGCCAGCCGCTGGCCTACAACAAGGACAACCAGGAAGACAAGGAGCCGCTGTTCGACGCCGCCGACACCCTGCGCGACTCGCTGCGTGCCTTCGCCGACATGATCCCGGCCATCAAGCCCAAGCACGCGATCATGCGCGAGGCGGCCCTGCGCGGCTTCTCCACTGCCACCGACCTTGCCGACTACCTGGTGCGCCGCGGCCTGCCGTTCCGTGACTGCCACGAGATCGTCGGCCACGCCGTGAAGTACGGCGTCGACAGCGGCAAGGACCTGGCCGAGATGAGCCTGGACGAACTGCGCCAGTTCAGCGACCAGATCGAGCAGGACGTGTTCGCCGTGTTGACGCTGGAAGGCTCGGTGAATGCCCGTAACCACATTGGTGGTACTGCGCCTGCCCAGGTGCGCGCTGCCGTTGTGCGCGGCAAGGCATTGCTGGCTTCGCGCTAAGCGCCATTGCGAGGGCTTCGCCCTCGATCGCCGGCAAGCCGGCTCCCACAATGACCGCGCCGCGCTCAAGCGGTGCCCAATCCCTGTAGGAGCCGGCTTGCCGGCGAATGGGCTGCAAAGCAGCCCCTCTTCAGATCAGCGCTTGCCGCTGCGGATCATCTCCATGAAGGCCGGCATTGCCGCCTCCTTGTCCGCCAGAATCTTCGCCATGTGCGGGTTCTCGCGCATTTTCTCCAGCAACGCCTTCGCCTGCGGGAAGTCCGCGAGGAAGTCGATGTTCAGCACCTTCTTGCCCACGGCGTAAGCCAGGTCGACCGAGAAGCAAAACATCAGATCAGCCACAGTCAACGCCTCACCCGCGACATAAGGTGCAAAACGCCCGTTGCGCTTGAGCGTGGCAAAACCCGCCAGCAGGTCGGCACGCGCCCGCTCCTTGATCAGCGGTTCGACCGCCGCCCCAAAGAACGACTCGGCATAGCAGGTACGCGCCGGCAGTTCGATATACAACTCGATCTCCTTGAGCAGCTCACGCACTTTCGCCTGTTCGAATGGATCGGCCGGCAACAGCGCCTTGCCGCCCTGCGTCTGCTCGATATAGTCGAGAATCACGCTGGTCTCGCTGATGAAGCCGTGTTCGGTTTCCAGCACTGGCACCTTGCCGCGCGGGCTGACTTCCAGCGCTTGCGGTGCCTGGCCGCCGTAAAAAGTGACCTCTTCGAACGGCAAGCCTTTTTCCAGCAGGGCCAGCTTGACCATGTTGTAGTAGTTGCTGACCGAGAATCCGTGAAGCTTGAGCATGGGGTAACAGCCTCCAGGCCGTAAGGGGTTGGCTGGGCTGTTATAGCCCCTGGGGCTGCGCCTTACCAGCATCATGCTCCCGGTCGATGACCGGGCATTGCCGGCGCGGGCGTGGCAAACTGTGCGCCCCACCACAGGAGTACCGCCATGAGCGAGCACGACGAAATCGACAATGACGACGAAGCCTTCGCCGAGGCGACGCTGACCCAAGCCATCGAAAACCAGATCGAAAGCGGCGAGCCACCGGCAGCAAAGGCCACCTTCAACAAGCTGAGCCTGGTGGGCTACGAGCGCGAGGACATCCTGAATCTCATGGCCCACGTCCTGGCCATCGAAATCGACAACATGCTCGACGAGGACCGCCCGTTCAACACTGAATGGTACGAAACCGCCCTGCGCGCGCTGCCCGAGCTGCCACCTGAGGCAGATCAAGGCGAGGACGAATAACCCGACTACACTCCAGGGTCAGGCACCGCTGGCGGTGCCGCCATCCTTGTCTGGAAGTCAGGAGTCGCCATGTCCTTCACCCCCGAACTGATCGCTGAACTGGAAGTGCTTGCCCTGTTCAACCTGGACAGTCACCAGGAAGGCATCAAAGTTGGCAGTAACGCTTCCCCTGCCCTGATCGCCGCAGCCAAGCGCCTTCATGAAAAAGAGCTCACCGACCAACCCGATGGCGGCTACCTCACCAGCCTCGGGACTGATGCGGCTGAAAGCGTCCAACTGTTGCTGACCATCCTCAAAGCACCGCAACCGGCATAACCCTGTACCGGCCTCTGCGCGGGGCAAGCCCGCCCTCACAGGTATCGCACAACCCTCGAATAGTGGGAGCGGGCTTGCCCGCGAAGAGGCCGACACATCCGCTAAAGAATTGACGTCAAAAATTCATTTGGCGCTTATCCGACCGCCACACTCAGGCTAAACTCGCCACAGCTTCCCCTGCCTGCCCTGAGTGTGCAATGAACCACGAAATCCGCCCGGACCTCGACGAAGGCATCGACCGCAAGGTGCTGGCGACATTGCGTGCGCGCTTCCTGCTGCTCAACAAAGGCCGGCTGCAGCGTGCCATGGACGGGCTTTCGACCCGTCAACAGCAGGTACTGACCCTGCTACCGCTGCTGTTTCACGTGAATCACCCGCTGCTGCCCGGCTATGTTTCCGGCAGCACTCCGGCAGGTATTTCCGGCTTCGAGCCTGATGCCGAGCTGGTCGCCGAGGGCCAACGGCTGGCCCGTTCGTTCACCTACAAAACGCGCCTGGGCAACCCCAATCGCCCCATTCATGGCCTGTTCCTGATGGGTAGCCTGGGCTCGCTGGCCCAGGCCGAACAGAGCGACATGGACCTATGGGTCTGCCATGCCCCTGGCCTGGACGAAAACCAGCTGGATGAACTACGGCGCAAGTGCCAGCTGCTGGAAGCCTGGGCCGCCAGCCTGGGCGCCGAAGCACACTGCTTCCTGATCGACCCGCAAAGCTTCGCCCAGGGCCTGCGCGAAAGCCAACTGAGCTCTGACGATTGCGGCACCACCCAGCATTATCTGCTGCTCGACGAGTTTTATCGCACCGCCATCTGGCTGGCCGGGCGTACGCCGCTGTGGTGGCTGGTGCCGGTGTATGAAGAGCGCAACTACCGCAGCTACACCGAAACCCTGCTCTCCAAGCGCTTCATCCGCAGCACTGACGCCCTGGACCTCGGCAACATGGCCCACATCCCCCCTTGTGAGTTCGTGGGTGCAGGCTTATGGCAGCTGTTCAAAGGCATCGATTCGCCGTACAAGTCGCTGCTCAAGCTGCTGCTGACCGAGGTCTATGCCAGCGAACATCCGGCCGTACGCTGCCTCAGCCTGGACTACAAGCAGGCGGTGTTCGCCAACCACCTGGACCTCGACGCGCTTGACCCTTATGTGATGGTCTACCGGCGTATCGAACGCTACCTGCAACAGCGCGGCGAAACCACGCGACTGGAGCTGGTCAGGCGCAGCCTGTACCTGAAGGTGAACAAGAAGCTCAGCGGCCTGGACCGCGCGCGCAACAACGGCTGGCAACGCCAGCTGCTTCAGCGCCTGGCCGATGAGTGGGGCTGGGACGAGCGCCAGCTGGCCTTGCTCGACAGCCGTAGCCAGTGGAAGGTACGCCAGGTGGCGGTCGAGCGCCGCGAGCTGGTCGCCGAGCTCAACCACAGCTACCGCTTTCTCAGCCAGTTCGCGCAAAACCAGAACGCCAACAGCCGCGCCGACCAACGCGACCTCAACGTACTGGGCCGGCGCCTGTACGCAGCCTTCGAGCGGCGCGCCGGCAAGATAGAGGTGATCAACCCAGGCATCGCACCGGACCTCGCCGAGGACACCCTGACACTGGTTCAGTCACCCAACCGCAAGGAACCCGGCAGCCACCACTGGGGCCTGTACAACGGCAACCTGGGCGTCCACGAGTGGGAGCATTTCAGCCCGATCAAGCGTTGCCGGGAGCTGCTCGAACTGCTGACCTGGGCCCACCGCAACGGCGTCATCGACAGCACTACGCGCTTTGCGCTGCACCCAGGCGTCAGCGACTTGAGCGAATTCGAGCTGTTCAACCTGCTTGGCAGCCTGCAGCAAAGTATTCCCTTGCCGCTTGAGGCCGTCAGCGAAGTGCGCCTGCTGCAGCCCAGCGTGGCCGAAGAGATCCTGCTGCTGGTCAACGTTGGCGTCGACCCGCTGCGCCACCACCGCGACCTGAACATCCTGATGACCACCGAACGCACCGACTCGCTGAGCTATGCAGGCGTGCGCGAAAACCTGGTGCTGACCCTCGATCAGGTCACCCTCAACAGTTGGAACGAGGTGCTGGTGCAGCGCTACGACGGTGAACACGCCCTGCTGCGCTGCCTGCGAGACTTCCTCAACAGCCTCGGCCAGCGCAGCCACCGGCCGCGCGTGCGGGTGCGTTGCTTCTGCCACAACCGCGCGCAAGCCATCAGCCAGCGGGTCGAGGAAATTTTCGACACGGTGCAATTACTGCTCGACCAGGGCCGCAACCACCGCTACCTGCTGCAGGTGGCGCAGTACACCCACGCACTGGAACTATTGCCCGGCCAGGTCAGCCTCGCCACCCTGACCGAGCATGATGCCGTGCTCGATTACCTGAGCGAGGAGCGCAGCGCCTACAGCCCACTTTATCTGGATGCCAACGCACTGCAGGACCACGACCTTCCGCTGCTGCTGGAACAAGGCCGCCCCGGCTGCATTCAGGTGTTCTACCGCCTGCTCGAGGGCTGGGCCGACCTGTATGTGCTGGATGAATACAATGCGTTATGGCAACAACGCCTGCCACTGCACGACGAGAATCACCTGCTGTTGCCCTTGCAGCGCTTCTTGCGCTCGGTGGTAATGCGCCACGACGCCCGGGTACCGCTGGACAACCTGCAGCAGGCTTCGTTGGAAATCAGCTACGCACAACTGCTGCCTTCGGGGCCGGGCAAGGCACGCAGCATCGAGCAACGGCCAACGCCAGACGAAGTCAACGACCAGTCCTACTACGAGGTGCAAGCTATTCTCCAGGCCGGCACAGGCGATGACGTGCACGTGACGCTGTATTGCGACCAGCAGGAGTTCTCGGAACTGGACCACGGCGACGAGCTGTACACCGTGGTTGCTCGGCAGATCCTCGGCCAGCGCCGCAATGCCGGGCACTATCGTTGCTACATCACCGACCTGGACCTGTCCGAGTTGCTGGATGACGAGCAAGGTTCGACCATCCTTTACCTGCGCTACAAGCGGGAGCTGGAGCAGGCGCTCAATGATGGCCTCGCGCAGTTGCAGGCCACCTTGGAGCCTTGAAACGGCGCCAATGGATCAGAGGTCGAAATCCCCTGCCGCTTCCGGCTGATATTCGACCACCAGCAGCTTCAGTTTCAGGGTTTTGCCGCCGGGCGCCGGCCAATCGATCTGTTCGCCTACCGACAAGCCAAGCAGCGCGCAACCGATCGGCGCCAGGACCGAGACCTTGCCTTCGCCGCCGGCATCCTTCGGGTACACCAGGGTCAGGTGGTAGTCCTTGCCACTGGCCTCTTCACGGCAGTGCACGCGCGAGTTCATGGTCACCACGCCGGCCGGCACGTCCTCGTGACCGACCACCTGTTCGGCGCGGTCCAGCTCGTCCTGCAGGGCGAGCACACCCGGGGTACTTTCGTCGAGGCTGTCGATCAGGCGCTCGAGACGCTGTACGTCCAATCGGGTGAGGATGAGGGAAGGTTTGGTGCTCATGATCCAGTCAGACTCCATTTGAACAGGCGCTTTGCTATGGGCAGATAAAGCAAAACCCCGCCCAAGGGCGGGGTTTGTGAATGCTTTGGCGTCACCGACGCACAACCCGACACTACCACAGCCGGGCAAATACTCAAGCCCGTGCGCGCAAGGCCTCGGCTTCGCGGCAGATCTGCCGGCGACGCTCATCGTCAGCCGAACGCCACTCGCGGATGTGCTCGACGTGGCGGTGGCAACCGGTGCATACCCGCTGCTCGTCGAGCCGGCAGACACTGATGCACGGCGATGCCACTGCCGGGCTGACGTTGCTGTAAAGCGGCTTGGGTGGCCGCGCCTGGGTGCTCATGTCAGATCTCGTCGAAGTCCAGCTTCTCGCCGGCCCGCTCCCAGACAATGCGCTCGAGCATCTCCCCCAGCAGCTCTTCGCTCTTCTCGCAGACCCACTTGCCGCTCTCGGGGTCGTAGTCGAAGTGGAAGCCCCCGGAACGGTCGGCCAGCCACAGCTGACGCAGCGGCTCCTGGCGGCTGAAGATCAATTGGCTGCCGTTGTCGAACTTGATGGTGAGGACCCCGGCGGAATTCTCCATGTCCAGGTCCAGGCCGCTCTCGTCGAACAGGTCTTCCAGGGCCTGTTGGGTCGCGTCGACCAGATCATGGAAACGCGCTTCGCTCAAACTCATTGCAGGAACCTCGAAATTGGCTGCGTGACAGGCAAGCCGGGCAAGATACGGGCGCTTGGCGCCGAATGCAAAGGTTAGCCGCCAGCACTCAATAATAGCCCGCCCGGCGGACCGGCTCTTGCATAGGCAATCCGCCGGTCGCTCGGTATACTCGGGCGCAATACTGCATATTTCAAAGGATTTCACCCATGAAGCGCCTGATTTCCTCGCTCGCGGCGCTGGTCGCGGTTGCCTGCCTCGTTTCGGCCTGCGGTCAGAAGGGCCCCCTGTACCTGCCGGAAGACGGCAAGGACGGCAAGAGCAGCCATAAGTCGCATCAGCACCAGCACGCTCAGCCTGTTCAACCGCAAGAAGAACAGCCCCTCGAGCCCGAGCAGTCGCCAGAGCAGTAAGGAAATCAGATGAACGCTTTCAATTACCGCGACGGTGAACTGTTCGCGGAAGGTGTGGCCCTGACGGCCATCGCCGAACGTTTCGGCACCCCGACCTACGTCTACTCACGTGCCCACATCGAAGCCCAGTACCGCAGCTATACCGATGCCCTGCAGGGCGTCGAACACCTGGTGTGCTTCGCGGTCAAGGCCAACTCCAACCTCGGCGTACTGAACGTGCTGGCGCGCATGGGTGCAGGCTTCGACATCGTTTCCGGCGGTGAGCTGGAGCGTGTACTGGCCGCAGGCGGCCGCGCTGATCGCGTGGTGTTCTCCGGCGTCGGCAAGACCCGCGAAGACATGCGCCGCGCCCTGGAAGTCGGCGTGCACTGCTTCAACGTCGAATCCACCGACGAGCTCGAACGCCTGCAAGTGGTGGCCGCCGAGATGGGCAAGGTTGCCCCGGTCTCGCTGCGGGTGAACCCAGACGTCGACGCCGGCACCCACCCGTACATCTCCACCGGCCTCAAGGAAAACAAGTTCGGCATCGCCATCGCCGACGCCGAAGCCATCTACGTGCGCGCCGCGCAGCTGCCGAACCTGGAAGTGGTCGGTGTCGACTGCCACATCGGCTCGCAGCTGACCACCGTCGAGCCGTTCCTCGATGCCCTCGACCGCCTGCTGGACCTGGTCGACCGCTTGGCCGACTGCGGCATCCACCTGCGCCACCTGGACCTGGGCGGCGGTGTTGGCGTGCGCTACCGCGACGAAGAGCCGCCACTGGTGGCCGATTACATCAAGGCCATCCGCGAGCGCGTCGGCGACCGCGACCTCGCCCTGGTATTCGAGCCGGGCCGCTACATCGTGGCCAACGCCGGTGCCCTGCTGACCCGCGTCGAGTACCTCAAGCACACCGAACACAAAGACTTCGCCATCATCGATGCGGCCATGAACGACCTGATCCGCCCAGCCCTGTACCAGGCCTGGATGGGTGTCAGCGCAGTCACCCCACGCGAAGGCGAAGGCCGAGCCTACGACCTGGTCGGACCAATCTGCGAGACCGGCGACTTCCTTGCCAAGGACCGCCAGCTGAACCTGGCCGAAGGTGACCTGCTGGCCGTGCAGTCGGCGGGCGCCTATGGTTTCGTCATGAGCTCGAACTACAACACCCGTGGCCGTTGCGCGGAAATCCTGGTTGATGGCGACCAGGCTTTCGAAGTTCGCCGTCGCGAGACCATCGCCGAACTGTATGCTGGCGAAAGCCTGCTGCCGGAGTGACCCCATGCTTCTGCGCTTTACCAAGATGCATGGGTTGGGCAACGACTTCATGGTCCTCGACCTGGTCAGCCAGCACGCACACATCCAGCCCAAGCACGCCAAGCAATGGGGTGACCGCCACACCGGCATCGGCTTCGACCAGCTGCTGATCGTCGAGGCGCCGAACAACCCGGAAGTGGACTTCCGCTACCGGATCTTCAATGCCGACGGCTCCGAAGTCGAACAGTGCGGCAACGGTGCGCGCTGTTTCGCCCGTTTCGTGCTGGACAAACGCCTGACCGCGAAGAAGCGCATCCGCGTGGAAACCAAAAGCGGCATCATCGAGCTGGACGTACAGAACGACGGCCAGGTGTGTGTCGACATGGGGCCGCCGCGCTTCACTCCGGCCGAAATTCCCTTTATCGCCGACGAGCAGGCGCGCAACTACCCCCTGGACGTCGACGGCGAGCTACATTCGATTGCCGCCGTGTCCATGGGTAACCCGCACGCGGTGCTGCGCGTCGATGACGTGCGTACTGCGCCCGTTCATGAACTGGGGCCGAAGATCGAAAACCACCCACGCTTCCCGCAGCGGGTGAATGCCGGCTTCCTTCAGGTCATCGACCGCCATCGTGCCAACCTGCGGGTATGGGAACGTGGCGCCGGCGAGACCCAGGCGTGCGGCACCGGCGCTTGCGCTGCTGCCGTGGCAGCCATCAGCCAAGGCTGGATGGACTCTCCGGTGTCCCTCGACCTGCCCGGTGGCCGCCTGCACATCGAATGGGCGGGCCCCGGCCAGTCCGTATTGATGACCGGCCCGGCCGTACGCGTCTACGAAGGCCAGGTTCGCCTCTAACCGAGTAACCGCCATGACCGATCAGCCCAAGGTTGTACCGCAGCAGACCCCTGAGCTCGATGACCAAGCGGTGGTCGCCTACCTGCGCGCCCACCCGGCCTTCTTCGCCGAGCACGACGAGCTGCTGCTCGAGCAACACATCCCCCACCAGCGTGGTGACAGCGTGTCGCTGGTGGAGCGCCAGCTCAAGCTGCTGCGCGACCGCAACATCGAGATGCGCCATCGCCTGTCGCAACTGATGGACGTGGCCCGGGACAACGACCGCCTGTTCGACAAGACCCGCCGGTTGATCCTCGACCTGCTCGATGCCGGCAGCCTGGAAGAAGTGGTAATGGCGGTCGAAGACAGCCTGCGCCAGGAGTTCCAGGTACCGTTCGTCAGCCTGATCCTGTTCGGCGACAACGCCGCGCCGGTCGGCCGTTGGGTAAGCAACACCGAGGCCCAGCAAGCCATCGGCGGGCTGCTTGGCGGCGGCAAGACGGTCAGTGGCAACCTGCGCGAGAAAGAACTGGCCTTCCTGTTCGGTGAAGAGCAGCGCCTCGAGGTGGGCTCCAGCGCCGTCGCGGCACTCGAATACCAAGGGCTGCACGGCGTGCTGGCGATCGGCAGCCGCGACCCGCAGCACTACAAGAGCAGCGTCGGCACCCTGTTCCTCGGCTACATCGCCGAAGTGCTTGGCCGCGTGGTGCCGCGCGTTACCCAGACCTTGCGTCCGGTGCGCTGATGGAACGCCAGCTGGAGGCTTATTGCGCACACCTGCGCAACGAGCGCCAGGTGTCCGAACATACCCTGCTGGCCTACCGCCGCGACCTCGACAAAGTCATCGAATACTGCAATACCCAGGGGATCTCAGGCTGGGGTGCGCTGCAGATCCAGCAGCTGCGCCAGCTGATCGCCCGCCAGCATCATCAAGGCCAGTCGTCACGCAGCCTGGCACGGCTGTTGTCGGCAGTTCGCGGCCTTTATCGCTACCTCAACCGCGAAGGCCTGTGCCAGCACGACCCGGCCAGCGGGCTGAGCGCGCCCAAGGGCGAGCGCCGGCTGCCCAAAGTGCTGGATACCGACCGCGCTCTGCAGTTACTGGATGGCGGCGTGGACGACGATTTCATCGCCCGTCGCGACCAGGCCATTCTCGAACTGTTCTATTCCTCGGGCCTGCGCCTGTCCGAACTGACCAACCTTGACCTGGAACACCTCGACCTGGCCGCCGGGCTGGTTCAGGTGCTCGGCAAAGGTGGCAAGGCCCGCGTGCTGCCCGTTGGCCGCAAAGCCCGCGAGGCCCTGCAGCAATGGTTGCGGCTGCGCGGTATCGGCAGCCCGCCCGACGGCGCCGTGTTCATCAGCCGGCAAGGCAATCGCCTGGGGCCGCGGGCCATCCAGCTGCGGGTCAAGGCGGCCGGCGAGCGTGAGCTTGGCCAGCACCTGCACCCTCACATGCTCCGCCACTCATTCGCCAGCCATGTGCTGGAATCGTCCCAGGACCTGCGTGCAGTGCAGGAAATGCTCGGCCACGCCGACATCAGCACCACGCAGATCTACACCCACCTGGACTTCCAGCACCTGGCCACGGTGTACGACAGCGCCCACCCTCGGGCCAAACGCAGCAAAGGCACAGACTCATGAGCATCAAGCTGATCACCTTCGACCTTGACGACACCCTGTGGGATACCGCGCCAGTGATTGCCAGTGCGGAGGTCGTGCTGCGCGACTGGCTGCAGGCCAACGCACCGATTCTCGGCGGCGTGCCGGTGGACCACCTGTTCGCCATTCGTGAACGCCTGGTGCAGGCCGAGCCGGGCCTCAAGCACCGCATCAGCGCCTTGCGCCGCCGCGTGCTGTTCCACGCGCTGGAAGAGGTTGGCTACAGCGAGAAACACGCTCAGGAGCTGGCCAACGAAGGTTTTGAAGTGTTCCTGCATGCCCGCCACCAGGTAGATGTGTTTCCCGAAGTGCAGCCGGTGCTGGAAATTCTGCGCCACCAGTACACCTTGGGCGTTGTAACCAATGGCAATGCCGACGTGCGCCGCCTGGGCTTGGCGGACTACTTCAAATTTGCCCTGTGTGCGGAGGATTTGGGGATCGGCAAGCCGGACCCCGCGCCGTTCGTGGAGGCGTTGAAACGTGGCGAGGTAGAAGCTAGCGCCGCGGTGCATGTCGGCGACCATCCCGGCGATGACATTGGTGGGGCCCAGCGTGCGGGGCTGCGCGCCGTGTGGTTCAACCCCCAGGGCAAGGCCTGGGCCGGTGAACAGGCGCCGGATGCAGAGATTCAGCGGCTGTCACAGCTGCCCGAAGTGATTGCGCGCTGGCGCTGACAGGGGCCGCTTTGCGGCCCATTCGCCGGCAAGCCGGCTCCCACAGAACAAACGCTGACTCACTGATTTGGCGGGGATCCTGTAGGAGCGGCTTCAGCCGCGAACACCGGCGAAGCCGGTGCCATCCACCGCGGCGCACGGGCTTTGTTCTCTGCGCGACAGCGCAGCCCGAAGGGCTGGGTAATCTCCCACAGAATTATCACTGCCCTCAGGCTCGGCGCTCTAGCTGTGGAGTCGGCCTGCCGGCGATGCGGCCAGCACCGGCAGCACAAAACCTATAGCCACAAAAAAGCCCGCAGCGACGGCGGGCCTTTTTGGGTTCAGCCACTCAGATAGGGCGGCTGCCGTATTTGTTGTCCGGCTTCTTGGGCGGGTCGGCGACCACGTTGGCCTCGACTTCCTGCACCTTGCCACCGCGAGAAAGGAATTCTTCCATCGCCTTGGCCAGGGCATCACGCTCCTTCTGCTTGGCTTCCATGCTCGGCATCTCGTCTACCGAGACAGCCGCCTTGGATTTGCCCTTTGCAGCGGGTGCCGGGCTGTCGTCGCCAGCATCTTCGGCGACATCGTCAGCCGCAGCTTCGAGGCCATCATCAGCCTCGTCTTCGTCGCCTACTTCGAGGTCATCATTTTCCAGATCGTCGTCGCTCATGTTCTACCTCATGACTTGCGAAAAGCAGGTTAGTTATAGACCAGTGCAGCCGTAGACCGGCAGTCACCAGTGAAAATTCAACTGGCCGTGGGTTAGGCCACTGCCCTTGGGTCGGCGCTCCTGATGGGAGGCGGCACCCAGCAGGCCCTGCTCCTGGCAGGACCTTACAAATCCTTGAGCCCCTGCTGGCCACACGCTATTGGCAAGCCTAGCAAAGGCTGACGAAGCATGCGGACAACTCGTCCAACACCCCTCGGCGCGCATTCTAGCGCGCCCGTAGAAAAAGCAAAGCTCCATAAACGCCCTGCGACTTGTAAGTTTTTGGCCTACGTCGCGAACGTGAGTGATAAACCGTTTGCTCTGCAGGAAATCGCAAAAAACAGACAAAAAAATGCCCGGCAAGCCGGGCAAATTTTTCCAGCGTCGCAGTTACAGGTTGTAGCCGCGTTCGTTGTGTTGAGCCAGGTCGAGGCCGACCGACTCTTCTTCTTCGTTGACCCGCAGGCCCATCACCACATCCAGCACCTTGAGAATCACGTAGGTGACGATGGCGGTGTAGACCACGGTGAAGATCACGCCCTTGGCCTGGATCCAGACCTGTGCACCGATATCGGTGACCGCGCCGAAGCCGCCCAGGGCCGGTGCGGCGAACACGCCGGTGAGGATGGCGCCGATGATGCCGCCGATGCCGTGTACGCCGAAGGCATCCAGGGAGTCGTCATAACCCAGCTTGCGCTTGAGGGTGGTGGCGCAGAAGTAGCAGATCACGCCAGACGCCAGGCCGATCACCAGGGCGCCCATCGGGCCTACGGTGCCGGCAGCCGGGGTAATCGCAACCAGGCCGGCGACCACACCCGAAGCGATGCCCAGGGCGCTGGGTTTACCGTGGCCGATCCATTCGGCGAACATCCAGCCCAGTGCGGCAGCGGCGGTGGCGATCTGGGTGACCAGCATGGCCATGCCGGCAGTGCCGTTGGCGGCTGCTGCAGAACCTGCGTTGAAACCGAACCAGCCGATCCACAGCATGGCCGCGCCCATCAGGGTGTAGCCCAGGTTGTGCGGGGCCATCGGCGTGGTCGGGTAGCCTTTGCGCTTGCCCAGCACCAGGCAGCAGACCAGGCCAGCGATACCCGCGTTGATGTGCACCACGGTGCCGCCGGCGAAGTCGAGCACGCCCCAGTCCCACATCAGCGCGCCGTCACCGCTCCAGACCATGTGCGCGATTGGTGCGTAGACCAGGGTGAACCAGATGCCCATGAACACCAGCATCGCAGAGAACTTCATGCGCTCGGCGAAGGCACCCACGATCAGCGCCGGGGTGATGATGGCGAAGGTCATCTGGAAGGTGATGAAGACCGCTTCAGGGAACAGCGCGGTGGCCGAGGTCAGCCCCTCAGGCGTGACACCGCTGAGGAAAGCCTTGGAGAAGCCGCCGACGAAGGAATTGAAATTGAGCACGCCCTTTTCCATACCGGTGGTATCGAAGGCCATGCTGTAGCCGTAAACGACCCAGAGAATACTCATCAGGCCGGTGATGGCGAAACACTGCATCATCACCGAAAGCACGTTCTTGGAACGCACCATGCCGCCATAGAACAGGGCCAGGCCCGGGATGGTCATGAACAGCACCAGCGCCGTTGCGGTCAGCATCCAGGCGGTGTCGCCGGAGTTCAGCACTGGGGCAGCCTCCTCTGCCAGGGCGAGGCCGGGCATTACGAGGGACAATAGGGCTCCTAGCCCTGCGATCTTACGCAGAGTCATGTTGTTTTCTCCTGGGGCGTTGGGTTTGGTGAGGCTTTTTTTGGCGCTTAGATCGCGTCGGTATCGGTTTCGCCGGTACGGATGCGGATTGCCTGCTCCAGATTCACCACGAAGATCTTGCCGTCACCGATCTTGCCGGTGTTGGCAGCCTTGGTGATGGCTTCGATCACTCGATCGAGGTCCTTGTCGTCGATGGCGACGTCGATCTTCACCTTGGGCAGGAAGTCGACCACGTATTCCGCACCGCGATACAGCTCGGTGTGACCCTTCTGCCGACCGAAGCCTTTGACTTCGGTGACGGTGATGCCCTGCACGCCGATTTCCGACAGTGACTCGCGCACGTCGTCCAGCTTGAACGGCTTGATGATGGCTGTGACTAGCTTCATGAAACTCTCTCCCGATTTGGTGGACTTGCCCCAGGAAAACAAACCCGTCTCAAGTCTAAGCGCAGCGGTTGGCTTTGTAACGCGTCGTCGGCATCCGGCTCCGCGTGCGCACTGCCTGGTCACAAGGAACTGCATCAGTGCATGGCTCATATGGGTCTTTGCAGAAACCTTGCCAGTTTCGTTAAAGCCGTGAAAAACAGCGGGTTGAGTCAAACAACCGGCATTGGCCAGTCGCCAGCATCGTAAAGATGCACAGCTTTGGTGCGCGCAAATGCACGCGGCTGCTCGAAAAATGTGCAGTCAGGCGCCAAAGTGCGCCGTGCTACACTGCGGGCCATTTCCCAGTACCCGTGGACAGCCGAACATGCTCGCGCCCAAAGCCTTTCTCGACGCCCTGAGCGACCAAGCCTCGCGCCTCTTCAACAGCGACACCGCCCAGCCCCGCGCCGAACTGGAAAGCCAGTTCAAGGTGTTGATGCAGGGTGCCTTCAGCAAACTGGACCTGGTCAGCCGCGAAGAATTCGACAGCCAGATGGTCGTCCTGGCCCGCACCCGCGCGCGCCTGGAGGCCCTTGAAAAACAAGTGGCCGAGCTGGAAGCCCGGATGGCGCCAGCGGCCAAGGAATAAAGATCCGGCTGCGGCTCTGCGCTCAGGCAGAGGCCCGCAGCCGGTCAGGCGCCGGGTTGCTTACCTTCGGTGGCAGTTCACTGGCTTGCAGGTCGCCTCGGAACAGCGCCGCACCGCACACCGTGAACAGTGTCTTGAACAGGTTGTGCGAATTACGGATCTCGGCCTGGATGCCTTCGATCGCTGAATCCCCAGGTTGCAATGCGACGCCACGGTTAACCCATTCGATGGCCGCAAAGCGGCTCTGCTTGCGTGTGCCCTGCCCATGCATCCAGGCCAGGCCCAGCTCCGCACAGGCGCGCCCGGCTATTCCACAGTCGGGGAACTCGACCAGATCCAGCAGGTAAGCCACAGCTTCTGCCCGCTCCCGTGGGTCACCGAACTTGCGCTGCAGGATGGCCACTTGCAGGCGGGCGTGAGCATCAAGCTCTTCGTTACCCAGGCAATCGAGCAACAGGCGCCGAACGGTCATCATTGCACTGCGCTCGCTGAGGTCTTCGCGCCCCCGCATGCGTTGGCAGGCCAAGTCATATTTGGCTATCTGGCTGCCCGACTGTGCGGCACACAGCAGCCAATGCTTTGCAGCTGCGGCGTCCACGAATTGCTCAGGGGTTTCACCCAGCCGACCGCAGTGCAACGCGTAAAGCGAAGCGGCGGCATCCGGCAGCTTCCCGTCGGCACAGGCCTTGTATAGGTAATAGGCAGCATCGTACTGCTTGGCAGCCCAAAGCAGGCGCGGCACCTCAAGCACGTCAAAGCCCAGCCCCTCGCGCCCGCATTGGCGTTTAACCGCGGCGTGCAACCAGCTGGCCGCGAGCTTCGCCGATTGGCTGAACCCCCACAGCCCAAACTGATGCCCTGCGGCACGCAATGCGCAGGCCGCCGCTTGCCTGCGGTCCTCGCACAACCGTTCGATGGCTATACGGAACGCCTGCTTGTCGTCCTGCACGCCATGGAACAGCACCAGGCAAACAAAGCTTCGGAACGGCTCACCGATGGTCGGTACGAAACCTTGATCAGGGTAGAGTTCTACGCAGGCGTCGAAATCACGCATCGCGCCCGGGAAATCCTGCAGCGAAATGCAGCGAAAAGCCGCTCGCCTGGCCAGCAACGTGGCGCGCTCTTTGGGCCTCAGCCCGCGGTGCTGCCATTGCTCGAACGTTCGCTGCCACACCGCAACCTGCCGCGGCTGATTGGGCTGTGGCAACCAGAACTGGTCTTCGAGCGCCAACCAGCGGATCGCATTGCGCTGCATTTCATTCCAACGCAAACACAACGGGCCATTGGCCAGGGCATCTATTGCTTCATAGCTGCCGCCCCAGCGTGGCGTGAGGTAGGAGGCATACGCCTCGATCGCCTCGAAGCAATCGGGAAACCAGGCAAGCGCATGACGCAGCCAGTAACGCTCGGCACACCCTTGCTCAGCGGCCAGGCGTGCGCTCAAGCAGTGTGGCAGCACCTGCGGCAGGTCTACCAGTGGCGCCAGGCCCTGTTTGACCAGCAGGGGGGCCGCAGCCTCCTGCACTTCGACATCGGCATGCGCACTTGGCCGAAACCGCGCCGCCTGGCCATCAAACAACTCGACCAGCCACCCCGGCTCCCGGAAATGCGCGCTGATCTGCAGCATGCCGATTGCCGCCGCTACGGGTTGCGCACAGCGCTCCATGGCCCGCAAGAAGTGGGCTACAGCCATTTCACAGGCCAGCTCCGCAGCCAGCCAGCGTTCGTCAGCAACCTCGTTGGCGGCGTGCGTACCGCGGATATGGCAGGCGCGGTTGAAGCAGTGAAACCCCATGGCCACTTGCGGGTGATAGGCTTTCGGGCAGGCATCGACCCAGGCTTTGAGCCGCTGTGTCAGGGCCTTGCTGCCGTCGACATCCCAATCGACCAGCATGTGCCCCTGAACGGCTTCAAGATAAGCCGGGCATTCCCCCGGCAGTGCTTGCTGCCAATGTGCCTGGAGGGCGTCGAAGAAACGGTTGAGCTCAGCGAACTCATTTGCCTGCACCCTTTTACGGATCTGCTGGCGGGTGCGAGTGAGCGTTTGCACGGGCAGTACCTTAAGTCCATTTTTTGGGAGCCGCGTTGCCATCCAATGGAGCGGCGCGTGAACACTAAGCCATAGCTTAGATGGGCGCAAAGATATTGGATCCATTAATTGTCATATTGTATGAAAGTACGGGGGATAACCCTGACCTGAAAAACAAGGACGCACTCTTCTCGCCCCCACGGCCAGCACACTCACTATCCTTGTCGAAGCCGCAGGAAGCGGCGCCCTCCTCATCGACAACGGAGCGTCCATGTCCCTCGCCCTCGTCCATAGCCGCGCACAGGTTGGCGTCCAGGCCCCTGCGGTCAGCGTCGAAACTCACCTGGCCAACGGCCTGCCACAACTCACCTTGGTAGGCCTGCCCGAGACGACGGTGAAGGAAAGCAAGGACCGAGTGCGCAGCGCCATCGTCAACTCCGGCCTGATCTACCCGCAAAGGCGCATCACCCAGAACCTGGCGCCGGCTGACCTGCCAAAGGACGGTGGCCGCTACGACCTGGCCATTGCCCTGGGCATACTGGCCGCCGACGGCCAAGTGCCGGTGGCAGCCTTGGTCGATATGGAGTGCCTTGGCGAGCTGGCGCTTTCCGGCAAACTGCGCCCAGTGCGCGGCGTGCTGCCTGCCGCCTTGGCGGCGCGGGCGGCAGGCAGGGCGCTGGTGGTGCCACGGGAAAACGCCGAGGAGGCGAGCCTTGCGGGTGGTCTGGTGGTGTATGCAGCAGGGCATCTGCTGGAACTGGTGGCTCATCTGAATGGGCAGGTACCACTACCGCCATTTGCCGCCAATGGTTTGATGCTGAAAAGTCAACCCTACCCCGACTTGAGCGAAGTCCAGGGGCAGATTGCCGCCAAACGCGCGTTGCTGTTGGCCGCAGCCGGGGCGCACAACCTGCTTTTTACCGGGCCGCCAGGCACGGGCAAGACGCTGCTCGCCAGCCGCCTGCCCGGCCTGTTGCCGCCGCTGGATGAACACGAAGCGCTGGAAGTGGCCGCTATCCAATCGGTGAGTGGGAATGCGCCTTTGAACAGCTGGCCGCAGCGGCCCTTCCGCCATCCGCACCACTCGGCCTCGGGCCCGGCACTGGTCGGCGGCAGCAGCCGGCCGCAGCCTGGTGAAATCACCCTGGCGCACCACGGCGTACTTTTTCTGGATGAGTTGCCGGAGTTTGAACGCCGTGTGCTGGAGGTGCTGCGCGAGCCGCTGGAGTCTGGCGAGATCGTGATTGCGCGGGCGCGGGACAAAGTGCGCTTTCCTGCGCGTTTCCAGTTGGTGGCGGCCATGAACCCCTGCCCTTGCGGTTACCTCGGCGACCCCACCGGCCGCTGCCGCTGCAGCACCGAGCAGATCCAACGCTACCGCAACAAGCTGTCCGGCCCGTTGCTGGACCGCATCGACCTGCACCTGACCGTCGCGCGCGAAACCACCACCCTCAATAACCAGCCCAGTGGTGAAACCAGCGCCACTGTGGCGGTGCGGGTGGCTGAAGCACGCGATGTGCAACAACGCAGGCAAGGCTGCGCCAATGCGTTTCTCGCCCTTGAGGGTTTACGCCAGCATTGCCGGTTGGACGCGGCCGACCAGGCTTGGCTGGAAAACGCGTGCGAGCGCCTGACGCTCTCGTTGCGCGCCGCCCACAGGCTGTTGAAGGTAGCGCGCACGCTGGCAGACCTGGAGGGGGCCAGTTCGATCGCGCGTGCGCATCTGGCTGAGGCTTTGCAGTATCGGCCTGGCAGCCTTTAGGACCTTGCCCTGGCATATCTATCAATCGGCCTATTCAGGCCATTGATACTGGCAATTTCAAAGCACTTTGGCGCGGCCCCCATGACCACGAGGGTTCCAGTTGCATCTGTAATACTTAGAAATACTTTCATACAAATTGCAGTTGTACGACATCCTATCTACTGTGTTCGACTGCGCTCGTTTCAACAAGAACAATAATCGGAGACATCCCATGTCGAGCACTCATTCGGCTGAGGGCAGCGCTGCCGCGCCCTCTCAAAGCCGCGTTACGCGGCTGATCAAATTGCTGGGCCCAGGCATCATTGCCGTGCTCTCCTGGCTTGGCGCAGGTGATCTGATAACCTCATCCGTAGCGGGCGCCAACTACGGTTACGCCATGATGTGGGTGCTGGCCGTATCGCTGCTGCTCAGGTACCTGATCGTTAACATCATCGCCCGCTTCCAGCTGTGCAATAACCAAGGCATGACCATCCTCCAGGGCTACGCGCAGCTGCACCCGGTGTTCGCCTGGTTCATGCTGGCGTATGCGCTGCTGATGGGGCATCTGATGAATGCCTACATGATCAAAGGCGCGGGCGAAGCGCTGGCGATGCTGTTGCGCATCGACTACCCGCTGCTGTGCTCGATGGCTGTGGTGCTGGCGGTGTGGATGCTGGTCGGGCGCAATATCTACGCAATGATCGAAGGCGTGATGAAAGTCCTGCTGGCCGTCATGACCTTGGCCTTCCTGGCCCTGGCGTTGATGTCAGGCCCGGATGTGGCCGGCATCGTCAAAGGCACCATCGGCTTCAGCATCCCGGCGGACGAAGGCGTGCACGGTGCGCTGCTGGTGGCCGTTTCGGTGATTGGCGCAGTGGCAGGCTCGGTAGCCAACTTCGTCCACCCCTATGTGATGCGCCAGAAAGGCTGGGTTGGCCCGCAGCACAAGCGCATCCAACGCAACGACCTGCTGTTCGCGGTGTTCGTCGGTATCGTCATCAACCTGGCGATCTGGATCGTCGGCGCGGAAATCCTGCGGCCCAACGGCATCGAAGTGAAGACCCTTGGCGACCTGGGCAAGGCCCTGGAAATGTTCTTCGGCCCAATCGGCTGGTACATCTTCTTCATTGGTGTGTTCGCCACGCTGTTCGCCAGCATTTCCGGCAAGACCACAGCTTTCCCGATGCTCATCACCGACGCCTTCCAGCATGTACGTCCAGAGCGGCGTGAGCGTTACGGCAAAGCGTTTCACAAGGACCCGATGCACAAGTGGTTCATGCTGTTCATTCTGGTCACACCGCTGATCTGGTCCATCCCCGGCATGCCCGACTTCGTGACCCTGACCATCGGCGTCAGCGCGTTGAACATCATCGGTTTGCCAGTGATTTCGCTGGGCCTGTTGATCATGTCCAACCAGAAGTCACTGCTGAGCAAGGAATACCGTAACAACCTGTTCGAGAACATTGCGCTGGCGTTTGCGACGGGGCTGGCGTTGTGGGTGGCGTTCCAGTTGGGGGTGGATCTGTTTAGCTGAGGCGCTTGCCACAGTAGTTGCAGCGCCTATGAGATCGAGCGCCGCCCGCGCGGCGCATCGCGGCTGAAGCCGCTCCTACATTTGTTGCAACGTGCCATGGCCTGACAGGCCATAGTTGTCAGCCTTGTTGGCACGACGCGGTTTCTCGGCTGGCGCTGCTGTCGCCTCACCTGTCATCGGTCATGCACCAAGGCGAACAACCATGGCCTGACTGGAACGGCGCGTTGCAACAAATGTGGGAGCGGCGGTGCGGCGATCCGACTTGCCCCGCGAAGCGCCGCGCGGGCGGCGCTCGATTTACGCATCGCCACAACGCTCAAGGCATGCACTTGACGCCCACCGCGAATAGCGCCCTATCTATTCGCCAAGGCCTCCTCGACCACCTTCAGCAACGCCTCTTCGCTGAACGGCTTCCCCAGGCAAGCCCGCGCCCCGAGCCTCAGCGACATCTGCACCGCCAGGTCATCCCAATGCGCCGACATGCAGATCACCGGCAACCGCCAGCCCCGCTGCGCCAGCTCACGCTGAACCTCCAAACCTGACAGCCCAGGCATTTTCAGGTCCAGCAGCACGCACCCGGCCATCGGTGCCTGCTCCGATGCCAACAGCTCTTCCCCCGAAGCGAACAGCACCGTGCCAAAACCGGCCGAACGCAGCAGGTTGGCCAGGCTTTTGCGCACTGAAGCATCGTCGTCGACAATGCACACCCCTCTGCTCATGCGGCGCCCTGGCCCTCGGCACGGGCCTCGATGAGGTTGTGCATGGCGACCAGTTCGACCAGCGAGCGGGACTGCATCTTGTTCATGATGTTCTTCTTGTGAACCTTGGTCGTCACCTCGCTGGTGCCGATGTGCCTGGCGATCTGTTTGTGCGACAGGCCATCGACCACCAGCGAAAACACCTGGCGCTCACGCTGGGTAAGCCGCTGGTACTTCTCCTTGACCTGCCGAGCCTGCAGCCACTTGCGGCCTTGCACCAAGGCACGCGCGCGCGCAGCATCGAGCACCGCCAGCAGCTGCGCTTCGTCGAAAGGCTTGGTCAGGAACTCCACGGCCCCGGCCCGCATGGCCTGCACGGTCAGGGGGATAGTGCCGTGGCCGGTCATGAAGATGACCGGCCACGGCAGCTCGAGCCGGCGCAGGGCATCTTGCACCTCCAGGCCAGAGGCCTCGGGCAGGTTCATGTCCAGCAGCAGGCAGGCATAGGGCGTGTCGACCTGGCCTTCGAGCAGTTCCTCGGCGCAGGCATACAGCCGATGGGCGATATCTTGCGAGCGGAATAGCCGCCCCAGGGCGTTGCGCACCGACGGGTCGTCATCGACCACCAGCACCGGCACGTTTGCGATATCGCCGACCGGCTCGATGATCTCGGCCAAACCGCACAATGGCGATTTTCCCGACGCCATGCAGGGCACGTCGAGGGTGATATCTGCGGCCAATCGATAGCCACGGCGCGGCACTGTCTGGATCAGCCCGGGGTTGCCGAAGGCCTTGCGCAACAGCGATACCTGCACCTGCAGGTTGTTGTCTTCGACCACCGTGCCAGCCCAGACCTGGCTGAACAGCTCGTCTTTGGCGACCACCCGGCCCTGGGCCCTGATCAATGTCGCCAGCACCTCGAACGCGCGGCCACCCAACGGGATCGGCTTGCCGTCGAGAAAAGCTTCCCGCCGCTGCAGCGACACTTGGGCATTGCCTAATCGGATCATCAACGTCTCTCGCAGGCACGGGCGGTTGCGCGGCCATGTGCAATCTAGGCCAGCGTCCACGTTCAAACAATTATCCCGAGGGATAGGTTGGCCTTAGGCTCTGTACGAAAAGCCCTGCGTCTCAAGGCTTTTCGTACAGAGCCTAGGATACAAGTGCCCGCCGCCCCTCTGGGCACCATAACAGTCAAGATGGTGCCCGTTCCTGCCATGCTGCCTGCAAGCGCCGAGTCTAGCGGCCTTGCTGCGTATACTCGGGCGTCAGGATGTCGTTAGCAGGGGTGTTGAATGCTCGATGAACGCCTTGCGCAAAGGCCTGTCGATTACGACCAGTCGCTCGATGAAAGCTGGCTTAACCGGTGCGATATCACCCCCCTGGGCCAGGAAGGTGACCTCACCTACTTCCGCCTGCGTGACCCCGTCACTCGGCAAGCCTGGCTCGCCGTGCGTGCGCCGGTAGAGGCCCCGGCGGCGTGCCAACGCCTCGAACGCGACTACCGCCTGCAGCTTGACCCGCAATGGGCGGTGATTCCCTCGGCCCTCTTGCGCTCGGCCGAAGGCCCGCTGCTGGTTTACCCCCTCGGCCGCTCCATCGCCGACCTCATTGCCCATGGCCCTGCGGCTATCATGCCGTTCCTCGAGGTGGCGGTGAATGCTGCCAACGCCCTGGCGCAGGCTCACGAACGCAATGTGCTGCATGGTGCCCTGCAACCCGAGCACGTGTGCATCGAGCACCCAAGGCGTGTGCGGCTGGGTTGCTTTCGCGCCGGCAGTGCCGAACTGGTCAGCGGCCAGAATGCGCCGATCGGCAACTGGTCGTACCTGGCACCGGAGCAAATCTGCCCCCACGGCAGCAGCAGCGACCAACGCAGTGATATCTACGCCCTCGGCGCCATCCTCTACCACCTGCTGGTGGGCGAACTGCCGCTGAGCGGGCGCGACAAGCTGCACTGGCGCCAGCTGCATGCGGGTGTACAACCACGGCCTGCCAGTGAACTCGACGCAACGGTGCCGCTGCCACTCAGCCGTATTCTCGCCAAGGCGTTGGCCAAAGAACCCGACGCCCGTTACCAGAGCGCCCAGGCTTTGGCCATCGACCTCGCCCATTGCCAGCGGCAATGGGCGACAAGGAAGGCCATCGAAAACTTCGAGCCGGGCTGCGCCGACAGTGCAGCCCCCAGCCGAGAGCGCCTGTACGGCCGCACCGCCGAGCACAAGGTCATCGCCCTGCTGCTGAAAGCCTCGCGGCGTGACAGCACGCCTCAAGCACTGTTCATCAACGGTGCCACCGGCATGGGCAAGTCCAGCCTGGTCGAAGCCACGCTCAAGGCAGAAGCCCACGGTTACTGGGCGGCCGGCAAGTGCAATAGCCCGGAACAGGCTGTGCCCTACGGGCCCTGGATCGAAATACTGCAATCGCTGACAACCCAGTTGCTGGCGAAGAACAGCCAGGACCTGGATGCATTGCGCCGCGAGATCCTGCGCCGAATCAAAGGCCGTGGCCGGCTGCTGGGCAAGCTTGCCCCAGACCTCAAACTGGTCATCGGCCCACTGCCCGAGCTGCCGGAGAAGCCCACGCGCCTGGCATTGCAGAAAGAACTGCGGGCCATCGTCGAGTTCCTCCATGTGTTCAGCCGGCCGGGGCACCCACTGGCGGTGTTTCTCGACGACATGCAGTGGGCCGACGACGCCACGCGGAACCTGTTGCTGGAGCTGTTCGCCAACCCTCCAGGCAACCTGTTGCTGATCGTCGCCCAGCGCAACGATACGCGGGGTTGCAGTGCACCCGACAACGCCCCGACAGCTATACACAGCACTACCCTGAATTTGCGCCCGCTGCCCGTTGGCGCGGTGACGGAGCTGATCTGCGAGCGCTACCATGTGCCCCCCGAAGCGGCATTGCAGGTTGCTGAGCTGGTGCACGCCAAGACCGCCGGCAACCCGTTCTTCATCAATCAGATACTCACTGCGATGGTCGAGGATCGGCTGTTCACCTTCGACACCCAGGCCATGCGCTGGACATGGTCGCTGGAGGCGGTGGCACGGCACCGTTATGCCGACAACGTCGCCGACCTGATGGTCCAGCGCCTGGCGCGCCTGCCTGCTGCGCAACGCGATGTGCTGCGCATCGCCAGCGCCGTGGGCAACCGCTGTGACGAGCGTTTGCTGCAGTGCCTTCTGGCCCTGCCTGCCGGGCTTGCTACCGAGCCACTCAGGGCGTTGATTGCAGCAGGCTTTCTGCAACCGGGAAAACAGGGCCTGGCTTTCCCCCATGACCGCGTACAGGAGGCCGCTTACGAACTCACGCCAGAACGTGAGCGAGCGCCACTGCATGCGCGCATTGCGCAGGCTATGCACCACACCTGGAAAAACGAGCCACGCGACGGTGTATTCGCCATCGCCAACCAGCTGCAACGCGCCACCCCATGGGCCTTTGCAGCGGATGACTGTGCAGCGTTCCTGCCGTTGCTGCGTGAAGCCGCACTGCGTGCGCGCGACAATGGCGCGGTTGACCAGACCGCCGGCTATCTGAACACGGCCGACCACCTGCTGCGCCTGAGTGCAGCGCCCGACACACATGCCGAGCATGCCTTCGCCATCGCCTGCATGGCGGCCGAGTGCGACATGCAGCTGTCGCACATGCCTCAGGCTGAAGCGCGCATCACTGAATGCCGGCAACGGGCACGCGCGGCCCCGGACAAGGCCCGGGTATGCCGGCTGCAGGCACGCTTGCACACATTGCGTGGTGACTATCAGGCGGGCATCGATGTGGCGCTTTCGGGCCTCGAACTGCTGGGCATCACCCTGCCCCGGCGCGCCAACCAGGCTCAAGTCGAGGCCAGCTATGACCGCGTGCAAGGGCTGATCGAGCAGCAAGGTCGTCACTGCCTGGAGTCACTGCCACGCACCGATTCTGAAGAAATCACGGTTGCGATCAGCCTGCTCGCGACCTTGTCGTCGTCTTTTTTCGTGCAGGAGGACGTCTGCTTTCTGCACCTGGCCAAGCTCATGGAGCTGTCCCTGGTCCAGGGCGTCGCGCCTGGCAGCACCTACGGCATGGCCTGGTTCGGTGTAATGATCGCCGAGCGCTTCGGTGCTTACCACGACGGGCATGCCTACTGCCTTGCGGCTTTGAAGCTGATCGAGCGGCATGGCTTCGAGACCGACCTGACCAGCGCTCTGCTCGCCCTCGACCAGGTCAGCGCCTGGACTGCACCCATGGAATTCGCCCGGCGCACCGCGTTGGAGGCGGTCGATTCAGGCCGCGTCAGCGGCGATTTGGCGATGAGCTGCTACGCCTGCAATCACCTGGTTTCAGACTCGCTGTTCATGGGCCGCTTCTTGCAGGACGTCGCCGCCGAGGTGGCGCAAGGCCTGGCCACGGTGCGCCGCGTTCACTATAGCGATGTGGAACAGATTCTGTTGGCCCAGCAGGCATTTGTCGCCAACCTGAGCGGCACCCCCTTCGTAGGCTCGACTGTAGAGGTGAAGTCGCACACGACCCTGTTCTTCAAGCACCTGTTCAGCGGCATGTCGGCCTTTTATATGGGTAACATCAAACAGGCGATGCACAGCCTGGCCTGCGCCGCCGAACACACTTGGGCGGCGCCTGCGCACATCAACCTGGCCGACTATCACCTGTTCCATGGGCTGACCCTGGGCAGCCCGGAAGCACCCGGCAGCCTCGCCAGCAAACTGGCCAAACTGCAAACAGTGCGCGAGCGCTTCGCCGGCTGGGCAAGCTTCAACCCGGTGACCTTTCGCAACAAGCTGCTGTTGATCGAAGGCGTGATCGCCAAGCTAAACGGCGATGGCCTGGCTGCTATCCGCTGCTTCGACCAGGCGCAGATCGCGGCCACCGCAGCCGGCTTCATTCACGAGCAGGCCCTGGCCCATGAGCAGCTGGCAGAGGTGTGCATCCCCAGCGGGCTGATCTCTGGCGCCAACTTGCACCTGCGCATTGCCCGCGACTGTTTTCATATCTGGGGCGCGACCGGCAAGGTGCGCCAGCTGGAGACCCTGCACCCATTTCTGCGCACGCAACCCGTGCAGGAAACCTACCGCACCGCCAGCCAGGCACGGCTGGACCTGGAAGCCGGTGTCGAGGCAGCACGGGCATTGTCCGAAGAGGTGTTGCTCGAAGGGTTGATCGAAACGCTGATGGGCCACCTGACCCAGCACTCCGGTGCCGACCACGGCGCCTTGCTGATCGTCAGCGGTGCCGAGTTTCAAATGGCGGCCCTGGCCTACATCGACGACGCTGGCCTGCACGTGCGCATGGACAACTGCCAGAAGTTCCTCACCCAGGCGCCACTGTCGATCATCAACGCCACCATGCGCACCAAGAAGCCGCTGGTGCTCAACGACGCGCTCAGCGATTGCCCGGAAGCGTTCCGCTCGGAACTGCATGCACGCCATGCGCGCTCGGTGCTTTGCCTGCCGCTGGTGATCCAGGGTGTGCTGATCGGGCTGGTTTATCTGGAAAACCGCCTGGTGCCGAACCTGTTCGGCAGCCAGCGCCTGGCCATGCTCGAGATACTTGCGTCACAGGCGGCAGTGTCGCTGCAGACCGCCAAGTTCTATACCCGCCTGGCCGAAGACAACCAGGCCCGCGCGCAGATGGAGGCCGAACTGCGCCGGTCGCGTGCAGCGCTGGCCAGCAGTGCGCACCTGCAGGTGATGAATGAGCTGTCGGCGTCCATCGCCCACGAAATCAGCCAGCCGTTGCTGGGCATCGCCTCCAACGCAGCCGCCAGCCTGCGCTGGCTAAAGCGTGAACAGCCCGACCTGGACGAAGCCATTGCAGGCTTGGAAGACATCCGCAACGACAGCGAACGCGCGGCAAACATCGTGCGGGCGTTGCGTTCGTTGGCCAAGCAATCGCCGATGCAGCTCAAGGCAGTAAAGCTGGATGAGTTGATTCTCGAGGTAGTGCGGCTGACTTCGGCAGACGCCCACAGAGGCACAGTGAACGTGCAGACCCAGCTACAGGCGGGCGTGAGCGTGATGGCCGACCCGGTGCAGTTGCAGCAGCTGGTGTTCAACCTGATCACCAATGCGCTGGAGGCATTGGCGGGGTATCGCAGTGATGGGTTGCTGCGAATTTCGTCCCAGGTGCTGGCGGACAGGGTGGAGGTTTGCGTGGACGATAACGGGCCGGGGATCGCGCCAGAAGACCGGGAGCGGGTGTTCGGAGCGTTCTATACCACCAAGAGCAGCGGCCTGGGGATGGGGCTGGCGATCTGCGGTTCAGTGGTGCAAGCCCATGGTGGGCAGCTGCAGGCGCAGGTTTCGGAGCTGGGCGGGTGCAGGATTCGTTTTACTATGCCGATGCCCGCTGGCAACTGAATCGTTAGCCTGTCGCGGCGTTGGCTCATGGGATGACTCCTTGGGTTGAATAGCGGACCTCGGCACTGGCCCGAGGGCTTATACCGGGGGATAAAGCCGTCTTAAGGTTCACCCGCGTCGACTGGCGCCAAGCCTTGGGTGGCTGGCCGACCAGGCGGCTGAAGGCGCGGGTGAAATGCGCCTGGTCGCAGAAGCCGCATTCAAGGCTCACGTGGGTGATCGGCGCCTCTGTGGCCAGCAGGCGCTTGGCCTTCTCCATGCGCGCCAGCAAGCGCCAGGCTTGGGGCGACAGGCCGGTGTTGACCTTGAAGGCGCGCGAGAAATGGCTGCGCGTGAGGTTGCACACACCCGCGATCTCGATGATCGACAGTGAGCTGCGCAGCATCAGTTCCTTGGCCTGGCGCAGGCGCGCGGGGGTCAGGGCACCGGGGGTATTCGGGCAGTTTTGGGGCGTCCCAGGGTTCATGGCGACTCTCCTGATCAATGCAGAAAGTCTCGCCCTCAGCAGGTGACAAAGTCCTGAGCCAAACCTGAATAGTTCTTAATTGAGCGCTGCTGGCCCCGCCGCGTTACCGATACCTTAAGATGCACTTCGTTCTCAGCTTCACGCCGCCGCAAGCGGCCAGTATTCAAGGCGAAAGAGGTATGCAGGAAAATCGCGCTCATCGCACCGTGGCCATGGTGCTGTTCAACGATGTGCTGTTGCTGGACGTCACCGGCCCCATGGATGTCTTTGCCATCGCCAACCGATTCTTGCCTGAAGACCGGCGCTACCGGCTGGTTACCGTGGCGCAAAGCCAAGGTGCCATCCGCAGTTCATGCGGCTTGAAGGTATTGGCAGATCTACGCCTGGAAGACCTCCCCGCCAACATCGAACTGCTGCTGGTACCGGGCGGGCCTGGGGCCTATGACGTCGCCCTGCCCGAGCTGGAGCACTGGCTACCTGGGGCTGTACGGGGTGCCAAACGCTTCGGCGCCATCTGCACTGGGGTTTTTCTGCTCGCGCGGGCCGGCCTGCTCGGCGGTTATCGCTGCACTACGCACTGGAATTACGTGGAGCGCCTGGCACGCGCGTTCCCGCAAGCGAAGGTCGAGACAGAGCAGATCTACGTGGTCGACCGCGACTTGATCACCTCTGGCGGGATCACCGCAGGCATCGACCTGGCGTTGGCCATCGTCGCGGAAGATCACGGCAAGGCGCTGGCCCTGGAAGTGGCCAAGGTGCTGCTGGTGGCCCGCCATCGCCAGGGCGGGCAGACACCTTATGGGCCGCTGCTGGCAGCGGTACCGCGCGATGGCTCGGCGATCGCGCGGGTGCAGGCGTATATCGTCGACCATATAGACCAGGCCTTTACCGTGCAGAAGATGGCCGACCTGGTGGCGATGAGTGGGCGCAATTTCGCCCGAACCTTCCAGCGCGAGGTGGGCATAACGCCGTTGCAGTACCTGCAGAATGCGCGAATCGACCAGGCGCGCAAACTGCTCGAAGGCAGCGACCGTCCGTTGAAGGTGGTGGCGGCGCAGTGTGGATTTGGCAGTGACCGGCATATGCGCAAGGTGTTCTGCGAGCGGATCGGCATGACGCCGGCGCAGTATCGAGCGCAGTTTGGTGGCGGCTGACTGTCAACCAATACGGGACAATGTTTCTCCTGCAGCCCCGATTGTTTGAAACAGCCACAATCCCCAGAATTGTCCGCCACACTGTTCTAACGCTGCCCCGGCAGCTCATGGAGTTCGAGCCAATGCCACACGAAGGCAGCCTTCTACAAACCGCGGTGATTTTTCTACTCGCCGCGGTCCTCGCCGTCCCCCTGGCCAAACGCTTGCAACTGGGTGCCGTGATTGGTTACCTGCTGGCCGGCGTGGCCATCGGCCCGCAAGCCCTCGGCCTGATCCGCGACACTGAAAGCGTGGCGCATATCTCCGAGCTGGGCGTGGTCCTGCTGCTGTTCATCATCGGCCTGGAATTATCCCCCAAACGCCTGTGGCTGATGCGCAAGTCGGTGTTCGGCGTGGGTACTGCGCAGGTGCTGCTGACTGGCGCACTGATCGGCGCCATCGCGCTGTTCGGCTTCGGCCAGTCGCTGCCGGCGGCCATCGTGGTCGGCCTTGGCCTGGCGTTGTCGTCCACCGCCCTGGGCTTGCAGAGCCTGGCCGAGAACAAGCAGCTCAACGCTCCACATGGCCGCCTGGCATTTGCCATTCTGCTGTTCCAGGACATCGCCGCGATCCCGCTGATTGCCCTGGTCCCGTTGCTGGCCGCCAGCGGCCCGGACACCAGCCACGGTGACAGCCTGGAGCATGGCCTGAAGGTGTTCGCCAGCATCGCTGTGGTGATCGTCGGCGGTCGCTACCTGTTGCGCCCGGTGTTCCGCATCGTCGCCCGCACCGGCCTGCCGGAAGTGTCCACCGCCACCGCGCTGCTGGTAGTGATCGGCACCGCCTGGCTGATGGAGGAAGCCGGAATTTCCATGGCTTTGGGCGCCTTCCTTGCCGGCCTGCTGCTGGCCGACTCTGAATACCGCCACGAGCTGGAGTCGCAGATCGAACCCTTCAAAGGCCTGCTGCTTGGGCTGTTCTTCATGAGCGTCGGCATGGGCGCCAACCTGAGCCTGCTGCTGGAAATGCCGCTGGTGCTGCTGGGGCTGACCTTGCTGTTGGTGGCGGTCAAACTGGTGCTGCTGGTTGGCGTCGGGCGCCTGGCCGGTGGCCTGAACAGCGCCAGCGCGCTGCGCCTGGGTATGGTGCTTGCGGCTGGCGGTGAATTCGCTTTCGTGGTGTTCAAACTGGGCAAGGACCAAGGGCTGTTCGATACCCAGACCTACGACCTGCTGTTGATGACCATCACCCTGTCGATGGCCATCACTCCGCTGTTGATGCTCGGCTGCGCCCGCGCCCTCAAACGCCCGCAACCTGCGCGGGAGGTGCCCGAGCAGTACAAGACCATCGACGCCGGCACGCCGCGTGTGGTGATCGTCGGCATGGGCCGCATGGGGCAGATCGTGTCGCGCATCCTGCGTGCACAGAAGATCCCCTTCGTCGCCTTGGAAACTTCGGTGGACGCCATCGAGATGACTCGCATGTTCGAACAGGCCCCGGTGTTCTACGGCGACCCGCTGCGCCCCGAAGTGCTGCATGCAGCCAAGGTCGGCGAGGCCGAATACTTCGTCATCACCACCGACGACCCGGAAGTCACCACCCGCACGGCGGAACGGGTCAAGCGCCTGTACCCGCACTTGAAGGTGCTGGCCCGCGCCCGTAACCGCCAGCATGTGCACAAGCTGGTGGACGTAGGTGCCGAGCCGATTCGCGAAACGTTCTATTCGAGCCTGGAAATGACCCGCCGCGCGCTGGTCGGGCTCGGGCTGAGCAGTGAACAGGCAGCGGACCGCATCGAGCGGTTTGCCCAGCATGACGAGGAAGTGCTGGAGGCGCAGGGGCAGGTACGTGATGACCGGGCCAAGGTGATGCAGACGGCGAAGGAAGCGCGGGTGGAGCTGGAGCGGTTGTTTGATTCGGATGCGGATTGAGGCTGGTAGGTCGAAACACAAAGAGGGCTTCTGCCTAATGCTGTTCACTTAAGTTATGCATCGCCGGTGTTGTGGCCGCAGAGCGGCACCGGCATTCTTAAGTGAACAGCATTAGGCTTCTGCCCTCTTTTTTGGACTCGAAATCTCGAGAGCTGCCCCACCTTAATTGAGGAAACACCCTACACAATGAGTCCCCCCTCGTCTGATAGCCCGAGGAAACCCTTCTCAATAGGCTCACCTGGTCGCCACCGCTCCAGCGACTCTGATCGCAGCCAGGTATCCATTGAGCTCCACCAATCCAACCGCGAGCGTCGCAGAGAAGAAAGGCCAGAATACCTGGCGGGACGAGCGACAGCCCGATCTCAGAACGCTTGTTCGTGATATGCGTACCCAACCCGTTGAAGAGTTAGCCGCTGCCCCATCGCACGATGCCGCAATGGAGCTTGCTGCAATCCATCTGGGTTTGAGCAATGCAAGGGCTGACTCAGTAACCGTCACCACCCCAATGGGCGTTATCCGAATTCAGCGCAGCTGTGTACACCACATCGTCAAGAAACGACAAGACGCCAGGGAACGTTATGTGAAAGTAGCGCTGGATACATTAACCGGGCCGTTCGAGGTGTGGGAGGTCGCTTACACCAATGACACCAACAGGCTGGCTTTCATAGGCGTTTACGAGACCAAGCGGCAGATGCTGGTGGTGGTAACACTCCACAACGGCAAAATGTTGTGGAACTTCATGCAGTGCGATGCAAAGGCACTGAACAAGCATCGTCATGGGAAACTGCTCTACAAGCGATACTGTTTGCTGTCGAGCAAAGAAAAGGGCCACTGTCACCAGTGGCCCTGTAACCATGCTTGATATTCATATACACACCCTCAAGCCAGGGTGTGGAGGTCTCACCCGACGTTGATGATCCAGCCATCGACGGGGTTCCTACGCCAGCTATTGCCGCTGAATGGCAGCTGGTTTCGCGCTCACGTAAAACGCTAACAACACTTCAGGATCTAGTCAACGATGGCCCCATTGCGGAGGCCATGCATAAAGTTACTTCGTATTACTTACCAGCAGTCAACGCGTTATAGCTGGTCATCAAATTCCGATAATCCGGAATGTGGTTGGAGCACAGCGCCGCCAACCCTTCAACATCGTTGCGCCAGTCGCGATGCAGTTCGCACGCCACACCGAACCAGGTCATCAGCTGCGCCCCTGCCTGGCTCATGCGGTCGTGGGCTGCTTCGCGGGTCATCTCGTTGAAGGTGCCGGAGGCATCGGTTACCACGAACACGTCGAACTCTTCTTCCAGCGCGGCCAGGGCCGGGAACGCGACGCATACCTCCGTCACTACACCGGCAATGATCAGTTGCTTCTTGCCGGTGGCCTTCACTGCCTTGACGAAGTCTTCGTTGTCCCAAGCATTGATCTGGCCTGGGCGGGCGATGTACGGGGCGTCGGGGAACAGGGCTTTGAGCTCCGGTACCAGCGGGCCGTTGGGGCCTTGTTCGAAGCTGGTGGTGAGGATGGTCGGCAGGTTGAAGAACTTGGCAAGGTCGGCCAGGGCCAGCACGTTGTTCTTGAACTTGTCCGGCTCGATGTCACGCACCAGCGACAGCAGGCCAGCCTGGTGGTCGACCAGCAGCACGGCAGCGTCGTCTTTGTTCAGGCGGTTGTAGGTGAATTTGCTCATGGTCTGTGCTCCTAAGGTTTATGAATTTTTCAGCAATCTGGGGTGTTTCGCGTTGATGGGCACAGATTAAAATCATCACCTTTAGAGCGGTAGACTGCGAAAATCGCCCTTAGCGTTCCACCTGGAGAACGATCATTGGAAGACCTGAACTCCCTCTACTTTTTCACCCAGGTGGTCGAGCACGGCGGCTTCGCCCCGGCCGGGCGGGCGCTGGACATGCCCAAGTCGAAACTCAGCCGACGCATCGCCGACCTTGAGGACCGCCTGGGTGTGCGCCTGCTGCACCGCACCAGCCGGCACTGCTCGCTGACCGAGATTGGCCAGGCCTATTACAACCGTTGCCTGGCCATGCGCGTTGAAGCCGAAGGCGCGGCGGAGATCATCGAGCGCAACCGCAGCGAGCCACGCGGGCTGGTGCGCATCAGTTGCCCGACCACACTGCTCAACTCCTGGGTCGGGCCGATGCTCACCCGCTACATGCTCAAATACCCGCAGGTGGAACTGTTCATCGAAAGCACCAACCGCCGCGTCGACCTGCTGCATGAAGGCTTCGACGTGGCGCTGCGCGTGCGCTTCCCGCCGCTGGAAAACACCGACATGGTCATGAAGGTGCTGAGCAACAGTACCCAGTGCCTGGTGGGCCACCCGCAGTACCTACAGCAATTGCCCAAAGGCTTCGATCCACAGCTGCTCGGCACGCTGCCCAGCGTGCACTGGGGCAGCGCCCAGCGGGAGTACCAGTGGGAGCTGTTCCAGGGTGAAGACATGAGCCGCAGCATCGTGATCCCGCACACCCCGCGCATGGTCACCGACGACTTGTTCGCCCTGCGCCATTTCGTGGTCGCCGGGGTGGGGATTGCACACTTGCCTAGGGTCGCGGTGCGCGAAGACCTGGCGGAAGGCCGGCTGGTCGAGCTGCTGCCGGAATGGCACCCGCGTTGCGGCATCGTGCACGCGATCTTCCCGTCGCGGCGCGGGTTGCTGCCCTCGGTTCGGTCGCTGATCGATCACCTGGCGGAGGAATTCGCCACTAGCGATATGGCCTGATCAGACCCGCGCAGCCATCGCTCGGGCTTCACCTTTGAGCAGCAGATCGACCAGCAGCGCCAGCAACACAGCACCGGCCGCCACGGCGAACAGCGTAGCGTAGTGGCCACCACTGGCGGCGAACAACGCCGAGTATGCGTACCCGGCGATCGCCTGAAAACTGGCGAACGACACGGTGGCGCGGCTCCATATCGCATTCTGCTGGGCGTGGCCCTCAACCAGTTGATGCACCCGCGCCAACGCCAGCGGCACGATCCCTGGCGGGAACGAGCCGATCAACAGCGCGGCAGCGGCGAGCAGGCGCAAGTCCTGGCTGCCCAGCAAAACGCCCAAGGCGATCAGTTGCGCAAGCAATACCAGGCGGATGCCCGCACGGGCACCCAGATGATCGGCCAGCAACCCGTAGATCACAGGCCCGGCAATTGCGCCAAGGCCGTACAACCCCCAGATCACCCCGCCGGCGTGGGTGCCAGCGCCCAGCCCGCGGCTGACATAATCCACCAGGAACATCATCGGGGCCACCAAGGCCGTGGCCATCAACGCGTATTGGCCGAATAACACCTTGATTGCCGGCGAAACACTGCCTGGCTGGGGCACAGGCCCCGCCTGCTGATGCGCGTGCTCGGCTGGCCAGCCGGCCCAGCTGCTGAGCGTGAGCAGCAACGAGAACGCCGCGAGCCCCAGCCAGGTCTGCTGCAGGCCCTTGCCCAGCAGCCATGGCACCAGGCTGGCGGCAGCGGCGATGCCCAGGCCAATGCCAAGGAAGATCGCGCCACTGGCCAGCCCGCGGCGCGCTGCAGCCACATGCGGCAGGATCGCGCTGGCCGCCAGCACCATGATTACGCCGCCCGCCACCCCCGACAGCAGCCGCCAGCCGAAGAACCACCCCACCGACAGCGGCCAGGCACACGCCAGGAACGCCAGGCTGACCAGGACCATCATGCCGCGCAGCACCGCCCGGCTGGACCAGCGCGCCGCCAGCGGCCTGCCCAGTAGCGCGCCTATCAGATAACCCGCCAGGTTGGCCGCCCCCAGGTAGACCACCGCCGAGCTGGCGAACCAGTGCGCCTCGATCAGAGCCGGGATCAGCGGTGTATAGGCGAAGCGTGCCAGCCCGATACCGACCAGGCTGGCACACAGCCCGCTCCAGATAGGCAACCAGGGTGCACGTTGAGTCGAGACATTCATGATCTGCCCTCGCGCCGGCTGCGGCGCTTGTTTGTAAGGATGGGAAGAGCATAAAGTCGATTCGCGACGAAATAACGCAGCGATTTCTCAGCACCGCCCTGCATTTTTGCATCACCGAGGACACCCGCGATGAATTGGGACGACACCCGCGTATTTTTGGCCCTGTGCCGCGAGCAGACCTTGCGCGCCGCTGCCCGCAGCTTGGGCGTGGACCAGGCAACGGTGGGCAGAAGGCTCGGGTCGCTAGAGAACGCGCTTAACGCCACTTTGTTCCTGCGCACCTCCAGCGGTTACGCACTGACCAGTGCCGGGGAGGTCGCGATGCACGCCGCGCTGGAGATGGAGGCTGCCGCCGCAGGCCTGCAGCGGCAGATCCTTGGCCTGGATGAGCGCTTGAGCGGTGTGGTGCGGGTCACCACCACCGACTCGTTCGCCATGGATTTCATCATCCCGGCCGTCGCCAGCCTGCGCTTGACGCATCCGGGTGTCGAAGTCCAGCTACAGGCCTCGACGCAGATGCTCAACCTCACTAAACGCGAGGCTGATATCGCCGTACGCACGCACAAACCCGACAACCCCGAACTGGTGGTGCGCCGCCTGGCGCGCTGGCAAAGCGGGCTGTTTGCCTCAGCCGCCTACCTCGAGCGCTGTGGTGCGCCGGTACCGGGCAGCGGCTTCGCTGGGCATGAACTGGTGCTATACCAACCCTACCTGGACAGCGGCAAGGAGGTGACCCTGGCCGGCGAGCCCATCGCTCAGGGCCGGGTCGCCCTGACCTGCACCTCGGGGTTGATGGTGCGCCGGGCCCTGGCCAGCGGTATCGGGCTCGGTGAGTTGCCGCTGCCGCTGGGCGAGCGGGACGGCTTGCGCAAGGTATGGCCGCAGGGCAAGCCATACGATATCTGGCTGGTCACCCACCAGGATGTCAGGCACACAGCCCGGGTGCGGGTGGTGATCGAAGCGATTGCGCAGGCGTTCTCGAACTGACCCAGCACACCCTTACAAGACCCTGGCCTGTCCTTGCTCCACAGTCCCGCATCATCCACCCCGGAGCCCCCATGATCCGCGCCACTCACGGGCCAGGCCGCACCCTGCTCGCCACCCTCGCCCTCTGCCCGGCCCTCGGCCAGGCGCAGGAACCCGGCTGGTCGCTGCTCAGCCGCAACTACTTCCTGCACAGCGACTTCCGCTCCCCTTCCGGCAGCGGTCAGAACTACCGCCAGGAATGGGCTCAGGGCTTCATCGGCGAAATTCGCTCCGGTTTTACCGAAGGCATCCTCGGTGTCGGCATCGACGCCCACGGTTTTCTCGGCCTCAAGCTCGACGGCGGCCGCGGCCATGCCGGTACCGGCCTGCTGCCCCGCGACAGCGAGGGTCGCGCCGCGTCGGACTATTCCAGCGCTGGCGCCGCCTTGAAGCTGCGTATGGGCAACACCCAGTTGCATTACGGCGAGATGACCGTCGAAACCCCGGTGTTCGACACCGCTGACAAACGCCTGCACCCGGAGTACGCCACCGGCTGGCTGCTGGAAAACACCGACCTGCCTGACTGGCGCCTGCAAGCGGGGCGCTTCACCGCGTTCAACAACCAGGACAACAGCTCGACCCACGACGACTTCTCAGGCTATGGCGCCACTACCCATGGCCGCGCCATCAGCCTGGCCGGCGCGACCTTTGCCCCCGCTGGCCCGTTCGGCGGTGCACTGTACGCAGGGCAGCTGCAGGACACCTGGCGCCAGGCCTATCTCAACGTGAACCTGGCCGAGGGTAACTGGCGCTTCGACGGCAACCTGTACCAGACCCGCGACACCGGCAGCGCCAGTGCGGGCGCCATCGACACCCTCGCCTACAGCCTATCGGGCAAGTACCGCCTTGGTGTCCAGGCCGTGACCCTGGCCTATCAGAAGATCGAAGGCGACACGCCATTCGACTTCGTCGGCGGCGACTCGATCTACCTTGCCAACTCGATCAAATACGCCGACTTCAACGGCCCCGGCGAACGCTCGTGGCAACTGCGCTACGACCTCGACCTCGCCACCCTTGGCGTGCCTGGCCTGAGCCTGATGGGCCGCTACGTCAGCGGCAGCGCCATCGATGGCACGCATGCCCCGGCGGGCGGCGCCTACGCTGGCCAGCAAGGCAAAGGCGGGCGTCACTGGGAGCGCGACATCGACCTCAAGTACGTGGTGCAGTCGGGGGCCGCCAAGGACCTCAGCCTGTCGTTCTCCCACGTCAGCCATCGCGCCAATCAGGCGCAGGCGGGCGACGACATCGACCGCATCTACCTGATCATCGAGTACCCGCTCAAGGGCAGCTTCTGACACGGCCCGCCCCCACAGGTGCGAAGAGGCCAGTGATGAGCGCACAAAAAAGGGGGCCCGATAACGGGCCCCCTTTCACATCAGGTCAGCTTAGAACGCGAAGCACGAACACCCCAGCGCGCCCCAGAAGCCCTGGTAGTCATTAACCGGCACACTCGAATGCCGCGCCTTCTCATGGCTGTGTGCGTGCACGCCACACGGCCCGCTGCACTGGTGCACCGCCGCGGCCAACGATGGCGTACCGACGCGCCAGTGCCCCGGTACCTTGGCCACCGGCGACCATTCCGGCAGGACCGGCACCTGAGGTGGGCCAAGCCTGTCAAACTCGCCAGCGCCGTACACGACCTTGCCATCAACGATGGTCAGCACCGACTCGATACCCTTGATCGCCTCTTCATCCACGCTGAAGAAGTCCAGCGACAGCGCCGCCAGGTCGGCCAGCTGGCCTACCTTGATCTGGCCTTTCTTGCCCTGCTCGCTGGAGAACCAGGCACTGCCCTGGGTGAACAGCTGCAGTGCGGTGTCGCGGTCCAAACCTTCGGGGTACAGCTCCATGCCGCCCACGGTCTTGCCGCTGACCAACCAGTACAGCGAGGTCCATGGGTTGTAGCTGGACACGCGGGTAGCGTCGGTGCCGGCACCGACCGGCACGCCCATCTCGAGCATGCGCTTGACCGGCGGGGTCTGCTCTGCAGCCTTGGCGCCATAGCGGTCAACAAAGTATTCACCCTGGAAGGCCATGCGGTCCTGAATGGCGATACCGCCGCCCAGCGCTCGTACACGCTCGATGTTCTGCGGGGTGATGGTTTCGGCGTGATCGAAGAACCACGGCAGGCCATTGAACGGGATGTCGCGGTTGACCTTCTCGAACACGTCGAGCATGCGCGTGATCGATTCGTTGTAGGTGGCGTGCAGGCGGAACGGCCAGCGTTGCTCGACCAGGTGGCGCACCACCGGCTCCAGCTCTTCTTCCATGGTTTGCGGCAGGTCCGGGCGCGGCTCGAGGAAGTCTTCGAAGTCGGCAGCGGAGAATACCAGCATCTCACCAGCCCCGTTATGACGCAGGAAGTCGGTGCCGCTGTGCAGCTTGACGCTGGAGGTCCACTTCTTGAAATCGTCCAGTTCTTCCTTGGGCTTCTGGGTGAACAGGTTGTAGGCAATGCGCACGGTCAGCTGGTTGTTGTCGGCCAGCTCCTGGATCACCGAGTAGTCGTCGGGGAAGTTCTGGTAGCCGCCGCCGGCATCGATGGCACTGGTCAGGCCCAGGCGGTTCAGTTCACGCATGAACTGGCGGGTGGAGTTGACCTGGTATTCCAGCGGCAGCTTCGGCCCCTTGGCCAGGGTTGCGTAGAGGATCATCGCATTGGGGCGGGCGATGAGCATGCCGGTGGGGTTGCCGAACTTGTCGCGCTGGATTTCGCCGCCCGGCGGGTTTGGCGTTTCCTTGTTGTAGCCCACAGCCTTGAGCGCGGCGCGGTTGAGCAGCGCGCGGTCGTACAGGTGCAGCAGGAACACCGGGGTGTCGGGCGCGGCCTGGTTGATTTCTTCCAGGGTCGGCATGCGTTTTTCGGCGAACTGGAACTCGTTCCAGCCACCGACCACACGCACCCACTGCGGGGTTGGCGTGCGCGCAGCCTGGTCCTTGAGCATGCGCAGGGCATCGGCCACCGACGGCACGCCTTCCCAGCGCAGCTCCAGGTTGTAGTTCAGGCCGCCGCGGATCAGGTGCAGGTGCGAGTCGTTCAGGCCTGGGATTACCGTGCGCTGCTTGAGGTCGATGATCTGCGTGGCAGCACCCTTGTGGGCCATGGCCTCGGCGTCGTTGCCCACGGCAATGAAGCGGCCGTCTTTGATGGCGACGGCGGTCGCGGTGGGCTTTTCGCGGTCAACGGTGTGAAGCTTGCCGTTGAACAGAATCAGATCGGCGGTCATGGAACCTCCTTGAGTGGATGCGTGGGCGGAACCGGCGGAGCCGGTGAAGGGCAATGCGGACCAGAGCGCGCCAGCGGCACCGAGCACAGTGCTGGCGGCGAGGAACTGGCGACGGCTCTTGTCGTTGGCGTCCTGGGACATGGTCTTCTCCGTCTGGGTGCGGCGGCGGCGGCAACTGTGGAGCATGCCGCTTCAAGCCTGGTCAGGGATTGCATGGATGTGCGGTGGGTTGAAGAAGGTTAGCCCTGTTCACATTTTGTGCTGGCAGGGCCGGCCTCTTCGCCGGCAAGCCGGCTCCCACAGGCACCACACAGGGCTTGGAGCCGATGCGGTCGAGGTAGGAGCCGGCTTGCCGGCGATGGGCCGCAACGCGGCCCCAGCCTGCTCAGCGTTTCAAAACCGCCAGCAGGCCTTCTCTCAGCCGCGCAGCCAGTTGGCACAGCGCCGCGTTACCCAAGGCATGATGAAGAACACCACAGGCAGGATGACGAACAGGTTGACGATCAGGTTGCCGATCACCACCCCGCCCAACTGCGGGAAGCGTGCGAACAGCGGCGCCAGCAGCTGCGGAATGATCATGGTCATCGGGCAGATCACCAGGTAGGTCAGCAATGCCTGCTTCCAGCGCGGCGGTTGCGTAGCGTTGCTGCTCGGCGGGGTGAACCAGAACTCCGGGTCGTCGTGCACCTGGGTGTGGTCGCCGCCTTCGAGCAGCGGCAGCACTTCGTTTACCAGCGCCTGGCGCTCGGTTGAGTTGACCCAGGCCTGCAGCAGGCCGGCATCGGCGAAGCGCACCACGGTGGTGAAATGCAGCCCACCGTCGTCCGGGCGGATCACGTTGACATCGAGGTGCCCCGGCTGGCGCCGAGCGGTGCTGACCGTGCGCTTTAGCCAGGCTTCGTAGCCGGCCAGCGACGCGGCGCGAACCTTGTGCTGAATGACCAGGGTCACCACGTTGCGGTTGTCTTGGAATGCGGTGTTCATCGGCGTTCCTTGGGATGAGCTTGCCCGCATCCACTGTGCAACGGCGGACGGGCGGAGGATTGGATGGTTGTGCTGCCCTGCTCGGGCACCGACTGACGGTGCCCTGGGCGGGCCGGCTTACTTGCCGGCGTTGAAGGCGTTGTAGCTGGTCATCAGGTTGCGGTAGTCCGGGATGTGGTTGGAGCACAGCGCGGCCAGGCCTTCGATATCGTTGCGCCAGTCGCGGTGCAGCTCACAGGCCACGCCGAACCAGGTCATCAGCTGCGCACCGGCACGGCTCATGCGGTCGTGGGCGGCGTCGCGGGTCATGGCGTTGAAGGTGCCGGAGGCATCGGTCACCACGAACACCTCGAACTCTTCTTCCAGGGCAGCCAGGGCCGGGAAGGCGACACACACTTCGGTGACCACGCCGGCGATGATCAGCTGCTTCTTGCCGGTGGCCTTCACGGCCTTGACGAAGTCTTCGTTGTCCCAGGCGTTGATCTGGCCTGGGCGGGCGATGTACGGGGCGTCGGGGAACAGCGCTTTGAGCTCTGGCACCAGCGGGCCATTCGGGCCTTGCTCGAAGCTGGTGGTGAGAATGGTGGGCAGGTTGAAGAACTTGGCAAGGTCGGCCAGCGCCAGCACGTTGTTCTTGAACGCGTCCGGCTCGATGTCGCGCACCAGGGACAGCAGGCCAGCCTGGTGGTCGACCAGCAGAACGGCGGCGTCGTCTTTGTTCAGGCGGTTGTATTTGAAGTTGGTCATGGTCGTAGCTCCTAAGGGTTTTGATTTTCAGTAAGTTGGGTGTTTCGCGTTGATGGGAGAAGATTAAAACCATCCCCTTTTGAGCGGTAGATAGTGGTTTTTGGCTTTAGCGTTCTATTTAGTGAACGATGAGTTGGCAAAGCCGGCGCAGTACCTGTGAGAGCGGTAATGCCCGCGAAGAAGCCAGCACAGACAGCCATTGCCTGCCCGCCCAACCTGCTCTATTACTACCCACAGCCCTCCCCTCACCCCCGAGACCATCATGCTGGCTTTCATCCAGTCGTCCCCGCTGTTGCTCGGTTGCGCCCTGATCCTGCTCGACCTCGTGCTTTGGCAACTCATCCCTGTTCAGCGCAGGGCATGGCGTATCGGCGCAAGGCTGGCGATCTTCCTGCTGTTCAGCTGGGTGCTGGTGGCTGCCGGGATGAGCCCGCTGCAACCGCCGCCCTGGGTCGACGACGTGTCGCGCAACCTGATGGCCACGGTGCTGGCGATCGGCTGGTGGTTATTTGGTGCGCGCACGGTGACGGTGGTGTTCGGCCTGCTGCTGGTGGCGCGCGGCAGCCATGGCGGGCGGTTGCTGCAGGATGTGTTGGGGGCGTTGATTTTCCTGGCGGCGGTGGTGGCCGCTGCCGGCTATGTGATGCAACTGCCGGTGAAGGGCCTGCTGGCCACCTCGGGGGTAATGGCCATCGTCATTGGCTTGGCGCTGCAAAGCACTTTGGCCGACGTGTTCAGCGGCATCGTGCTGAACACCACGCGGCCGTACCAGATCGGCGATGCGATCTCCATCGACGGCACCGAAGGCAAAGTGCTGGATATCGACTGGCGCGCCACCCGCCTGCTCACCGGCTCAGGCAGCCTGGCGGTGATCCCCAACTCGGTGGCGGCCAAGGCCAAGTTGCTCAACCACAGCCGCCCGGCCGATGTGCATGGGGTGTCGATTAGCGTGGTGGTGCCAGCCAAGGTCCGGCCAAAGCGGGTTTTCGATGCGCTGGAAAAAGCCTTGCAAGGCACCCGCGCGATTCTCGCATCACCCAAGCCAAAGGTGACGGTCAAGGCATCGAGCCTGGAATCGGTGGAGTACGAAGCCAGCGGCTTTGTCGCCGACATGGGCGGCAAGACCGAGGCACGCAACCAGCTGTTCGACCTCGCCCACCGGCACCTGGAGGCCAGCGGCGTGATGTGGAACGTCGACCTGGCCGTTCCACCGCGCAGCCGCCAGCGTGAAGTACTGGACGAAGTGCGGGTGTTCCGCTCCCTGAGCGACGAGGAGCGCGACGCCCTGAGCCAGCGCATGACCGCGGTGGAGTACCTGGCGGACCAGGTGATTCTCGGCGTGGGCGAGCTGTCCGATTACTTGCTGGTGATTGGCAGCGGCGTGGTGTCGGCGTCTGTACGTGATGGCGACAAGCTGCTGGAGGCCGGGCGCATGGGGCCGGGTGAAGTGCTGGGGATCGAGGGCATCATCGACGAGGATGACTCGTTTGCCGAGTTCCGCACCTTGACCAGTTGCGTGCTGTACCGCATCGACAAGGAGCAGGTGCGCAGCTGCCTGGTGCAGCGCGGTGAGGTGCAGGCGGCGTTGACCAAGTTGCAGCGGTTCAGGCGCCAGAGCCGGGAATCGCTATTGCTGCAGAAGCCGACCCTGATCAAGAAGGGCGGCTTCCTTAGTTGGTTGCACAAGTAATCGGTTTGTCTTTACTGGCCTCTTCGCGGGGCAAGCCCGCTCCCACAGGCACGCCACAGGACCCTGTGGGAGCGGGCTTGCCCCGCGAAGAGGCCAGTGGTTACAACACCACTCTCAAGCACTGCCCCGCGTGATACAGCGAGAACCCTGACTCGTAGAACGCCGTGCGCAACGACGGCGCACTCACCCCGGTCATCGGCGAGAACGGGATCGGCAGGCTGTCCGCCTCACCCTTGAGCAAAAACTCGGCAAACGCACGGCCGATCACTGTGCCGGTGGTATTACCCCGGCCGTTGTAGCCGGTGACCGCGACCAACCCAGGCGCCGGTTCGAACAGGCGCATCAGGTGGTCGGGGGTGAAGTCGATGCAACCGGTCCAGTGCATTTCCCACTCGACCTTGCCAAGCTCCGGGTAGTAATGGCTCTGTATGCGGTCAGCCCAGCTGCGCACGAACCACGCCGGCTTGTTGTCGACCCGGCCGAGGCTGCCGAGCAGCAGGCGACCCTGGTCGTCGCGGCGGATGCTGCTGAGTACGGTGCGGGTGTCCCACGAGCCTTGGCCATGTGGCAGGACCTTGTCGGCAGCAGCACCGTGCAGCGGCTTGGAAGCGACCTGGTAGTAGTAGCCACGGAAGAACTGCTTCTGCAGGTTGCTCCAATCGCCTTCGGTGTAGGCGCCGGTGGAGATCACCACCTTCTCGGCGCACACCGAGCCGCGGGCAGTCTTGACCCGCCAGGCGTCGCCATCGCGCTCCAGGCCTTCGACGGCCGATTGCTGGAACAGCTTGCCGCCCAGGCGCGCAACCGCCGCGGCCAGACCCTGGGTATAGCCCATGGGGTTGATGGTGCCGGCGCGGCGGTCAAGCAGCGCGGCGGAAATCTTGTCGGTACCGCAGTATTCCTGGCACTGGGCGCCGGTCAGCAACTGCACATCGGCGCCGCGTCGGCTCCATTGTTCATGCCGCGCTTGGAGGTCGGCGATGCCGGTGGCGTTGTGCGCCATGTGCAGGGTGCCTTTGTGCTGCGCCTGGCAATCGATGCCAAGGCGTTCGATCATGGCGAACACTTCGCCGGGCGCCTCGCCGAGCACCTTGTTCAAGCGGCTGCCCTGCTTCTGGCCCAACGTTGCCTCGACATCATCGGGGCGTATCCAGGTGCCGGCGTTGACCAGGCCGACGTTGCGTCCGGAGCCACCGTGGCCGATCTTCCAGGCCTCCAGCAGGATCACCGACTTGCCCTGTTCGAGCAGGTGGATGGCCGCCGATAGGCCGGTAATGCCGCCGCCGATGACGCAGACATCGGCCTTGTGCTCACCGGCCAGGGCCTGGGCGGCGACGGTCGGTTGGCTGACGTGTTCCCACAAGCATTGTTGACGCAGTTCGGACATGGCCGGCTCCAGCAGTTTTGTTCTTATTGGGGCTGCCTTGCAGCCCTATCGCCGGCAAGCCGGCTCCCACAAGAATCGCACCGAACCCTGTGGGAGCCGGCTTGCCGGCGAACCGGGGGCAACGCCCCCGGCCCTGCAGCATCAGTCGAACACGATACCCTGCGCCAGCGGCAACTCACGCGAGTAGTTCACGGTGTTGGTCTGGCGACGCATGTAGCCTTTCCAGGCATCCGAACCCGACTCACGGCCACCGCCGGTTTCCTTCTCGCCACCGAACGCACCGCCAATTTCGGCGCCGCTGGTGCCAATGTTGACGTTGGCGATGCCGCAGTCGCTGCCCGAGGCGCTCTGGAAGCGTTCGGCTTCACGGATATCAGTGGTGAAGATGCACGACGACAGCCCCTGCGGCACTTCGTTGTTCAGGCGCAGCGCCTCTTCGAAGTCGTCGTAGGCCAGCACGTAGAGGATCGGCGCGAAGGTTTCGTGGCGCACCACCTCGCTCTGCGCGGGCATTTCGGCGATGGCAGGCGAAACGTAGTAGGCGTTGGGGTACTGGTCGGCCAGCTGACGCTCGCCACCGAATACCTCGCCGCCTTCGTCGCGGGCCTTGGCCAGCGCGCCCTGCATGGCGTCGAACGACAATTTGTCGATCAGCGGGCCCACCAGGTTGTCCTTGCGCGGGTCACCGATACGCACCTTGGCGTAGGCGGCTTTCACACGGGCAACCACTTCGTCCTTGATGGAGCGGTGCACGATCAGGCGGCGCAGCGTGGTGCAGCGTTGGCCGGCGGTACCGACGGCGGAGAACAGGATGCCGCGCACGGCCAGGTCCAGGTCTGCGCTCGGGGCCAGGATCATGGCGTTGTTGCCGCCCAGTTCCAGGATGCTGCGGCCAAAGCGGGCGGCCACGCGTGGGCCGACTTCACGGCCCATGCGGGTGCTGCCGGTGGCGCTGACCAGCGGCACGCGCGGGTCGTCTACCAGCGCTTCGCCTGCTTCGCGGCCGCCGATGATCAGTTGCGCCAGGCCAGCCGGGGCATCGCCGAAGGCTTGCAGGGCTTTTTCGAACAGCGCCTGGCAGGCCAGCGCGGTCAGCGGGGTTTTCTCGGACGGCTTCCACACCACCGCGTTACCGGCCACCAAGGCCAGGGCGGTGTTCCAGGCCCACACGGCCACCGGGAAGTTGAAGGCACTGATCACGCCGACGACGCCCAGCGGGTGCCAGGATTCACGCATGTGGTGGCCAGGGCGTTCGGAGGCAATGGTCAGGCCGTACAGCTGGCGCGACAGGCCTACGGCGAAGTCGCAGATGTCGATCATCTCCTGCACTTCGCCCAGGCCTTCCTGGGTGATCTTGCCGGCTTCGATCGACACCAGTTCGCCCAGGTCGGCCTTGTGTTCACGCAGCACTTCACCGAACAGGCGCACCAGCTCACCACGGCGCGGGGCCGGCACGCTACGCCAGGCTTCGAAGGCACTTTGCGCCGCGTCGATGCGGGCGGTGGTCTCGGCCTTGCCAAGCAGTTTCACCGTGGCGATCTGGCTGCCGTCGATCGGCGTGTGAACAGGGTAATCGCCCTGGGTGTAAGCCGTGGCGGCAACGCCAAGGCGCTCGAGCAATCCAGCAACCATTTGTGTTTCTCCTACATCGGGTGATGGGGTGGAAAAATGATGGGGATCAGTATTAATCCGATCACACGGGTGCAACAAACGACCTTTATTCCGCTTATCATTCCGTCAGGTAATGATTCGAGCCGCAGAGAACGCTATGTCCAAACGCCTGGTGCCTTCCATGACCGCCCTGCAGTGCTTCGAGGCTGCAGCTCGCCACTTGAGCTTTACCCGTGCCGCCGAAGAGCTGCACCTGACCCAAAGCGCGGTCAGCAAGCAGGTGGCGCAGCTCGAAGAGATGCTCCGCCACCATCTGTTCCTGCGCATCCGCAGGCGCCTGCAGCTGACGCCTGCCGGTAGCCTGTACCTGGCCGAGGTCAACAAGATCCTCACCCAGGTCGACATGTCCAGCCGCTACGTGCTCACCTACGGCGAGCAGACCGAGATATTGAAAGTAGCCACTCAACCGAGTTTTGGCGTGCGCTGGCTGATCCCGCACCTCAAGGGCTTCGGCAAGCGCCACAGCAACATCCACCTGGATATCCGCAACGAAATGGAGCCCTTCGCCTTGCTGCAGGGCTCGGCCGATGTGGTTTTCTTCTATGGGCAAGGCACCTGGCCGGGGGCGACCTGCATCGAGCTGTTCAGCGAAGAGGTAGTGCCCGTGTGCGCCCCGGAGCTTCTGGCAGGGCGCAAATTGAAGGAAGCCAGCGAGCTGGCCGAACTGGTGCTGCTGCAAAGCACCTCACGGCCCGAGGCCTGGCATGAGTGGTTCCTGGAGCTGGGGTTGCAGAGCGTCAGCGCCTACCACGGGCCGCGCTTCGATACGTTCTATATGGCCTTGAGCGCGGCGCAGGCCGGTTGCGGGGTGGCGCTGGTGCCGCGTTACCTGGCGGCGAAGGAGTTGGCCGAGGGTAGCCTGGTGGTGCCGTGGAACCATGCCATGTGCAGTGCCGGGGCGCATTACCTGGCGTATGCCGAGCATGCGGCAGAGGTGCCCAAAGTGCGGGCGTTGGTGGAGTGGATTCAGGAGCAGCTTCAGCCTTGAGATTGCCGGGGCCGCTTTGCGGCCCTATCGCCGGCAAGCCAGCTCCCACAGGCACAGCACAGTTGCTGAAACTTGTGCTGTGCCTGTGGGAGCTGGCTTGCCGGCGATAGGGCCCTGAAGGTCGATCAAAAAAGGAATGACACACTCACTTTTTTTCGCTTGTGGCCGTAGTGCATTCCCAGCTTTCATGTAAGCGTCCGAACCCAACCAGGAAGCTAGCGATGCCCGCCCACGATTTCGTCAGCCCCGACAGCATTCGCGCGCAGTTCTCTGCCGCCATGTCGCTCATGTACAAACAGGAAGTGCCGCTTTACGGCACGCTGCTGGAGCTGGTGAGCGAAATCAACCAGCAGGTCATGGCCGAGCAGCCCAAGGTGGCCGAGGCCCTGCGCTGGACCGGCGAGGTCGAGCGCCTGGACCAGGAGCGCCACGGTGCCATCCGCCTCGGCAGCGCCGAAGAGCTGGCCACCATCGCCCGGCTGTTCGCGGTCATGGGCATGCAGCCGGTCGGCTATTACGACCTCAGCTCCGCCGGCGTGCCGGTGCACTCCACCGCGTTCCGCGCGGTGCACGAACAGGCGCTGCACATCAGCCCGTTCCGCGTGTTCACGTCGCTGCTGCGCCTGGAATTGATCGACAACCCCGCATTGCGTGAGCTGGCGCAGACCATTCTGGCCAAGCGCAAGATCTTCACTGCCCGCGCTCTTGAGCTGATCGCTCAATGCGAGCGCGATGGCGGCCTGAACGCAGCCGACGCCGAGGCCTTTGTACAGGAGGCGTTGCACACCTTCCGCTGGCACAAGGACGCCACGGTCACTGCCGAGCAGTACCAGCAGCTGCACGATCAGCATCGGCTGATCGCCGATGTGGTGGCGTTCAAGGGCCCGCACATCAACCACCTGACCCCGCGCACCCTGGACATCGACGCCATTCAGCTGGGCATGCCGGCCAAGGGCATCCCGCCGAAGGCCGTGGTCGAAGGCCCGCCCACCCGCCGCCACCCGATCCTGCTGCGCCAGACCAGTTTCAAGGCGCTGCAGGAGAAGGTCGCTTTCAGCGACCAGCACGGCAGCGAAGGCAGCCACACCGCGCGCTTCGGCGAGATCGAACAGCGAGGCGCTGCGCTGACGCCGAAGGGCCGCCAGCTGTATGACCGGCTGCTCGACGCTACCCGTGCGGCCCTGGGCGGTGCGCCAGCGGAGGCCAATGCCGAGCGTTACGTGGCGCTGTTGCACGCACACTTTGCCGAGTTCCCCGATGACCTGGCGCAGATGCGTGAGCAAGGCCTGGCGTACTTCCGTTATTTCGCCACCGAAAAGGGCCTGGCCGCGCGAGAGCAGGCTGATCGCCCGACTACCCTGCAAGGTTTGATCGACGCTGGCCATGTGCATTTCGAGGCCTTGGTGTACGAGGACTTCTTGCCGGTGAGTGCGGCGGGGATTTTCCAGTCGAACCTGGGTGACGATGCCCAGGCTGAATATGGCAGCAATGCCAACCGCGATGCCTTCGAGGCGGCACTGGGGCTGCGGGTGCAGGATGAGCTGGCCTTGTATGCGCAGAGTGAGCAGCGGTCGCTGCAGGCTTGTGCGCAGGCGTTGAACCTGCGGTCGCTGTAAAAAAGGGCCGCTTTGCGGCCCATCGCGGCTGAAGCCGCTGCTACAGGTACGGCGCAGGGAGTGCGGTCAACGGGTTATCTATACCCGAAACCGATCCACTTCCTGGCGCAACTGCGCCGCCAACCCCTCCAGCTCACGCGCGGTAAAGGCCAGTTCATTGGCCACATCCCGCTGTTCACTGTTGGCCTGGGCAATGCTCTGCAGGTTGCGGCTGAGCACGGTCGCGGTGCTGCTCTGCTCCTGGGTGGCCGTACTGATCACCGTGAACTGCTCACCCGCCACCCGGCTTTGCTCGTCGATGCGCGCCAGGGCCTCGGCCACCTTGTCGTTGCGCTGCAGGCCTTCCTGCATCAACTGATTACCCTGCTCCAGCGTGCTGATGGCGTGGCCGGTCTGTTGCTGGATGCTGGCAATCATCCCGGAAATCTCATCGGTCGCCTGGCGAGTGCGTGCTGCCAGGCCGCGGACCTCATCTGCGACCACGGCGAAACCGCGGCCCTGTTCGCCAGCACGCGCCGCTTCGATGGCAGCGTTGAGGGCCAGCAGGTTGGTCTGCTCGGCGATCGCGGTAATCACCCCGACGATGCCGCCGATCTCTTGCGAACGTGCGCCCAGCGTGTCCATCACGGTCGCGGTGCCTCCCAGTGCCTCGGCGATCTGGCGCAAAGAGCTCGACGCTTCATCCATGGCCGTGCGGCCAATCCGGGTCTGCTGGGCGTTGTCGCGGGCCATGCGCTCGGTGCCCGCCATGTTGTCGGCAATGTTCATCGAGGTGGCGCTGAATTCTTCCACTGCACCGGCCATGCTGGTGATTTCACCAGACTGCTGGTCCATGCCCTCACAGGCGCCCGCCGACAGGCCGGCCAACGAACGGGCGCGGCCACTGACCTGCTCGGAAGCACCGCGAATGTGCTCGACCATGGTCGCCAGCGCTTCGCCCATCTTGTTGAAACTGCGCGCCAGCTGGCCGATCTCATCATGGCTGGTCACGGCAAGGCGGGCATTGAGGTCGCCAGCGCCCAAGGCATTGGCCTGGCGTACCAGGTCGTCGAGCGGGCGCAGCTTGCGGCGCAGCAACCACAGGGTGGCGGCCACGGCCAGTAGCATCGCCAACAGGCTGCCGATGGCCAGGCGCAGGCCAACGCTCCAGGTTACCTCGCGGATCTCTGCCAAGGGCATGCTGGCAACCACGGTCCATGGGCCTTCGGCAAACGGCGCGGAGGCGCTGAAAGAAGGCTGGTCGGCATTGGCTGGCGGCACCAGCCATTGGCCCTGCTCGTCACGAATGGCCAGCGACCCGGTTTCACCAATACGGAAGCGTTTGAGGTTGCTGAACTGCGCATTCTGCGCGTCGGTGTAGTCGAAACCGACGAACAGTACGGCAATGATCCGGCCGTTGCCGTCGTTCACCGGTACATAGCGGGTCATGTAGTTGCGCTCGAACAGCACCGCCCGGCCCACGTACATCTGCCCCGCCAGCAGCTTCGCGTACGCCGGATGCTGGCGGTCGAGCTGGGTACCGATCGCGCGGCTGCCATCCTGTTTTTTCAGGTTGGTGGTGATGCGCACGAAGTCGTCACCGCTGCGCACGAACAGCGTGGCGATGCCGGCGGTCATCTGCTGGAATTCGTCCACCTGCTGGAAATCGTTGTTCAGCAAGTGGTCACCCAGGTACAGGGCCGGCGTGGCCTGCCCGGCAACCTGTACCGTTTCGCCGGCATGCAGCGAAAGGCCAGAGGCAAAGCGACGCTCGAACAAGCCGCTAAGGCGTTGGGTGTTGTCCTTGAGCGAACCATGGAAGGTTTCCAGCTGGTCGGCCAGCAGCCGCGCTTCGCTGGCCAGGTGCGCCTGGCGCGTGGCGAGGTTGGCGTCGTCCAGGGAACGGAGGGCGAACAGAGTACTGCCGGTGATCACCAACGCCAGCACAATGGCGAGGGCGATACCGAGCTGCGAAGCGATTCGGGCACGCGGTTGAGACATGGGGAAGCTCCTGGCAGGTGGCCTGGATCATCCTGATCACGTGGACCGCCTGCTGTTTGTCGACGGAGAATCGCGCCCTCTTTCCGGGACGCTGGTGCAAGTAAATCGGCGTCGCAGGCGAATACTTGAGTGTCGGACCGGGGTATTCGCAAACGTTTTCTTTAGCCTGCACTGGCCTCATCGCGGGCAAGCCCGCTCCTACAGGGATTGCGGGGGTGCAAGCTCTGCGGTGTGCCTGGGAAGAGGCCAGTGAGGGCGATCAAAGACCCGGCAGAATGCGCACATCCGGCAAGTTCACCGCCGCCGCCTCTTCCTGCAAAAACACACTCAAGCGCCGCAACCGCTCACCCCCTGGGCGGGTGCGCGGCCACACCAGGTAGTAATCCATGCCACTGGGCACTGCTGTCGGCCAGGGCAGGCTCAAGCGCCCGTGGGCCACGTCTTCGGCAACCATCAGCAGGTCGCCCATGGAGATCCCGTAGCCGCGGGCCGCAGCGATCATGCCCAGCTCCAGCGTGTCGAACACCTGCCCGCCCTTGAGCGAAACGCTGTCGGCCAGGCCCATGCGCTCCAGCCATTCGCGCCAGTCACGCTTGTCGGGGGTGGGGTGCAGCAGCTCGATGCCGGCCAACCGGCGTTGGTCCAACGGGCCTTCCTTGAGCAAGTCCGGTGCCCCCACCGGAATCAACAGCTCGGAGAACAAGCGCCGGACCTCCCAGTCCGGCGGGAACACGCCGTCACTGAGCAGTACTGCGCAGTCGAAGGGCTCCTGATTGAAGTCGACATGATCGACGTCCATCCAGGCGCTGGTCAGTTGCACTTCGTTGCCGGGCTGCAAGTGACGGAACTGGCTCAGGCGCGCCAGCAGCCAGCGCATGGTCAGGGTTGAAGGCGCCTTCATGCGCAAGATGTCGTCTTCGCCGCGCAAGGTATCGCACGCCCGCTCCAGTGCGGCGAAGCCCTCACGCACGCCCGGCAACAGCACCCGCGCGGCCTCGGTCAGTTGCAGGCTGCGGCCGCTGCGGATGAACAGGCGGCAGGCGAAGTGATCTTCCAGGGTACGGATGTGCCGGCTGACCGCACTCTGGGTGATCGACAGCTCATGGCCGGCACGGGTGAAAGAGCTGAGCCGGGCGGCGGCTTCGAATGCGCGCAGCGCATACAGCGGAGGCAGCTGACGGGACATGGGGCACCTGCATACGGGGCGGCGAAGGGATGCTTGTGATCATATATGCATGAGTTGAACTCATGCCAACCATCGCTTTTATCCTTTTGTGCAAAGTTGACCGAAGCCTCAGAATCGTCCCTCGCTCACAGAGTCAGGCCAAAAGGACCCCACCATGCACGTTGCGCCCACCACAGAACTCAAGGCTTTGCTGCGCCTGGCCGGGCCGCTGATCGCCTCGCAGTTGGCGCACATGCTGATGGTGCTCACCGACACCCTGATGATGGCCCGCATCAGCCCCCAAGCCCTGGCGGGCGGTGGCCTGGGCGCGGCTAGCTATTCGTTCGTGTCGATCTTCTGCCTGGGCGTGATTGCGGCGGTCGGTACGCTGGTGGCGATTCGCAAGGGCGCCAATGACATCGAAGGCGCCACCCGCCTTGCGCAAAACGGCCTGTGGCTGGCCTGGGGCCTGGCACTGGTCGCGGCGCTGGCCCTGTGGAACCTCAAACCGGTGCTGCTGCTGTTCGGCCAGCAGCCCGAAAACGTCGAGTCGGCCACGCAATTCCTCACTTTGTTACCGCTGGCGCTGCCCGGTTACCTGACCTTCATGGCCTTGCGCGGCTTCACCAGCGCTTTGGGCCGTTCGACGCCGGTGATGGTCATCAGCCTGGTCGGCACGGTGCTCAACTACCTGTTCAACGTCGCGCTGATCGAAGGCATGTTCGGCCTGCCCAAGCTGGGGCTGATGGGCATCGGCATGGTCACTGCCGTGGTATCGATGGGCATGGCAATCGCCTTGGCCCTGTACATCCGCTGGCACCCGGCCTACGCCGAGTACCCGCTGCGCAAGGGCTTGTCGCGCCCTTCCCTGCCCGCCCTGCGCGAACTGTGGCGGCTGGGTTTGCCAATCGGCGGCACCTACATGGTGGAAGTCGGCCTGTTCGCCTTTGCCGCCTTGTGCATGGGCGTGCTTGGCAGCACGGAGCTGGCGGCCCACCAGATTGCCCTGCAGATCGTTTCGACCGCATTCATGGTGCCGACCGGGCTGTCCTATGCGGTGACCATGCGGGTCGGGCTGTACTACGGCGCCGGCAACCTGCTGGCGGCACGCAGTGCCGGGCGCGTGGGCATCAGCTTCGGCGCGATGATCATGTTCGCCTTCGCCGCGCTGTTCTGGCTGCGCCCGGAAATGCTGGTGAGCCTGTTCATCGATGGCAATGACCCGGCGTTTGCGCAGATCTACCAGTTGGCGGTGAGCCTGCTGATGGTCGCGGCCTGGTTTGAACTGTTCGACGGCGTGCAGACCATTGCCATGGGCTCGATACGGGGGCTGAAGGATGCCAAGACCACCTTCCTGATCGGGCTTTGCTGCTACTGGCTGGTTGGGGCGCCGAGTGCGTGGCTGCTGACGTTCAACTTCGGTGGCGGCGCGGTGGGGGTGTGGTGGGGGCTGGCGTTGGGCTTGGCCTGTGCATCGGTGGCGTTGACCATTGCCTTCGAGTGGCGAATGAAGCGGATGCTAGGGAAGGCCGGCGTCAGCAAAGAGGCTGCTGTTTCGGCCTGACTTGAGGGCCCCATCGCCGGCAAGCCGGCTCCTACAGGGATGGCACAGCCCTGGAGGTCGGCGTGGGAGCCGGCTTGCCAGCGATAGGGGCTAGAGCACCTGCGCCAGCTTGCGCTCGGACGCCTGCTGCAAATACGCCACCAACTCCCCCACCGGCAGCGGCTTGCTGACCAGAAACCCTTGCACCTGGTCACAACCAAACCCGCGCAGCAACGCCATCTGTTCGTGGCTCTCGACACCCTCGGCCACGACCTCGAGGTTGAGGTTGTGCGCCAGGTTGATCATCGCGTGCACCAGCTTGCGGTTCTCTTCGCGCATCTCCATGCCAGCGACGAAACTGCGGTCGACCTTGAGCAGAGTGATCGGCAGGCTGTTCAAATGCACGAACGAAGAGAAGCCGGTGCCGAAATCGTCCAGCGAGAACCGCACGCCAAGGCGCCCCAGGGCATCCATGGTCTGGCGGACCAATTCGTTGCGGCGCATGACCGCCGTCTCGGTCAACTCGAACTCCAGCCAGCGAGCATCGACGCCGTGCTCGATGATCAAGCGGCTCAGCGTGGCCAATAGCTGGCTGTCCTGGAACTGGCGAAAGCTCAGGTTTACCGCCATGTGCAGCGGCGCCAGGCCGCTCTCGCGCAGGGCCTGCATGTCGCGCAACGCGCGGGAGATGACCCAGTAGCCCAGCGGCACGATCAGCCCGCTCTGTTCGGCCAGCGGCACGAATTCGCTTGGCGGCAACAGGCCGCGCTCGGCATGGCGCCAGCGCACCAGCGCCTCCAGGCCGACGATGCGGCCGTCGGCCAGGTTCAGCCGCGGCTGGTAGTGCAGTTCAAGTTCATCGCGGCGCAGGGCCCGGCGCAGTTCGCCTTCCAGGTCGGCAAGGCTGCGGGCGTTGCGGTTGATCCGTTCGTTGAATACATGGAAGGTGCAGCCCTGGCTGCTCTTGGCCTGGCGCATGGCGATGTGCGCATGCCACATCAACGGGTCCGCGCCACTTTGCGCGCGGGCGTGGGCCAGGCCCAGGCTGCAGCCGAGCAGCAGGCTTTCGCCGTCGATCCAGTACGGCTCGGCCAAGGCCTCGACGATGCGTTCGGCGATGAACTCGGCGCGGCCAGTGTCGCGGCGCGTGTCGATCAGCAAGGCGAATTCGTCGCTGCCCAGGCGCGCCAGCTGGTCACCGGCCTCCAGTTGCAGCTTGAGGCGCGACACCACCTGCAGGATCAGGCGGTCGCCACCCTGATGGCCGAGGGCATCGTTGACGTGGCGAAAGTTGTCCAGGTCCAGGTGCCCGAGCGCCACCCCGCGCCCTTCGTTCTCGGCCAGGCGAGCGGTCAGCAGGGCCTGGAAGCCCTGGCGGTTGGCGATACCGGTCAGCGGGTCCTGTTCGGCCAGGCGCTGCAAGGTGGCAACCAGCACCCCGCGTTCGCGCACATGACGCAACGAACGGCGCAGGGCATCGGCATTGAGTTGGTCACGCACCAGCCAGTCGCTGACACCCGTGGGCGGCGCCTCGGGCTCGTGATCGAGCAACAGAATGGTCGGCAAGTCGCAGCGCCCGGGCGCCGGTTGCAGGGCCGGGGTGGCCAGTATCACCGCCTGACGGTCATGGCTGAACAGGCTGTCGACCGCCGCCCAGTTCGGCGCGGTCAGCAGTACTGCTGAACCTTCCAACGGCAGCAGGCATTCGCGCAGCAAGGCGGCCCACTCCGGCTCATCAGCCAACAACAGCAAACGCAAAGGTTCGACAGGCGTGGACAAGCGGGCTCCTTAAAGCTTGGACGGTGACACGAGGGAGGCCGGGTATGCTACTGCAGAAATGAAAATGATTTTCACTTTTAGACATATCCCTGCCCACAGCGCGTCCCGACACATTTTGACGTGCATCCTGCTCGAAAGTCGCTCAACCGGCAAATACGATTTTTTCAGTTAATAGCATTAGCCAAACTAATGATCTGCGCAGGCAGAAAGTCTGACTCACACGTCAGACGGTCGCGCCACAACGGCCCCATGCCTGTTAGAATGCGCGGCTATTTTCTGGCGACCCCCGGTTTCTAGCATGTCCCGACTCAATCCCAGGCAACAGGAAGCCCGTGACTACGTCGGCGGCCCTCTTTTGGTGCTCGCCGGTGCAGGCTCCGGCAAGACCAGCGTAATCACGCGCAAGATTGCCCACCTGATCCAGAACTGCGGCATCCGTGCCCAGTACATCGTCGCGATGACCTTCACCAACAAGGCCGCGCGCGAGATGAAGGAACGGGTCGCTACGCTGCTGCGCCCGGGGGAAGGCCGGGGCCTGACGGTGTGCACGTTCCACAACCTGGGGCTGAACATCATCCGCAAGGAGCACGACAAGCTGGGCTACAAGCCAGGCTTCTCGATCTTCGACGAGTCCGACATCAAGGCGCTGCTGTCGGACATCATGCAGAAGGAATACTCGGGCGACGACGGCATCGACGAGATCAAGAACATGATCGGTGCCTGGAAGAACGACCTGATCCTCCCCGCCGAAGCCCTGGAAAAAGCCCGCAACCCGCGCGAACAGACCGCCGCCATCGTCTACACCCACTACCAGCGCACGCTCAAGGCGTTCAACGCAGTGGACTTCGATGACCTGATCCTGCAGCCGGTCAAGCTGTTCCAGGAGCACCCCGAGGTGCTCGAGCGCTGGCAGAACCGCGTGCGTTACCTGCTGGTGGACGAATACCAGGACACCAACGCCAGCCAGTACCTGCTGGTGAAAATGCTCATTGGCATGCGCAACCAGTTCACCGTGGTGGGTGATGACGACCAGTCGATCTACGCCTGGCGTGGCGCGCGCCCCGAGAACCTGATGCTGCTCAAGGAGGATTACCCCTCCCTGAAGATCGTCATGCTCGAGCAGAACTACCGCTCCACCAGCCGCATCCTGCGCTGCGCCAACGTGCTGATCGCCAACAACCCGCATGCGTTCGAGAAGCAGCTGTGGAGCGAAATGGGTGTGGGCGACGAGATCCGCGTGATCCGCTGCAAGAACGAGGAAGCCGAGGCCGAACGCGTAGCCATGGAAATCCTCACCTTGCACCTGCGCACCAACCGCCCGTACAGCGACTTCGCCATCCTCTACCGCGGCAACTACCAGGCCAAGCTCATCGAACTGAAGCTGCAGCACCACCAGGTGCCCTATCGCCTGTCGGGCGGCAACAGCTTCTTCGGCCGCCAGGAGGTCAAGGACCTGATGGCCTACCTGCGCCTGTTGGTGAACCCGGACGACGATAACGCTTACCTGCGGGTGATCAACGTGCCGCGCCGGGAAATCGGCTCGACCACCCTGGAAAAGCTCGGCAACTACTCGACCGAGCGCGGCATCTCGATGTACGCCGCCAGCGAGGAGCTGGGCCTGGGCGAGCACCTGGACGCTCGCTATACCGAGCGCCTGCAGCGCTTCAAGCACTGGCTCGACGGGGTGCGCCACAAGGTGGCCCTCGATGACCCGATCGCGGCGCTGCACGAGATGATCCGCGACATCGACTACGAGAACTGGATCCGCCAGCAGACCGCCAGCGACAAGGCTGCGGAGTTTCGCATCAGCAACGTCTGGTTCCTGGTCGAAGCGCTGAAGAACACCCTCGAAAAGGATGAAGAGGGTGACATGACGATCGAGGACGCCATCGGCAAGCTGGTGTTGCGCGACATGCTCGAGCGTCAGCAGGAAGAGGAAGAAAACGCCGAGGGCGTGCAGATGATGACCCTGCATGCCTCCAAAGGCCTGGAATTCCCTTACGTGTTCATCATGGGCATGGAGGAGGAAATTCTCCCCCACCGCTCGAGCATCGAGGCCGACACCATCGAAGAAGAACGCCGCCTGGCCTACGTGGGCATCACCCGCGCACGCCAGACCCTGGCCTTCACCTTCGCCGCCAAACGCAAGCAATACGGCGAAATCATCGATTGCACGCCCAGCCGGTTCCTGGATGAACTGCCGCCAGACGACCTGGCCTGGGAAGGCCTGGACGATGCGCCCGTTGAAGTCAAAGCCGCGCGGGGCAACAACGCGCTGGCCGATATCCGGGCAATGCTCAAACGCTGATCAACCATTACTCTTTAACTTTGCCGCTTCTTGCGGCCACCTTTGCTACATCGGAGATACACAGTGGAAGCACTGCAGCAGAAGATTCGCGAAGAAGGCATCGTGCTTTCCGATCAAGTTCTCAAAGTCGACGCGTTTCTCAACCACCAGATCGACCCTGCCCTGATGCAGCTGATCGGTGACGAGTTCGCCCGCCTTTACGCCGATGCCGGCGTGACCAAGATCGTCACCATCGAAGCCTCGGGTATTGCCCCGGCGGTGATGACCGGCCTGAAGCTGGGCGTACCGGTGATCTTTGCACGCAAGCACCAGTCGCTGACGCTGACCGAGAACCTGCTGACTGCCACGGTGTACTCCTTCACCAAGCAGACCGAGAACACCGTGGCTATTTCGCCGCGCCACCTCAACAGCAGCGACCGCGTGCTGGTCATCGACGACTTCCTGGCCAACGGCAAGGCGTCGCAGGCGCTGATCTCGATCATCAAGCAGGCCGGCGCCACCGTGGCAGGCCTGGGTATCGTCATCGAGAAGTCGTTCCAGGGCGGCCGTGCCGAGCTGGACAGCCAGGGCTACCGCGTTGAATCGCTGGCTCGGGTGAAGTCGCTGGAAGGTGGCGTGGTCAGCTTTATCGAGTGATCGCCAGGGGGCCCTCCACGGCCCTTTCCGACCGGTCCGGCGCCCCGGCAAGGCCGCTCCTGCAGGGCAATCCATACCCTCGCAGGAGCGGCCTCGTGCGCGATGGCCTGCAACGCAGCCCCGGCAATCTTCAGGTCGCCGCCAACCCTGCCAGCAATAGCCGCTGATACAGCTCTTCCTTCAAGCCCTGCGGAGCGTCCAGCCCCATCCGCTGCAAGTGCCGTTGATACCCCTCCGGCCCCGGCGCATCCAGCGCGGCCTTGCCCAGCTCCAGCAGCTCGCTCAACTTGAACTTGCTCTTGAGCCAGTTCAACGCCCGCAGCAAGTCTCGCTCCTCGGCGGTAAAATCCGTGCCCAGCGGATACTCCGGGAACAGCCGCACATGCCGCGCTCTGATTGCTTCAAGCCGCTCAGGCGTGTTGTCGGTAAACCGCGCATCCAGCTGAAAATCCTTTGCCAACTTGCCGGCCTTTTTGGCCTGCTCGATCAGCTCAGCCTGAAATCGCGAATCACTGACCGCCAGCAATCGCGTAATCACTTCACTGTCGGTCTGCCCGCGCAGGTCAGCGATGCCGTACTCGGTCACCACAATGTCGCGCAAGTGCCGAGGGATGGTGCAGTGGCCGTAGGCCCAAAGCAGGTTGGAACTGACGTCGCCGCCCGCCTCACGCCAACTGCGCAGTAGTAGGATCGAGCGCCCGCCCTCCAGCGCATGGCCCTGGGCGACGAAGTTGTACTGCCCGCCAACACCGCTGAGTACGCGGCCATCCTCCAGCTGGTCGGCCACCCCCGCACCGAGCAAGGTCATGGTGAACACCGTGTTGATGAAGCGCGCATCGCGGCGTTGCCGGCGCTTGAGTTCCTCCTGGCCATACAGCTCGTTGATGAAGCTGATACGCGTCATGGCAAAACGCGCGCGCTGCTCCAGTGGCATGTCCCGCAAACGTTGGTAGAACGCCCGCGGGCCGAGGAAGAAGCCGCCGTGCACCAGCACACCCTGCTCGTCGGCCGGGCGCCGCACCACGCCCGCCTCGGCCAACGCCAGCAGGCCGTTGACGAACATCTCGCTGCAACCGTAGAGGCCTTGGGCGAAGGCATCCAGCCCGCCTTCACGCTCGATCAGCGCCTGCCATGGGCCGACGTCCAGTTCATCCATCAAGGCCCGGTAGCCGACGTTGTCGCCCTGGCGGGCCAGCAACGCGGCGGCCACCGCATCGCCCATGGCACCAATGCCGATCTGCAGCGTGCCGCCATCGCGCACCAGCGTGCTGGCATGCAGGCCGATGCAATGGTCCTGGGTGGTGACCGGCATGTTCGGGGTAGAGAACAGGCGGTGTTGCTCGGCCTGGTCGATCAACAGGTCGAATGCCTCCATGCCCAGCTCCGCGTCGCCGGGCATGTAGGGCAGCTCGGCATGCACCTGGCCGAGCATGAGGATGGTTTCACCGGCCTCGCGCCGCTTGGCGACCATCGGCAGCAGGTCGAGGGTGATGTCGGGGTTGCAGGCCAGGCTCAAGTGCACCGGTTTTTCCGGCGTGGCGGCGACCAGTTGGGCGATCAGGTTCAAACCCTTGGCGTTGATGTCGCGGGCGGCGTGGCTGTAGTTGCTGCTGACGTAGTCCTGCTGGGCGCAATCACTGTGCAGCAGGCTGCCGGGCTGCATGAAGAACTGCTCGACCCGGATGTTCGGCGGTAGCTGATCGTTGCGCAGGTCGGCGAGGTAGGTGAGTTCTTCGTAATCGGCGAATACGCGCTCGATGAAGGGCTCGAGAAAACGCCGTTGCAGGCCGTCGCCCAGGGGTGGCCGCCCAAGCGACAACGCCGTGTAGATCGTCAGCTGTCGCTCCGGCAGTTCGCGCACCCGGGCATACAGCGCATTGACGAAGGCATTGGGTTTGCCAAGACCCAACGGCAGGCCCATGTGAATGTGTGCCGGCAGGCGTGACAAGACCTGCTCGACTGCCTGGTCGATGGAACAGAGGTGCATCTTGGCCTCCTGAGTCTTCCGTGGGTTCAGGGGTTGGACATGAACCGCCGCGGGTTCGTTGCCTGCACAAAAACAAAGCCCGCCATTGCAGGCGGGCCGTGGGTGACTCAGCCGTGGCTCAAAGCCCGGACATCTTCTGGATGGCGCCCTTCAGGTCATCATCCGAGCAATCGGCACAGGTGCCTTTCGGTGGCATGGCGTTGATGCCGGTAATGGCCTTGGCGAGGATGCCATCCAGGCCACCCTGGTGGTCGGCGCGCTCTTTCCAGGCGGCGGTATCACCGATTTTCGGCGCACCCAGCAGGCCGGTGCCGTGGCATGCATTGCAGTGCTTGGCGATGATGTCATCCGGGGTCTTGGCGCCGCCACCGCCGGCGGTGGCCGCCACTTCCATGCCTTTGCATTCCTGGCCCTGAACACACACCTGGCCAACTGGCTCCAGGCGTTTGGCGATGTCGTCGTTGGTCGCAGCGGTTGCGCTCATTGCCCATAGGGCGAATACGGCTGCTGGTACGGCCAGCATCTTCTTGATTTGGTTCACGCGTACACCCTCATGGTGGCTAATCACGCCCGCGGCCACGGTAATGCGAGCGTTGAAAAGTATAGCGGGAACCCGGAAGCCGTGAAACGACCCTACTCGGGAAAGGGATATTGCCGAAACAAAGCACTGCGCTGGATCAAAAGTTCGACGGCGTGGCGGCGCTGATCAGCCGGGCGGGCTCATTGAACGGGTTGCGAAAGCGGTGCGGGCGGGTGCTTTCGAAGTAGTAGCTGTCGCCTTCCTCGAGGATGAAGATCTCGTTGCCGACTACCAGTTCCAGGCGGCCTTCCAGGAGGATGCCGGTTTCTTCGCCATCGTGGGTGAGCATCTCGGCGCCGGTGTCGGCACCCGGTGGGTAGACCTCGGTGAGAAACGCTATGGCACGGTTGGGGTGCGACTTGCCCACCAGTTTCATGGTCACCGCGCCATCGGAGATGTCGATCAGCTCGTGGGCCTTGTAGACGATCTGGGAAGGGCTTTCGGCTTCAAGCTCCACCGAGAAGAACTCGACCATGGACATGGGAATGCCGCTCAGCACCTTGCGCAACGAGCTGATCGAGGGGCTTACGCTGTTTTTCTCGATCATCGAGATGGTGCTGTTGGTCACACCCGCGCGTTTGGCGAGTTCACGCTGGGACAGGCCCTTGAGCTTGCGGATGGCTTGCAGTCGTTCGCCGACGTCCAAAGCTGGAGCCTCCTGAAACGGTGAGATGGCGGGGTGAATGTGAACGATATCATGGCAATGCCGTTCAGTATTTACAACACACCGCCCCTCAGGCTGTCCGCTTCAGCGTGTCATTCGCCGTAATAGTCCAGCGGCACGCGCTTCAGGTTGCAGAAGATCTGGTAGGGAATCGTCCCGGCGTGCATCGCCACTTCGCTGGCCAGCACCTGCTTGCCCCACAACTCGACCGGGCTGCCGATGTTCGCCTCGGGCACATCGGTGAGGTCGATGCACAGCATGTCCATGGAGACGCGGCCAATCAGCTGGCTGCGCTTGCCGGCGACCATCACCGGTGTGCCGGTCGGCGCCTGGCGAGGGTAGCCATCGGCGTAACCCATGGCGACCACACCGACGCGGGTCGGCCGCGGGCTGATGAACTTGGCGCCGTAGCCTACCGGCTCGCCGGCTGGCAGTTCACGCACGCTGATGACGCGCGATTGCAGGGTCATTACCGGCTGCAGGCGCTCGGCCTGGGCCTGCTGCACTTCGAACGGTGTGGCGCCGTACAGCATGATGCCTGGCCGTACCCAGTCACTCGGGGCCTGCGGCCAGGCCAGTACGCCGGGCGAGTTGCGCAGGCTGCATTCCGCGGCCAAGCCTTGGCGGGTGGCGTTGAACACGGCTATCTGCTGGGCGGTGGCGTCGTCGTCCAGTTCGTCGGCACGGGCGAAGTGGCTCATCAGCACGATGCGCGAAACTTTGCCGCTGGCCAGCAGGCGCTGGTAGGCCTCTTGATAGTCCTTGGCGTGCAGGCCGACACGGTGCATGCCGCTGTCGAGCTTGAGCCAGACAGTCAGCGGCTTGTGCACCGAGGTCTTTTCGATGGCTTCCAGTTGCCACAGCGAATGCACCACACACCACAGGTCGTGTTCAGCCATCAGTGCCAGTTCGCTGGCTTCGAAGAAGCCTTCGAGCAGCAATATCGGGGCCTGGATACCCGCCCCGCGCAGCTCCAGCGCCTCTTCGATGCAAGCCACGGCAAAGCCGTCTGCTTCGGTTTCCAGGGCCAGGGCGCAACGCACGGCACCGTGCCCGTAGGCATCGGCTTTGATCACGGCGAGGGCTTTGGCGCCGGTCAGTTCACGGGCGAGGCGGTAGTTGTGGCGCAGGGCCTGCAGGTCGATCAGGGCACGGGCGGGGCGCATGGCGGCAGCCTTATGGTGGTTCAGGTTGAAAACAGTGTTGGATTCATCGCTGGCAAGCCGGCTCCCACAGGTACTGCACAGTGTTCAAACCTGTGCTGCCCCTGTAGGCGCGGGCTTGCCCGCGAGAGGCTGGTGCAGGCGAACTTACTGCTGATGAACGGGTGCCGTCTGGCCTTGCTTGGTAACTTCCCGACTGTTGCCATACCGGGAAATATCCAGGCCTTCGGCGCTGATCTGCGGCTTTCTGCGCGCAATCAGGTCGGCCAGCAGGCGACCGGAACCACAGGCCATGGTCCAACCCAGCGTACCGTGACCGGTGTTGAGGAACAGGTTGCGGAACTTGGTGGCACCTACGATCGGCGTACCGTCCGGGGTGGCCGGGCGCAGGCCAGTCCAGAAACTCGCCTGGCTCAGGTCACCGCCACGAGGATAAAGGTCGTTGACGATCATCTCCAGCGTTTCGCGCCGGCGCGGGTTCAGCGACAGGTCAAAACCGGCGATTTCAGCCATGCCGCCGACCCGGATGCGGTTGTCGAAACGGGTGATCGCAACCTTGTAGGTTTCGTCGAGAATGGTCGAGGTCGGCGCCATGTCGGCGTTGGTGATCGGTACGGTCAGTGAATAACCCTTCAGCGGGTACACCGGCGCCTTGATGCCCAGCGGCTTGAGCATCTGCGGCGAGTAGCTGCCCAGCGCAAGCACGTAGCGGTCGGCGGTTTCCAGCTTGCCGTCGATCCACACACCGTTGATACGGTCGCCGGCGAAGTCCAGGCGCTGAATGTCCTGGCCGAAACGGAATTCCACGCCCAGGTTGCGGGCCATTTCGGCGAGCTTGGTGGTGAACAGCTGGCAGTCGCCGGTCTGGTCGTTGGGCAGGCGCAGGGCGCCGGCGAGGATATCCTTGACCCCAGCCAGCGCCGGTTCGACGCGGGCAATGCCATCGCGGTCGAGCAATTCATAAGGCACGCCGGACTGCTCGAGCACGGCGATGTCCTTGGCGGCGGCATCCACCTGAGCCTGGGTGCGGAACAGCTGGGTGGTGCCCAGGGTACGGCTTTCGTAGGCGATGCCGGTTTCGGCACGCAGCTCGTCGAGGCAGTCGCGGCTGTACTCGGACAGGCGCACCATGCGTTCCTTGTTCACCGCATAACGGTTGGCGGTGCAGTTGCGCAGCATCTGCGCCATCCACAGGTACTGATCGACGTCGCCGGTCAGCTTGATGGCCAGCGGCGCGTGGCGCTCCAACAGCCATTTCACGGCTTTCAGCGGCACACCTGGGGCAGCCCAGGGCGAGGCATAGCCGGGCGAGATCTGGCCGGCGTTGGCAAAGCTGGTTTCCATGGCCACCGCCGGCTGGCGATCGACCACCGTGACCTCGAAACCTTGCCGGGCCAGATAATAGGCACTGGCGGTTCCGATGACACCGCTCCCAAGTACCAGAACTCGCATTGTTGATCCCTCGCACGCGGCGCACCGCATTTTTGTTGAAATGGCTTGGATGCGCGCAGTATAAAAATTACAGACCAGTGCAATTCACTATATAAAAGCCTATATTTGGCGAGAATTCTCGGCAAAATCGCCTTTCACGGAGGGGCATCCCCTATGAGAACCCAGCACCAGAGCAAGCGTGAACTGGACAAGATCGACCGCAACATCCTGCGGATCCTGCAGAATGACGGGCGTATTTCCTTCACCGAACTGGGCGAAAAAGTTGGGCTGTCCACCACCCCTTGCACCGAACGCGTACGCCGCCTGGAGCGCGAGGGCATCATCATGGGCTACAACGCCCGGCTCAACCCGCAGCACCTGAAGGGCAGCCTGCTGGTGTTCGTGGAGATCAGCCTGGACTACAAGTCTGGCGACACCTTCGAGGAATTCCGCCGCGCGGTGCTCAAACTGCCGCACGTGTTGGAATGCCACTTGGTATCGGGTGATTTCGACTACCTGGTGAAGGCACGTATTTCGGAGATGGCGTCGTATCGCAAGCTGCTGGGCGACATCCTGCTCAAACTGCCGCACGTGCGCGAATCGAAGAGCTACATCGTGATGGAAGAAGTGAAGGAAAGCCTCTGCCTGCCGATCCCGGACTGAGGCTAGACCAGCACCTGGCGGGTAGTGGCAATGAACCGGTGAACGAGCTGCTCGGCCTCGGGCTCGATCATCGGGTCCGGGCCGCGCCCGCGGGGGCAGGCCATGCGTGGGGTGGTGCCGAACAGGCGGCAGATCATCGGCCGCTCTTCGTACACCGTGCAGCCGTTGGGGCCCAGGTGCACGCAGTCCAGGCGTTGCATGGCCGCCTCCTGCTCGGCCTGCGACTTGCGCGGCAGGCGGGCCATTTCTTCGGCAGACGTGGTCACCGGGCCGCAGCAATCGTGGCAGCCGGGTTCGCATTCGAAAGAAGGGATGAGTTCACGCAGGAACTGGATCTTGTGGCGGTTGCAGGACATGGTGGATACAAGGCAAAGAATTTGGGTGGATTATAGGCCCATTCCCCGGCAAGCCGGCTGCCACCGGTAACCCACTGGTCTCATGAGAGGTGAAGATTCAGTAGGCGCCGGCTTGCCGGCGATGAGGCCGGTTGCCCCACCTTGAAACCCCACTTATCCTCCCCTTTCTGTCTAGACACCCAGGACCTGCCCAATGATCCACAGCGCGCAGCACGCCGCCTCCTACTACGCCGCCAGCAGCGCGCCACACCCTGACCACCCCTTCCTGCAAGGCGAGCACAGCGCAGACGTGTGCATCATCGGCGGCGGCTACTCGGGCCTGAACACTGCCATCGAGCTGGCCGAACGCGGCCTGTCGGTGATTCTGCTGGAGGCACGCAAGCTTGGCTGGGGTGCCAGCGGGCGCAATGGTGGCCAGCTCATACGCGGCGTCGGCCATGGCCTGGAGCAGTTCCTGCCGGTGATTGGTGAGGACGGTGTGCGCAGCATGAAGTTGATGGGGCTGGAAGCCGTGGAAATCGTCCGTGAACGGGTCGAGCGCCACGCCATCGCTTGCGACCTGACCTGGGGCTACTGCGATTTGGCCAACAAGCCCGGCGAGCTGCAAGGCTTCGCCGAAGAGGCTGAGGAACTGCGCAGCCTGGGCTACCGCCACGAACTGCGGCTGGTGCAAAAGGACGATATCCACAGCGTGGTCGGCTCCAACCGTTACGTTGGTGGCCTGATCGACATGGGCTCGGGGCACCTGCACCCACTCAACCTGGCACTGGGCGAAGCGGCGGTGGCCAGCCGCCTGGGTGTGCAGTTGTTCGAGCAGTCAGAGGTCAGCCGGATCGAGTACGGCCCTGAGGTAAAGGTGCATACCGCCCAGGGCCGGGTGCGCGCCAAGACCTTGGTGATGTGCTGCAACGCCTACCACAACGACCTCAACCGCGAGCTGGGCGGTAAGGTGCTGCCGGCCGGCAGCTATATCATCGCCACCGAACCGCTTGGCCAGGCACGCGCGCGCCAGCTGTTGCCGCAGAACATGGCGGTGTGCGACCAGCGCGTGGCACTGGACTACTATCGCCTGTCCGCCGACCACCGCCTGCTGTTCGGTGGCGCCTGCCATTACTCCGGCCGCGACCCGCAGGACATTGCCGCCTACATGCGGCCAAAGATGCTCAAGGTCTTTCCCGAACTGGCCGACGTGCGCATCGACTACCAGTGGGGTGGCATGATCGGCATCGGCGCCAACCGCCTGCCGCAGATCGGCCGCCTGGCCAGCCAGCCGAACGTCTATTACGCCCAGGCCTACTCCGGCCATGGGCTCAACGCCACTCACCTGGCTGCGCGCCTGCTGGGCGAGGCGATCAGCGGCCAGCAGAGCGGGCGCTTTGACCTGTTCGCCAAAGTGCCGCACATCACCTTCCCCGGCGGCAAGCATTTACGCTCGCCGCTGCTGGCGTTGGGGATGCTCTGGCACAGGCTCAAAGAGCTGGCGTGAAGCCGCAGCGATTGAGGTGGGCGTCTCATTCCTTCCAGAAGGGTTTTTGCCCTTCAACCCGGGCCTGCTCCCAGCTCAGCCCGATATCACGCAGCTGATTGTCATCCAGCTGCAGCAGCGCCCTGCGGGTGCGCCAGCGGTGCAGCATCAGCCCCCAGCGGCCCAGGTCGGCCGGTGCATTGCAGACCTTGGCTTTCTGCCCTGCTTCCAGTTCCTTGACCATCAGTTGCAAGCGCACATCGCTCATGCCACCCATCGCTGCGTTCTCCCATTCAGTGGTTACCGTAGAGAGAGCATGCGCGCTGACGACCTAAGCAATACAGAACCAACACAGCCTTATTATTCCCATACAGAATTGGCGGCAAACCAGCTGAATGCTGTATTTTCGGCAAAACTGTACTGGTCTGTGCTGTGATTTTGCGCTGGAGTATGCCGTGACGCTCTACCTGAACCTCGCCGAACTGCTCGGCGCCCGCATTGAGCAAGGTCTTTACCGCCCCGGCCAGCGCCTGCCATCGGTGCGCGCACTGAGCATGGAGCATGGCGTCAGCTTGAGTACCGTGCAGCAGGCCTACCGCATGCTGGAAGACAGCGGCATGGTGTCGCCAAGGCCCAAGTCGGGCTATTTCGTCAGCGACCATCGCCACTCCGCCGCCCTGCCCGCCGTCAGCCGCCCGGCCCAACGCCCGGTGGACATCTCGCAGTGGGAGCAGGTGCTCGAGCTGGTGCGCAGCACCCCGCGCAAGGACGTGATCCAGCTCGGCCGCGGCATGCCCGACATCGACAGCCCCAGCCTCAAGCCCTTGCTGCGCAGCCTCGCCCAGCTCAGCCGCCGGCAGGACATGCCGGGGCTGTATTACGACAATATTCACGGCAACCTCGCCCTGCGCGAACAGATCGCTCGCCTGATGCTCGACTCCGGCTGCCGCCTGGGGCCTGCCGACCTGGTGGTAACGACCGGTTGCCACGAGGCGCTGTCGTGCAGCATCCGCGCGGTGTGCGAGCCAGGTGACATTGTTGCGGTCGACTCGCCAAGCTTCCACGGTGCCATGCAGACCCTCAAGGGCCTGGGCATGAAAGCCTTGGAAATCCCCACCGACCCGATCACCGGCATCAGCCTGGAAGCGCTGGAGCTGGCCTTGGAGCAGTGGCCGATCAAGCTCATCCAGATCACCCCGAGCTGCAACAATCCGCTCGGCTACATCATGCCCGAAGCACGCAAGAAGGCCCTGCTAAGCCTGGCCCAGCGCTATGACGTGGCGATCCTGGAAGACGATGTGTATGGCGACCTGGCCTACACCTACCCGCGCCCGCGTACCCTCAAGTCGTTCGACGACGACGGCCGCGTGCTGCTGTGCAGCTCGTTCTCCAAGACCCTCGCCCCTGGCCTGCGCATCGGCTGGGTCGCCCCTGGGCGCTACCTGGAGCGGGTGCTGCACATGAAATACATCAGCACCGGCAGCACCGCCACCCAGCCACAGCTGGCCATCGCCGATTTCATCGCCGCCGGGCATTACCAGCCGCACGTGCGGCGCATGCGCAGCCAGTACCAGCGCGGCCGCGACCTGATGAGCGATTGGGTAAGCCGCTACTTCCCAGCGGGCACCCGCGTCAGCCGGCCCCAGGGCGGCTTCATGCTGTGGGTGGAATTACCTGAACATTTCGATACGCTGCGGTTGAACCGCGCTTTACTGGAACAGGGCGTGCAGGTGGCCGTAGGCAGCATTTTTTCGGCCTCGGGCAAGTTCCGCCACTGCCTGCGGATGAACTTCGCCGCGCGGCCCACCCCGCAAATCGAGGATGCGGTGCGCAAAGTGGGTGAAACCGCCCTTCGTCTACTGGATGAAGACAACACTGGCGGGTAACTTTGCGCCGCCTTCCACGGTCCAACCTCTCAGGCCTTTGCTGTACAGGACGATTCACCTTTGAGACTCCAGCGAGCTCTGCCTCTGCTGCTGGTGCTGCTCGGCCTTGCAGGCTGCGCCAGCGTCGGCATGCCCCGCGAAACCAGCCAGGCACTACCGGCCAAGGATTCTGCCTTCGGCCGCTCGGTGCTGCGCCAGGCCGCCCCCTATGAAGGGCGCTCCGGCTTTCGCCTGCTACCCAACAGCAACGAGGCCTTCCGCGCCCGTGCCGAGCTGATCCGCAACGCTCAGGCGAGCATCGACCTGCAGTACTACATCGTGCACGATGGCCTCAGCACCCGCGCCCTTGTTCACGAACTGCTGCGCGCCGCCGACCGGGGTGTGCGCGTGCGCATCCTGCTCGACGACACCACCAGTGATGGCCTGGACACCATCATGGGCACCCTCGACGCCCATCCGAATATCCAGATCCGCGTGTTCAACCCGCTGCACCTGGGCCGCAGCACCGGCGCCACCCGGGCGGTGGGCCGTCTATTCAATTTGTCGCGCCAGCACCGGCGCATGCACAACAAGCTGTTCCTGGTGGACAGCAGCATGGCGATCGTCGGCGGGCGCAACCTGGGCGACGAGTATTTCGATGCCGAGCCCAACCTCAACTTCACCGACATCGACATGCTCGGCGTGGGCCCGGTCGCGGAACAGCTCGGGCACGGCTTCGACCAGTACTGGAACAGCGCCCTCAGCCGGCCTATCGGTGACTTCCTCTGGCAGCAGCCTGACGCTGACGACCTGCGCGCCAGCCGCCATCGTCTGGAGGTATCGCTGGCCGAGGCACGGGTAAAACGCAAGGCGCTGTATGACCGCTTGATGGCCTACCAGTCCCAACCGCGCCTGGATGTCTGGCGCAACGAGCTGATCTGGGCCCACAGCTCGGCACTCTGGGATGCGCCGAGCAAGGTGCTGGCCGATGACGAGCCGGACCCGCACCTGTTGATGAGCCAGCAGTTGGCGCCGGACCTGGCCAGCGTGCACAAGGAGCTGATCCTGGTATCAGCCTACTTCGTGCCGGGGGAGCCAGGCCTGCTGTACCTGACTGGCCGTGCCGACGCCGGGGCGTCGGTGAGGCTGCTGACCAATTCGCTGGAAGCCACCGATGTACCGGCGGTGCATGGTGGGTATGCGCCGTACCGCCGGGCGCTGCTCGAGCACGGCGTGCAGCTGTTCGAGCTGCGGCGCCAGCCTGGCGACCCCAGCGCCGGCCGGCTGAGCTTCCGTGGCAGCTCCGATTCGAGCCTGCACAGCAAGGCGATCGTCTTCGACCGGCGCAAGACGTTCATCGGCTCGTTCAACTTCGACCCGCGCTCGGTGCTGTGGAACACCGAGGTGGGCGTGCTGGTGGACAGCCCGGAACTGGCCGAATACACCCGCGAGCTGGCCTTGCAGGGTATGGCGCCAGCGCTGAGCTATCAGGTCAGGTTGGCAGATGACAACCTGGTCTGGGTGACCGAGGACAACGGCCAGCTGCACACACTGACGGCAGAGCCCGGCGGGCTGTGGCGGCGTTTCAATGCGTGGATCAGCAAGGCGGTCGGTCTGGAGAAGATGCTGTAGCTGCCGTGGGCGCTTTGCGCCCCACAGGACATCAGGCAGCGGCAGGTTCGAAGGCGCCACGACGGCGGGTCAACACCACCAGCCCCGCCGCCCCGAAAGCCATCAGCAGCGGCAACGCATGACCGCTGAGCCACTGGCTCCCCGCACCGGCCAGCAACGGCCCCAACAGGCAGCCTATACCCCACAGCTGCGCCACATGGGCGTTGGCGCGCACTAGCGCATCATCCCGATAACGCTCGCCGATCAGTATCAGCGACAAGGTGAACAAACCACCGGCACTGGCCCCGAACAGCACCCACAACGGCCAGATCACCGGCGTGTGCAGCAGCAGCGGAATCGCCAGGCTGGAACACAGCAAGGTGACCGCGCAACCGGTGAACAGCGTGCGCCGCGACATGTGGTCGGCCAACGCACCAATGGGCAGCTGCAGCACCGCGTCACCGACCACCACCGTGCTGACCATGAACAGCGCGAGCTCGGTGCTGAACCCCTGCTGCAGGCAATACACCGGCAACAGGGTGAGGATCATGGCTTCGAAAGAAGCGAACAATGCAATCGCCCAGGCGATCACTGGCAGACGACGGCAGAAGGCAAACAGATCGCGGAAGGTAACGCTGCACGCCTCGGTGCTCGGCGCACCGCCGCGCCCCAACAGCAACAAGGGCGCCAGCAGCAACAGGCCGGTCGCGGCCCAGAAACCGAAGTCATCGTCGGACCCGAGAAAGCCCAGCACCAGCGGCCCGGCCAGTTGGCTCAAGGCATAGCTGCTGCCATACAGCGCCACCAGCCGACCACGCCACTGCTCGACCACCAACTGGTTGATCCAGCTTTCGCCGAGAATGAACACCACGGTCAGCGACATGCCGATCAATAAGCGCAGCGCCAGCCACAACGGGTAGCTCGGCAGCAAGGCCAGCAGGCCAATCGACAACGCCCCGCCCCACAGGCACAGGCGCATGGCCGAAGGCACGCCGACCCAACCGGCCAGGCGACTGGCCAGGCTGGCACCAATCAGTACGCCCAGCGCCGGCATCGCGGCCATCACGCCGATGGCAAAGCTGCCATAGCCCCAGGCCTCCAGGCGCAGGGACACCAGCGGCATGCTCACACCAAGCGCCAGCCCGACACTGAGCACCGATGCCAGTACGGCGAAGTAGGTCCCCCAACGCATTGCAGCCTCCCAGGCAGAATTCGTGAACAGCAAAAACGACGAAGCCGGGGCAGCGTGAGCCGACCCGGCTATTGTTGGGGCTGCTGTGCAGCCCATCGCCGGCAAGCCGGGCTCCCACAGGTACATCGGAGGCCTTGAGGGCTGCGAAGAGCCTGTGGGAGCTGGCTTGCCGGCGATTGGGCCGCAACGCGGCCCCCTGGTATTACAGCTTGATCCAGGTCGCTTTCAGCTCGGTGTACTTCTCCAGTGCGTGCAGCGACTTGTCACGGCCATTGCCCGACTGCTTGAAGCCACCGAACGGCGCGGTCATGTCGCCGCCGTCGTACTGGTTGACCCAGACGCTGCCAGCGCGCACGGCGCGGGCGGTCTTGTGGGCCTTGGAGATGTCCGAGGTCCAGATACCAGCGGCCAGGCCGTACGGGGTGTCGTTGGCGATGGCGATGGCTTCTTCGGCGGTGTCGAAGGTGATCACCGACAACACTGGGCCGAAGATTTCTTCCTGGGCGATCTTCATGGCATTGGTCACGCCGTCGAAGATGGTTGGCTCGACGTAGGTACCGCCCGTCTCTTCGAGGATGCGCTTGCCACCGGCCAGCAGCTTGGCGCCGTCCTGGTGCCCGGCGTCGATGTACGACAGCACGGTGTTCATCTGCTGGGTGTCGACCAGCGCGCCGACGGTGGTCTGCGGGTCCAGTGGATTGCCCGGTTTCCAGCCTTTGAGGGCCTCGACCACCAACGGCAGGAATTTGTCCTTGATCGAACGCTCGACCAGCAGGCGCGAACCCGCAGTGCAGACTTCGCCCTGGTTGAAGGCGATGGCGCTGGCAGCGGCTTCGGCAGCGGCCTGCAGGTCCGGCGCGTCGGCGAAGACGATGTTCGGGCTCTTGCCGCCGGCTTCCAGCCAGATGCGCTTCATGTTGGATTCGCCGGCGTAGATCATCAGTTGCTTGGCGATCTTGGTCGAACCGGTGAACACCAAGGTGTCGACGTCCATGTGCAGGGCCAGGGCCTTACCCACGGTGTGGCCGTAACCCGGCAACACGTTCAGCACACCGGCCGGGATGCCGGCTTCGATGGCCAACTGAGCGATGCGGATGGCGGTCAGCGGGGATTTTTCGGATGGCTTGAGCACCACCGAGTTACCGGTGGCCAGGGCCGGGCCGAGTTTCCAGCAGGCCATCAGCAGCGGGAAGTTCCACGGTACGATGGCACCGACCACGCCCACTGGCTCACGGGTAACCAGGCCCAGCTGGTCGTGCGGGGTTGGCGCGACTTCGTCGTAGACCTTGTCGATGGCTTCGGCATTCCAGTGCAGGGCTTGGGCCGCGCCTGGGATGTCGATGCTGGAGGAGTCGCCGATCGGCTTGCCCATGTCCAGGGTTTCGAGCAGCGCCAGCTCTTCAACGTTCTTGCGCAGCAGTTCGGCGAAGCGAATCAGCTTGGCCTTGCGCTTGGCCGGGGCCAGGCGCGACCAGACGCCGGAGTCGAAGGTGGCGCGGGCGTTTTCCACGGCGCGGTTGGCGTCGGCCAGGTCGCAGCTGGCGACCTTGGCCAGGAAGCGTCCGTCGACCGGGCTCAGGCAGTCGAACGTTTCACCGGATGCGGCGTCGGTGTATTCGCCGTTGATGAAGGCACGGCCTTCGATCTTCAGTTGCTGGGCACGTTGTTCCCAGTCCGCACGGGTCAGGGTGGTCATACGAAACTCCTCCTCTTGTTTAGGTGCAACGCCGCACTGAGGACTCACAGGCGTTGTCAGAATTCTGGCCGGGCGACAAGCGCACACTGGCAAGCGATACCCTAAACCAGGCCGTGTAAACTATCAATATATTTGACACGAAAGGCCTAAATGCCTACTGATGTGCATTTTATTAAACAACAACAGGAGCCGCACCATGAGCATCGCCAGCATCATCGACTTCGCCCAGGTCCTCACCGAGGCCGAACGCTACCGCCCAGCGGCGGAAAAAATCCTCAAGGGCGAGCCGGATCAGGCGGTCTACAACCACTACTCCAGCCCTTGCGGCCAATTTGCGGCAGGCGTCTGGGAAGGCGAAGTGGGGCAATGGACCGTGAGCTACACCGAGCACGAGTATTGCGAGATCGTTCAAGGCGTTTCGGTGCTGCGCGACCAGGATGGCGGCGCCAAGACCCTGCGGGCGGGTGATCGGTTCGTCATCCCGGCGGGCTTCAAGGGCACTTGGGAGGTACTGGAGCCGTGCCGCAAGATCTATGTGATGTTCGAGCAGAAATAATTATGTAGCTCATGCTTCACGCAGCACTGAAAGAGGATAGCTCTGCCCGCTTCGGGCCATCCTCTTTCAAAGGAAGTCATCATGAACAACGAACAAGTCCTGCAAGCCCTGGCACACCTGATCGGCACCCCATACGAGCCCTCGGTAAAAGCGACCATTTCTGAAATCACAGGCCGCGCTAGGGTCGTGGGGCCCAACGAAATGACCACCAAGGAATACGACACCAATCGCATTCACATCAACACCGACGCCAGCTGCCTGATCCAGGGCTTCGGTTTCGGCTGACCTGTTGCGCAAGCATAAAAAAACCCGCGTCCTTTCGGATGCGGGTTTTTTTTCAGGTCGCCGATCAATTACTTGATCTTGGCTTCCTTGTACACCACGTGCTTGCGAACAACCGGATCATATTTCTTGATCTCGATTTTGTCCGGGGTGGTGCGCTTGTTCTTGTCGGTGGTGTAGAAGTGGCCGGTACCGGCACTCGAAACCAGACGGATCAATTCACGCATGATGTTCTCCCTTAAACCTTGGCGCCAGCTTTACGGATGTCAACCAGAACGGCGTCGATGCCGCGCTTGTCGATGATACGCATGCCCTTGGCAGAAACGCGCAGACGCACGAAGCGGTTCTCGGTTTCAACCCAGAAACGGTGGTGCTGCAGGTTTGGCAGGAAACGACGACGGGTTTTGTTGTTTGCGTGGGAAATGTTGTTCCCGGTTACTGGACCCTTACCAGTAACTTGACAGACTCTCGACATGACTCAGCCCTCTAAAACCACATGCCCAACCCGGCATGGGTTGGCCGCTTAATCTCTCAGTCTTTGGCGCCAGGCGCCGTGATTCTGGAGGTCTTATCGACCGGATCCGCTGATGCGACAGGCCGAGCCCCTAGAAAAGAGCGCTGCTTTATACCAGAAAGACTGCGTTGCAACAACAGATGATGAGCATCTAGCTGAGACAAATGGTGCGCGAGCAGCATAGCGACTGGCTCGCCGCGCTGTCGACCACTCGTCGCCAACCGGCAGAAAAAGAGGGTGGTCATTTGCTGATCCGCGCACTAGGGTAGGACGTTTCCAGACTGCACTGGCAGATGGGCCACTGACAGCCAAGGAGTCACGATGCGTGCCGCCGCCTTTTCCTTATTGATTACCTCCCTGTTTGCCGCCGGCATCGCCCAGGCAGCCCCGCTGAGTGTCTGCAGCGAAGCCAGCCCCGAAGGCTTCGACGTGGTCCAGTATAACTCGCTGACCACCACCAATGCCTCGGCAGACGTGCTGATGAACCGGCTGGTGGAGTTCGACGCCACCCAAGGCAAGGTCGTACCCAGCCTAGCGCAAAGCTGGACGGTTTCGGCTGACGGCCTGACCTACGACTTCAAGCTGCGCGATGGCGTCAAATTCCACACCACGCCGTACTTCAAGCCAACCCGTGAACTGAACGCCGACGACGTGCTGTTCAGCTTCCAGCGCATGCTCTACCCCGCCCACGCCTGGCACAAGACCGCGCCAGGTGGCTACCCGCACGCGCAGTCGTTGCAACTGAGCAGCCTGATCAAGTCGATCGATGCGACGGAGCCGAACAGCGTGCGCTTCACCCTGAGCCACGCCGACGCCACTTTCCTGGCCACCCTGAGCATGGGCTTCGCTTCGATCTACTCCGCCGAATACGCCGACAAGCTGCTCAAGGCCGGTACGCCGGAAAAACTCAACAGCCAGCCGATCGGCACCGGCCCGTTCGTCTTCCAGCGCTTCCAGAAGGATGCCGTGGTGCGCTACCGCGCCAACCCTGACTACTTCGACGGCAAACCTGCCGTCGACCCGCTGATCTTCGCGATCACCACCGATGCCAACGTGCGCTTGCAAAAGCTCAAGCGCGGCGAATGCCAGGTAGCCCTGTCGCCCAAGCCCTTGGACATCGCCGAAGCGGGCAAGGACGGTAACCTCAAGGTCGCGACCACGCCTGCCTTCATGACTGCCTTCGTCGCCATCAACAGCGAACACCCGCCGCTGGACAAGCCCGAAGTACGCCAGGCCATCAACCTGGCCTTCGACAAGCAGGCCTACCTCAAGACCGTTTTTGAAGACACTGCCACCGCCGCCAATGGCCCCTACCCACCCAACACCTGGAGCTACGCCAAGGACCTGCCCGGCTACCCGCAGGACCTGAACAAAGCCAAGGCCCTGTTGACCAAGGCCGGCTTTGCCGATGGTTTCAGCACCACTATCTGGACCCGCCCGTCGGGCAGCCTGCTCAACCCCAACCCGAGCCTGGGCGCGCAGATGCTGCAGGCAGACCTGGGCAAGATCGGCATCAAGGCCGAGATCCGCGTGATCGAATGGGGCGAGCTGATACGCCGGGCCAAAGCGGGCGAGCATGACCTGCTGTTCATGGGCTGGGCCGGTGACAACGGCGACCCGGACAACTTCCTCAGCCCGCAGTTTTCCTGCGCAGCGGTCAAGTCGGGCACCAACTTCGCGCGGTTTTGCGACAACCGCCTCGATCAGCTGATCAGTGCCGGCCGTACCACCAACGACCAGAGCGTGCGCAGTCGGCTTTACCAGCAGGCGCAGACCTTGATTCAGCAGCAGGCTTTGTGGGTGCCGCTGGCGCACCCGACGGCAGCGACGCTGTTGCGTGACGGGGTCGAAGGGTATCAGGTGAGCCCGTTCGGGCGCCTGGATTTCAGCAAGGTTTCGGTAAACCGCTGAGTCCGAGGGCGCCTGCACTGGCCCTTTCGCGGGGCAAGCCCGCTCCCACAGAGTAAACGCTAACTTACTGATTTGGCGGGGATCCTGTAGGAGCGGCTTCAGCCGCTCCCACAGGTTCTCCACCCTTCCCTGCGGGGAGTGGGAGCGGGCCTGCCCTGCGAAGAGGCCGGCACATGGACACCGCTAAGCAACAATCCACCCCTGCTCGACCATCGACAACGGCTCCCCATCACCGACAATGATGTGATCGAGTACCCGCACATCGATCAGCCCCAACGCGCGCTTCAACGATAGCGTCATGTGCACATCCTCCTGGCTCGGCTCGCTGTTCCCCGAAGGGTGGTTGTGGCAAAGAATCAACGCCGCCGCATTGTGCAGCAACGCCCGGCGCACTACTTCGCGCGGGTAGATGCTGGCCCTGTCAATCGTCCCCCTGAACAGGATCTCGAACGCCAGCGGCCTATGCTTGGTATCCAGAAAAAGGCAACCGAACACTTCACTGGTCTCATGGCGCAGCATGGCCTTCAGGTAACGCCGCACCGCCACTGGGCTTTCCAGAACAGGCGTGCGCTCGATGCCTTCATCCAGATAACGTCGGCCAATTTCCAGCAGCGCCTGCAACTGCGCGTATTTCACCGGCCCCAGGCCAGGCTCGCGCAAAACGGCTTCGCGATCCGCCTCAAGAAATTGCCGCAGCCCTCCAAACCGCACCAGCAGCCCGCGCGCCAGGTCCAGCACGTTACGCCCGGCCACGCCCGAGCCCAGCAACACGGCCACCAGTTCGGCATCCGATAACACCACCGCCCCTCGCGACAACAGCTTCTCCCTCGGCCGTTCATCAACCGGCCACTCCCTGATATTCATCCCTGCTCCTTGGTCCTGCTGCGGCACGTTTGGGCCCTGTGTTAATCTATTTCGCCTCGTACATGCGACGTTCTGCCGCAGGCAGTCTTGTTCGTCGCCGCCCGCTCTCACTGGAAAAAGGCAAGCCTATGCAGCGGCTGTATCGCAAGCGCATCGTTCTCGGCGTAGGGGGCGGCATTGCCGCCTACAAGAGCGCCGAACTGATTCGCCGTCTCCTGGAGCACGGCGCGCAAGTGCGCGTCGTCATGACCCGCGGTGGTGCTGAATTCATCACCCCGCTGACCTTGCAGGCGCTGTCCGGCCACCCGGTACACATGGATCTGCTCGACCCCGCCGCCGAAGCGGCCATGGGCCACATCGAACTGGCCAAGTGGGCCGACCTGGTGCTGATTGCCCCGGCTACCGCCGACCTCATGGCACGCATGGCCCAAGGCATGGCCGACGACTTGCTGACCACCCTGGTGCTGGCCACGGACGCCACCGTGGCCGTGGCCCCGGCCATGAACCAGGCGATGTGGCGCGACCCGGCCACCCAGGCCAACCTGGAGGTGCTCAAGGGCCGTGGCATCCAGGTGTTCGGCCCGGCGTCCGGCAGCCAGGCCTGCGGCGACGTGGGCCTGGGCCGCATGCTCGAAGCCACCGACCTGGCCTGGTGCGCCGCCGAAAGCTTCAAGCGCCAGGCGCTCACCGGCAAGCACGTGCTGATCACCGCCGGCCCGACTCAGGAAAACATCGACCCGGTGCGCTACATCACCAATCATAGCTCGGGGAAGATGGGTTTCGCCCTGGCCGAAGCGGCCGCTGAAGCTGGTGCTCGGGTGACCCTCGTCACCGGCCCGGTGCACCTGCAGACCCCCGACCGGGTCAACCGGATCGACGTGGTCAGCGCGCGGGACATGCTCGCAGCCTGTGAGGCGGCCATGCCATGCGACCTGTTCATCGCCTCGGCAGCAGTTGCGGACTACCGCCCAGAGGTGGTTGCCACGCAAAAACTCAAGAAGGATCCTACGACCGGCGACGGCATGCTGCTGCAGATGGTGCGCAATCCCGATATCCTTGCCACTATCGCTGGCCGCAACGACCGCCCGTTCAGCGTCGGCTTTGCCGCCGAGACCGAACATTTGCTCGATTACGCCACGCGCAAGCTCAAGGACAAGAACCTCGACCTGATCGTCGCCAATGATGTGGCCAACCCCAGCATCGGCTTCAACAGCGAAGAGAACGCCTTGACCGTGATCGACCGCCAGCAGCACCAGACCCTCTTCGCGCAGACCAGCAAGGGCAAAATTGCCCGGCAACTGGTCGCCTTCATCGCCGAACGGCTCAATCAGGTTCAATAAGCTCCATGCACGCTCTTCAAGCCAAGATTCTCGACCCACGCCTGGGCAGCGAATTCCCGCTGCCGCAATACGCCACACCCGGCTCTGCCGGCCTCGACCTGCGCGCCCTGCTGAAAGAAGACACCGTCCTCGAGCCGGGCCAGACCCTGCTGATCCCTACCGGCCTGTCGATCTACATCGGCGACCCGGGTTTGGCGGCCATGATCCTGCCGCGCTCGGGCCTGGGCCATAAGCACGGCATCGTGCTGGGCAACCTGGTCGGCCTGATCGACTCGGATTACCAGGGCGAGCTGATGGTGTCGTGCTGGAACCGCGGCAACACGCCATTCACCATCGCTGTCGGCGAACGCATCGCCCAGCTGGTGCTGGTGCCGGTGGTGCAAGCGCATTTCGACATCGTCGAGGCGTTTGACGAAAGCCAGCGCGGCAGCGGCGGGTTTGGCCACTCCGGCAGTCACTGACCGCCCGTCGAACGTTCAGGCCATGGATGGCGAACTCTCTGACGAAACCACCGTCCAAGCGTTCAGTTTGCGCCTGCCCAGACAGCCTTTGACTAATGGAGCTTCCAGAGATGAACGATATGGCCCACCTGGTCCCCGCATTGCCTGACAGCATTTTCCGCGCCTATGACATCCGCGGCGTGGTCGGCAAGACCCTGCACGCCGAAACCGCCTACTGGATCGGCCGCGCCATCGGCGCCCAGACCCTCGCCCAGGGCGAGCCACAGATCTCCGTTGGCCGCGACGGCCGCTTGTCCGGCCCGATGTTGGTCGAGCAACTGATCCAAGGCCTGGTCGACGCCGGTTGCCAAGTCAGCGACGTCGGCCTGGTGCCGACACCCGCGCTGTACTACGCAGCCAACGTGCTGGCCGGCAAGTCCGGTGTGATGCTTACCGGTAGCCACAACCCGTCTGACTACAACGGTTTCAAGATCGTCATCGCCGGCGATACCTTGGCCAACGAGCAGATCCAGGCCCTGCTGACCCGCCTGAAAACCAACGACCTGACCCGTGCCGAAGGCAGCGTGGAAAAGGTCGAGATCCTTCAGCGCTATTACCAGCAAATCGTTGCCGACGTGAAGCTGGCGAAGAAGCTCAAGGTAGTGGTGGACTGCGGCAACGGCGCTGCCGGTGTGATCGCGCCACAGCTGATCGAAGCCTTGGGCTGCGAAGTCATCCCGCTGTTCTGCGAGGTGGATGGCAACTTCCCCAACCACCACCCGGACCCGGGCAAGCCCGAAAACCTTGAAGACTTGATCGCCAAGGTCAAGGAAACCAACGCCGACATCGGCCTGGCCTTCGATGGCGACGGCGACCGAGTGGGCGTGGTGACCAACACCGGCAGCATCGTCTACCCCGACCGCCTGCTCATGCTGTTTGCCCAGGACGTGCTGTCGCGCAACCCAGGCGCCGAGATCATCTTCGACGTCAAATGCACCCGCCGCCTGACCCCGCTGATTGAACAGCACGGCGGCCGCGCACTGATGTGGAAGACCGGCCACTCGTTGATCAAAAAGAAGATGAAACAGACTGGCTCGCTGCTGGCAGGCGAGATGAGTGGGCACATCTTCATCAAGGAACGCTGGTTCGGCTTCGACGACGGCATCTACAGCGCCGCCCGCCTGCTGGAGATCCTCAGCAAGGCCGGGCAAGACGCCGAAAGCCTGTTCGCGGCGTTCCCGAACGATATTTCCACGCCGGAAATCAATATTGATGTGACCGACGAGGGTAAATTCAGCATCATTGATGCACTGCAACGCGACGCCGACTGGGGCGACGCCAGCCTGACCACCATCGACGGTGTGCGGGTCGACTACGCCCAGGGCTGGGGCCTGGTACGCGCCTCCAACACCACACCGGTGCTGGTACTGCGCTTCGAGGCCGAAAGCGACGCCGAATTGCAACGTATCAAGGATGTTTTCCGCGCCCAGTTGCTGCGGGTTGCCCCTGAGCTGCAACTGCCGTTCTGACCGACTATCTGTTCCTTACAGGAGCCCTGCATGACCCTCGATCGCGATGCCGCTTCCCATGTAGCCGAGGTTTTGTCCGAAGCACTGCCTTACATCCGCCGCTTTGTCGGCAAGACCCTGGTGATCAAGTACGGCGGCAACGCGATGGAGAGCGAAGAGCTCAAGACCGGCTTTGCCCGGGACATCGTGCTGATGAAGGCCGTGGGCATCAACCCGGTGGTCGTGCACGGCGGTGGCCCGCAGATCGGTGACCTGCTCAAGCGCCTGTCGATCGAAAGCCACTTCATCGATGGCATGCGCGTCACCGACGCGGCGACCATGGACGTGGTTGAAATGGTGCTGGGTGGCCAGGTCAACAAGGACATCGTCAACCTGATCAACCGCCACGGCGGCAGCGCCATCGGCCTGACCGGCAAAGACGCGGAACTGATCCGCGCCAGGAAGCTCACCGTGAGCCGCCAGACGCCAGAGATGACCCAGCCGGAAATCATCGACATCGGCCACGTAGGCGAGGTGGTCAGCGTCAATACCGACCTGCTCAACATGCTGGTGAAGGGCGACTTCATCCCGGTGATCGCGCCCATCGGCGTGGGTGCCAACGGTGAGTCGTACAACATCAACGCCGACCTGGTTGCGGGCAAGGTGGCCGAAGCACTGAAAGCCGAGAAGCTGATGCTGCTGACCAACATCGCCGGCCTGATGGACAAGCAAGGCCAGGTGCTGACCGGCCTGACCACCGAGCAGGTCAATGAGCTGATCGCCGACGGCACCATCTACGGCGGCATGCTGCCGAAGATCAAGTGCGCATTGGATGCGGTGCAGGGCGGCGTAACGACCTCGCACATCATCGACGGCCGCGTGCCGAATGCGGTCTTGCTGGAGATCTTCACAGACAGTGGCGTGGGCACCCTGATCAGCAACCGCAAGCGTCACTGATTCGTCTGCATTGGCTTCATCGCCGGCAAGCCGGCTCCCACAGGTAACTCACTGAACCAAAAAAACAGCGGGGATCATTGTGGGAGCCGGCTTGCCGGCGATAGGGCCAGAAAAGGCACAGATACAAAAAAAGGCGACCCGCAAAGGTCGCCTTTTTCGTTACCGAGCCGGCATCAGATACCGTACTGCGCCCGATAAGCCTCGACAGCAGGCAGATGCTGCTTGAGCTGCGGGTCATCAGCCAGGAACTCCAGTACCTGGGTCAGCGAAACGATGCTGACTACCGGGATACCGAAGTCACGTTCCACTTCCTGGATCGCCGACAGCTCGCCATTGCCGCGCTCTTCGCGGTTGAGGGCGATCAGCACGCCAGCGGCCTTGGCCTGCTGGGCGTTGATGATCTGCATGACCTCGCGGATGGCGGTACCGGCAGTGATCACGTCGTCGATGATCAACACTTCACCGGCCAGAGGCGCGCCTACCAGGCTGCCGCCTTCACCGTGATCCTTGGCTTCCTTGCGGTTGAAGCACCATGGCACGTCGAGCTGATGCTGATCGGCCAGGGCCACGGCGGTGGTCGCCGCCAGGGGGATGCCCTTGTAGGCGGGGCCGAACAACACGTCGAAGGGGATCTTGCTGTCGACGATGGCCGCCGCGTAGCAACGACCCAGCTCAGCCAGGGCGGAGCCCGTGTTGAACAGGCCGGCATTGAAGAAATACGGGCTGGTACGCCCCGATTTCAGGGTGAATTCACCGAAGCGCAGAACGCCGCGATCGATGGCAAAACGGATAAAGTCGCGCTGATACGGCTGCATGGAAAGTCCCGGACACCACGGATTTAGCTAAATGGGTTGAGCTCGGGTATCATACACGCACGAGATTTTTGGGGCCATTTATGCGGATCATCAGTGTGAACGTAAATGGCATTCAGGCTGCGGCCGAGCGTGGATTGCTCAGCTGGTTGCAAGCCCAGAATGCCGACGTCATCTGCCTTCAGGATACCCGCGCCTCGGCCTTTGAACTCGACGACCCAGCTTTCCAGCTCGATGGCTATTTCCTTTATGCCTGCGACGCGGAGGTGCCCGCCCAAGGTGGCGTGGCGCTTTACTCGCGCATGCAGCCCAAGGCAGTCATCACCGGCCTGGGCTTCGAGACAGCCGACCGCTACGGGCGTTATCTGCAAGCAGATTTCGACAAAGTCAGTATTGCCAGCCTGCTGCTGCCTTCGGGCATGAACGGCGACGACGACTTGAACCAGAAATTCAAGTTGATGGACGACTTCGCCAAGTACCTGGACAAGCAGCGCCGCAAGCGCCGCGAATACATCTACTGCGGCTCGTTCTACGTGGCACAGCAGAAGCTCGACATCAAAAACTGGCGTGACAGCCAGCAGTCGCCGGGCTTCCTGCCGCCGGAGCGTGCCTGGATGGATGCGATCACTGGCGACATGGGCTACGTGGATGCCCTGCGTGAAGTCAGCCGTGAAGGCGACCAGTACAGCTGGTGGCCAGACAACGAACAGGCCGAGATGCTCAACCTGGGCTACCGGTTCGACTACCAGATCCTCACCCCGGGCCTGCGCCGCTTCGTGCGCAATGCTCGCCTGCCGCGTCAGCCGCGCTTCTCGCAACACGCGCCGCTGATCGTCGACTACGACTGGACGTTGACCATCTAAAAAGCATTGGGGCCGCTTCGCGCCCCATCGCCGGCAGCCCGGCTCCCACAACGACCGCGCAGACCTCAAGTCATGCGCCGTAGCTGTTGGAGCCGGCTTGCCGGCGATGGGCCGCAAGGCGGCCCCAATTGCTATCAATCAGTCAGCGAGCGCGGCGTTCTGCAGCTCGAAGATATCGTTCATGCCCTTTTGCGCCAGCGCCAGCATGGCGTTGAAGTCTTCAGGCTGGAACGGCGCACCTTCGGCAGTACCCTGCACTTCGATGAAACCACCGGCGCTGGTCATGACCACGTTCAAGTCGGTTTCGGCAGCGGAGTCTTCCGGGTAGTCCAGGTCGAGCACCGCTTCGCCCTGGTACATGCCCACCGATACCGCAGCGATCATGTGCTTGAGCGGGTTGCCAGCCTTCAGGCCGCCACGCTTCTTGATCACTGCCAGGGCATCGACCAGCGCGACCATGGCGCCAGTGATCGACGCGGTGCGGGTACCGCCGTCGGCCTGGATCACGTCGCAATCGATGTACAGGGTGATGTCACCCAGCTTGCTCATGTCCAGCGCGGCACGCAGCGAGCGGCCGATCAGGCGCTGGATTTCCAGGGTACGGCCACCCTGCTTGCCACGGCTGGCTTCACGCTGGTTACGCTCACCGGTGGAGCGCGGCAGCATGCCGTATTCGGCAGTCAGCCAACCTTGGCCCTGACCTTTGAGGAAGCGCGGCACGCCGTTTTCAACGCTGACCGTGCAGATGACCTTGGTGTCACCGAACTCGACCAGTACCGACCCTTCGGCGTGCTTGGTGTAGTTGCGGGTGATGCGGATCGAGCGGAGCTGATCGGCGGCGCGACCACTTGGACGTTTCATCTGGGATACCTGTACTGGGACTTTGAATCTGCCCAGCATTATAGAGCCCGCTGCCCGGCGAGGACATGCTTATTGTCGCGTCGCGGACAGCCTGTCGCCTTTTCCCCCTGCCAGATGGCGGCTCTGTAACATGGGCGGATTGGGCGCCAAGGCGCCACTGCGCTACAATCCTGCGCCTTGCAGCCAAAAGGCTGCCCCCCCGTTCACTTCATCTACGCGAGGTACCCCCCATGGTGCACAGCATGACCGCTTTTGCTCGTGTCGAGCGCGCAGGCAGCCAAGGCACCCTGGTCTGGGAACTGCGCTCGGTCAACCACCGGTACCTGGAACCCCACCTGCGCCTGCACGACGCCCTGCGCGACCTGGAAGGCGCGGTGCGTGAAGGCCTGCGCCAAGGCCTGTCGCGCGGCAAGGTCGAGTGCACCTTGCGCCTGCACGAAGACAGCAACGGCAAACCGCTGAAAGTCGACCACGTACGCGCTGCACAACTGGTCGCCGCCGCCGAAGAGGTGGCCGGCCTGATCAAGCAGCCGGCGCCGCTCAACCCTCTGGAAGTGCTGTCCTGGCCGGGCGTGCTGGTGGCCGATGCCAGCGACCCGCAGGCACTCAATGCCGAAGCCTTGGCGCTGTTCGACGAAGCCTTGGCTGAACTCAAGGCCGGGCGCCTGCGCGAAGGCCAGGAACTGGCCAGGCTGATCAACGAGCGCCTGGACCAAATGGCCACCGAGGTCACCACCTTGCGCGCCCTGGTCCCGCAGATGCTGGCAGCCCAACGGCAGAAGATCATCGACCGCTTCGGCGACCTCAAGGCCGAGCTCGACCCACAGCGCCTGGAGCAGGAGATGGTGCTGCTGGCGCAAAAGAGCGACGTTGCCGAGGAACTCGACCGCCTCAGCACCCACGTCAACGAAGTACGCCGGGTGCTCAAGTCCGGCGGTGCTGCGGGGCGGCGCCTGGACTTCCTGATGCAGGAACTCAACCGTGAGGCCAACACCCTGGGCTCCAAGGCCTTCGACCCGCGTAGCACGCAAGCGGCGGTCAACCTGAAGGTGCTGATCGAACAGATGCGTGAACAAGTACAGAACATCGAGTAAGGCCACCCCAACCATGAATCACAGCAGCGGCACCCTTTATATCGTCTCGGCCCCATCCGGCGCCGGCAAGACCAGCCTGGTAACGGCCTTGACCAAGGACGACCAGCAGATCCGCGTCTCGGTCTCGCACACCACCCGCGCCATGCGCCCGGGTGAGCAGCACGGGGTGAACTACCACTTCGTCGTTCACGAAGAATTCAAGGCACTGATCGACCAGGGCGACTTCCTGGAGCACGCCGAAGTATTCGGCAACTTCTACGGCACCTCGCGCAGCGCGCTGCAGCAGACCCTCGACCAAGGCTTCGACCTGATTCTCGAAATCGACTGGCAAGGCGCCCAGCAGGTCCGCAAGCTGATGCCTGAGGCCCTGTCGGTATTCATTCTGCCGCCAAGCCAGGAAGCCCTGCGCCATCGTCTGGACGGCCGCGGCCAGGATAGCGAAGCGATCATCGACGGGCGCATGAAGGAAGCGGTCAGCGAGATGGTGCACTACGACGAGTACGACTACGTCATCATCAACGATGAGTTCGGCGCGGCGCTGGAGGAGTTGAAGGCGGTGTTTGTCGCCAACCGGTTGCTGCTGAAGAAACAGCAGCAGCGTCACGGGGCGCTGCTGAAAGAACTGCTTTCCTGATAGAGCGAACGGGGCTGCTCTGCAGCCCAATCGCCGGCAAGCCGGCTCCTACAGAACATGCAACACTGCCATGACTGTGGGAGCCGGCTTGCCGGCGATTGGGCCGCAAAGCGGCCCCTTTCGTTTATTCCTGCAACTGCAGGGTCGCCTGCTGTCGCAGGGTAGCCCCCAGGAAGTAAGCCGGCGCGCGCATCCGCGAGAGCATCATCAGCACGATGCCCAGTGCAGAGATGATCGCCGCAATCACGAACACCAAACCAAGCCCTGCCACATGCGAGCCGCTGCCGAATTCCGGCGAGGCGCTGTCGATGGCGGTGCGCACGAAGATTACCGACAGGATCACCCCACCCACCAGCGGGCACAGGCCGCGCATGAAGAAGTGGCGCAGGCTGGTGAACAGGCTGTGGCGGAAGTACCAGACGCAGGCGAAAGCCGTCAGCGAATAGTAGAAGCAGATCATCATGCCCAGCGCGGTGATGGTGTCAGCCAGCACGTTTTCGCTCAGGGTACGCATGGTCACGTAGAACAGCCCTGCGGCAATGCCGGCGCAGATGGTCGCGTAGCGCGGCGTCTGCGAGCGCGGGCAGACCTTGGCAAAGCGTTCTGGCACCGCCCCGTAGTAGCCCATCGCAAGCAAGGTGCGCGCCGGCGAGACGAAGGTCGACTGCAGCGAAGCTGCGGTGCTGGCCAGCACCGCGATGGACATCAGAATCGCCAGCGGCCCCATGACTGGACCTGCCAGGTGAGCGAAGACGTTCTCCTGGATGCGCGGGTTGTTCAGGCCCAGGCCGTGCTCGCTGATACCGGCAAATTGCAGGGTAGCGATGGCGGTCAACAGGTACAGGCCGAGAATCAGCAGTACCGTCCAGGTCGCCGCCTTGCCCGGCACCTCGTCGCTGCCTATCGATTCTTCGCTGACAGTCAGGCACACGTCCCAGCCCCAGAAGATGAAGATCGACAGCGAGAGCCCCGCGGCAAAGGCCGAGAACGACTCGACCCCGAACGGGTTGAACCAGGCGAAGTCGAATTCCAGCGGCGGCGGCGCGGTGGTCTCGCCGAAGGCGGCGAAGGCGAAGCCGATCAGCACCAGCAGCTGCAACGCCACCAGGCCATATTGCACGGTCATGGTAGTGGCCATGCCGCGGCAACAGATCCACACCGCCATGGCGATGAACACGCAACAGGTCGTGATGTTGATCAGCAGGTTGTCCGCCAGGGCCGCCAGCCCGGAGTTGCCGGTGATCTGACCAAGGAACAGGTAGAAGAAGTCGACGGCAACGCCCGCCAGGTTGGACAACACGATGGTGGTGGCGACGACCAGCCCCCAACCACCGATCCAGCCGATCATTGGGCCGAAGGCGCGGGCCGACCAGGTAAAGGAAGTACCGCTGTCAGGCTCCGCTGCGTTCAGCTCGCGGTAGCCCAGGGCAACCAGCAGCATGGGCAGGAAACCAACGATGAAAACGGCCGGAAGGTGAGCACCGACCTCCCGCACGGTGGGGCCAAGGGCGCCAGTCAGGGTGTAGACCGGAGCGATCGTGGAAATGCCCAACACCACGCTGGCCAGCAGGCCGAGTCGGCCTTTGGCCAAGCCTTTGCTGCGCTGAGTGCTGCCCGAGTCGGCCACATCGGGTGGGCGGCCGGCTTCTGAATAATTGCTCATGAGTATTTGCCGTAAATATTGGTATTGTTTTCGCAGGCCCTGCAAACAGGCCTGCGTTCACTCATAGAAAGCGTGCAGCGGGAGGTGCGTCATCCAGGACTTGCGGCTGACATCAACCGGCCTTGCGGCGTGAAACCTCCCGAGCAGCATGGGCAATGCAGGCCTCGCGGAACGCCTGGAAAAGGCGCAGGGAGACCGGGTTTTCGGCGAAACGCCATTCCGGGTGCCACTGCACGCCGAGGACAAAGCCCGGCGCATCAGGCATCGACACCGCTTCGATCAGGCCATCCGGGGCCCGTGCTTCGACACGCAGGCCCGGGGCCAGGCGGTCGATGCCCTGGCTGTGCAGCGAGTTGACCTCGAATTGCGCAGCCAGGCCCAGGCGCTCGAACACCCCGCCAGGCTCTATGCCGACAGGGTGACGAGGGCCGTATTGCACCTCCAGGGGTGCATCCTCAGGTTCTCGGTGGTCCAGGTAGCCCGGCAGCTCCTGCACACGCTGGTGCAAGCTGCCGCCAAGGGCCACGTTCAATTCCTGAAAGCCACGACAAATGCAGAACACCGGCACGCCGGCGGCAATGGCTGCCTGCAGCAGCGGCAAGGTCAGCCTGTCACGAGCAAGATCGTGCCGGGTCCCTTCCGCGCTGGGGGCGCCATTGTAATGATGCGGCTCGACATTTGAAGGCGAGCCGGTAAAAAGAATGCCGTCGAGCTGGGCCAGCAGCGCCTGCGTGTCGCTGCCGCCATCGCGGGCCGGCAGGATCAGCGGAAGCCCGGCGAAGCCGGCCGCCTCGACATACTTGTCGCCCACCGTGTGCGACGAGTTCTTCCCCACCTGCTGGCGGCAGGCGCTGACACCGATCAAGGGGACCGCATTTGCGCTCATGGGCTTACACCGTGTGCAGGTACCAGTTGTACTCGAGGTCGGAAATCGACACTTCGAACTCGGCCAGTTCGCTTTCTTTGCAGGCCACGAAGATATCGATGTAGTCCGGGCTGATGTATTGGTTGAGCACTTCGCTGTCATCCAGCGCACGCAGGGCGTCACGCAGGTTGTTCGGCAGGCTCTGCTCCAGCTGCTCGTACGAATTGCCTTCGATCGGCGCGCCAGGCTCGACCTTGCTGGTCAGGCCGTGGTGGATGCCGGCAAGCACGGCCGCGAGCATCAGGTACGGGTTGGCGTCGGCGCCGGCAACCCGGTGCTCGATGCGCACGTTTTCGCTGCTGTCGGTCGGCACGCGAACGGCTACGGTGCGGTTGTCCAGGCCCCAGCTCGGCGCATTCGGCACGTAGAACTGTGCGCCAAAGCGGCGGTACGAGTTGATGTTCGGGCACAGAAACGCCATCGACGCCGGCATGGTCTCCAGCACGCCGCCGATGGCATGGCGCAGGGCATCGCTTTGCAGCGGGTCTTCATGGGCGAAGATGTTCTTGCCGGTTTTCTTGTCCAGCAGCGAAATATGCACGTGCAGACCGTTACCCGCCTGGCCCGGGTAGGGCTTGGCCATGAAGGTGGTGTCCATTTCATGGTCGTAGGCGACGTTCTTGATCAGGCGCTTGAGCAGGATCGCGTAGTCGCAGGCCTTCAGCGGATCGGCCACGTGGTGCAGGTTGACTTCGAACTGCGCCGGGGCGCTTTCCTTGACGATCGCATCGGCCGGCAGGCCTTGCTCCTTGGCCGCTTCCAGCATGTCCTGGAGGCAGTCGGCATATTCGTCGAGGTCGTCGATGAGATAAACCTGGGTCGATTGCGGACGCTTGCCGGAGATCGGCGAACGCGGCGGTTGCGGGCGACCGTTGAGGTTGTCCTGGTCGATCAGGTAGAACTCCAGCTCGAACGCCGCGCAGATATCCAGCCCCAGGTCGTCGAATTTGCTCACCACTTGGCGAAGCACCTCGCGCGGGTCGGCGAAGAACGGCTCGCCTTCGATCTCGTGCATGGTCATCAGCAACTGGGCGGTGGGGCGTTTCTGCCAGGGTTCGTTGCACAGGGTGCCGGGGATCGGGAAGCAGATGCGGTCAGCATCACCGATATCCAGGCCCAGGCCGGTGCTTTCAACCGTCGAGCCGTTGATATCCAGGGCAAACAACGAAGCCGGCAGGTTGATCCCCTTCTCGTACACCTTGTGCAGGCTGGCCCGCTCGATGCGCTTGCCGCGTACCACGCCGTTCATGTCGGAGATCAGCAGATCGACGTACTGGGTGTCCGGATGGGCCTGGAGGAAGTCTTTCATCTCGCTGGAAGAACTGGCGCACGGGGTGACCGACGTCATGGTGTACATCCTTTGATTTGCTGCGGCGATGTGGGGATACGGCTGGCGCCTCACGGGCGACGATGGTTGCAGCTGTTGTTTTTTTCACTTTCCCATCGTGGGGATTGGTTACCCGACCGGGCGCATTGATTCCCAGGGGCGGTTCCACTATAAAATGGCCTCAACGCAACAGACATTGGCATTTCGGCAAGCAGAGCGTGCACCAATGCAATATCAGATTACCCATGCCGACCTCTCGTTGGTCCTGGCCTTGGAGCGCGGGCGCTCATTGGCCAAGGCCGCTGAGCTGCTCAAAGTCGACGTTTCGACCGTGTTCCGTTCGATCCGCCGGCTTGAATCGGCACTCGGCACCGCGCTGTTCGTCAAAAGCCGCAAAGGCTACCTGCCGACCGACACCGCACAGGCCCTGGCCGAACAGGCCGAACGCGCCGAGCAGGCGCTGGAAGCCGCGCGCATCGCCATGACCAGTGGCGAGCAGGTGGTCAGTGGTACCGTTCGTCTGACCTGTACCGAAGCAGTCATGCATAGCTTGCTGCTGCCGGCGTTGGCCGAGTTCATGCCGAATTACCCGGCGCTGTCGCTGGAAATGGGCACCTCCAACACCTTTGCCAACCTCAGCCGGCGCGATGCCGACATCGCCCTGCGGCTGACCAATACGCCACCGGAACATCTGGTCGGCCGCTGCCTGGGTTCCACGTCCTACGTGATCTGTGGCCAGCCGCAGTGGCGCGAGCGCTTGGCCGAGGGGCATGCCAGCGTGCCATGGATAGCCCCTGACGACTCGATGCAGGACCACCCCACCGTGGTTTGGCGCAACCAGCAATACCCGGGGCTGAGCCCCCGTTACCAGTGCAGCAGCATGTCGACCATCGCCCAGTTGGTAAGCACCGGGCTGGGCGTGGCGGCCCTGCCCGACTACATGGTGCATGCCCTGCCCGGTGTCGACGCCCTCAGCGGGCCACTGGCCGGGTGCGACACTCAGCTGTGGCTGCTGACCCGGCCGGATTGCCGCGCGTTGCGATCGGTGCAGACATTGTTCGAAGAACTGACACCGCGGTTGCGTGGCGCGATGTTGTGAGATACAAGATGAGGGTGTCTGTTCCGGGCCTTTCGCGGGCAAGCCCGCTGCTGCAGGGATCGGCCCTGGCCTGTTGACTTACACTGCCCCTGTGGCAGCGGGCTTGCCCACGCAGCAAGCACCACAGGTCTGCAAGGCAACCACCCGGCAAAACAGCGCTTCCCTATTGGCTGGTGATTTTTTAAACTATCGAGTCCGCCTGCCCATATTGGGCTGCAGCCCATCGCATTTGCTACTGAGGAAGACCATGGCCCGCGTAACTGTTGAAGACTGCCTGGAACACGTGGATAACCGTTTTGAGCTGGTCATGCTCTCGACCAAGCGCGCCCGTCAGCTGGCTACCGGCGGCAAAGAGCCACGTGTAGCATGGGAAAACGACAAACCAACCGTCGTTGCGCTGCGTGAAATCGCCGAAGGCATCGTCACCAACGAATTCATCGCTGCTGAAGAGATCGTCACCGAGGATCCGGTCTTCGCCGCGTTCGAGGACGAGTCCAACGAGGCTGTCTAAGCCATGCCTGGTCGACGTCGCGCGGCACAAGGCCCTCTTCCTCGGCAAGAGGTGAAACCATGCCGGGCATAGAAGCCTTAGCCGAACGGCTGTCGACCTACCTGGGCCCCGAACAGGTCAACCTGGTTCGCCGGGCCTATTTCTACGCCGAACAGGCCCACGATGGGCAGCGCCGCCGCAGCGGCGAGCCCTACGTGACCCATCCGCTGGCTGTGGCCAGCATCCTCGCAGACATGCACATGGACCATCAAAGCCTGATGGCGGCCATGCTGCACGACGTGATCGAAGACACCGGCATCGCCAAGGAAGCCCTCAGCCAGCAGTTTGGCGAGACAGTTGCCGAACTGGTCGATGGGGTCAGCAAACTGACCCAGATGAACTTCGAGACCAAAGCCGAGGCGCAGGCCGAAAACTTCCAGAAGATGGCCATGGCCATGGCCCGCGACATCCGCGTGATTCTGGTCAAGCTGGCCGACCGCCTGCACAACATGCGCACCCTGGAAGTGCTGTCTGGCGAAAAACGCCGACGCATTGCCAAGGAAACCCTCGAAATCTACGCCCCCATCGCCAACCGCCTGGGTATGCACACAGTGCGCGTGGAATTCGAAGACCTCGGCTTCAAGGCCATGCACCCGATGCGGTCATCGCTGATCCACCGGGCAGTGAAGAGCGCTCGCGGCAATCGCAAAGAGATCGTCGCCAAGATCGAACACTCGCTGGCCAACTGCCTGGCCGCCGACGGTATCCAGGGCGAAGTCAGCGGGCGGCAGAAACACCTCTATGGCATCTACAAGAAGATGCGCGGCAAGCGCCGCGCCTTCACCGAGATCATGGACGTGTACGCCTTCCGCATCATCGTCGACAAGGTCGACACCTGCTACCGCGTGCTCGGCGCCGTGCACAACCTGTACAAGCCGCTGCCCGGGCGCTTCAAGGATTACATCGCGATCCCCAAGGCCAACGGCTATCAGTCGTTGCACACCACGCTGTTCGGCATGCACGGCGTGCCCATCGAAATCCAGATCCGCACCCGCGAGATGGAAGAGATGGCCAACAACGGCATCGCTGCGCACTGGTTGTACAAATCCAATGACGACGAGCAGCCCAAGGGCAGCCATGCCCGCGCGCGCCAGTGGGTCAAGGGCATCCTCGAACTGCAGCAGCGTGCCGGCAACTCGCTCGAGTTCATCGAGAGCGTGAAGATCGACCTGTTCCCCGACGAGGTCTACGTCTTCACGCCCAAAGGCCGGATCATGGAGCTGCCCAAAGGCTCCACCGCCGTCGACTTTGCCTACGCGGTGCACACCGATGTCGGCAACAGCTGCATCGCCTGCCGCATCAACCGCCGCCTGGCGCCGCTGTCCGAGCCGTTGCAGAGCGGCTCGACGGTCGAGATCGTCAGCGCCCCGGGCGCACGGCCGAACCCGGCCTGGCTCAACTTCGTGGTCACCGGCAAGGCGCGCACGCACATCCGCCACGCGCTCAAGCAGCAACGCCGCTCCGAGTCGATCAGCCTCGGCGAGCGCCTGCTGAACAAGGTGCTGACCGGCTTCGACAGCAGCCTGGAGAAGATCCCGCAGGAGCGTGTGAACGCGATCCTCGCCGAGTACCGCCTCGAGCTGATCGAAGACTTGCTCGAAGATATCGGCCTGGGCAACCGCATGGCCTATGTGGTCGCCCGCCGCCTGCTGTCGGCCGAAGGCGAACAGCTGCCGGCACCGGAGGGCCCACTGGCGATCCGTGGCACCGAAGGCCTGGTGTTGAGCTACGCCAAGTGCTGCACGCCGATCCCGGGCGACCCGATCGTCGGCCACCTGTCGGCAGGCAAAGGCATGGTCGTGCACCTGGAGAACTGCCGCAACATCAGTGAAATCCGCCATAACCCCGAGAAATGCGTGCAGCTTTCCTGGGCCAAGGACATCACCGGCGAATTCAATGTCGAATTGCGTGTCGAGCTGGAGCACCAGCGCGGCCTGATTGCGTTGCTGGCCAGCAGCGTCAATGCCGCCGACGGCAACATCGAGAAGATCAGCATGGATGAACGCGACGGCCGCATCAGCGTTGTCCAACTGGTGGTCAGTGTGCACGACCGCGTGCACCTGGCTCGTGTGATCAAGAAGCTGCGTACGCTTACCGGCGTGGTCCGCATCACCCGCATGCGTACGTAGTCCGCCAACCGCAAGGAGTCATCATGAGCAAGACCGTCATCAACAGCGACAAGGCCCCTGCCGCCATCGGTACCTACTCGCAAGCGATCAAGGCCGGCAACACCGTGTACATGTCGGGCCAGATCCCGCTGGACCCGAAAACCATGGAGCTGGTCGAAGGCTTCGAAGCCCAGACCGTGCAGGTGTTCGAGAACCTCAAGTCGGTGGCCGAAGCCGCTGGCGGTTCGTTCAAGGACATCGTCAAGCTGAACATCTTCCTCACCGACCTGAGCCACTTCGCCAAGGTCAACGAAGTGATGGGCCGCTACTTCGAGCAGCCGTACCCAGCCCGCGCCGCCATTGGCGTTGCCGCGCTGCCGAAAGGCGCCCAGGTCGAAATGGACGCCATCCTGGTCATCGAGTGATGCCGCAGGTGACGGGCGCCCTGCCCGTCACCTTCCTGTTCAAGGTTACCCACCATGCGTCAAGCACTGCCCCTCGCGCTGGCAGCCCTGCTTCTGAGCGGCTGCGCCAGTCACAAACCCGAAGATTTCAACGGCACCTGGATCAACCAGGACGCCATCAAAGCCGCCGTCAAAGGTGGCAGCCTGCGCCAAGCCCTGAACGAACATGGCCCGGTCTTCGAGTGGAAGCTCGATGTGGCCAATCAGCAGGCCAGCTTCAGCAACGGCTTCGAGGCTGCCGATGGCCAGCTGATCGCCAACGACAAGCAATGGCAAGCCAGCTTCCCGGGCGGCCAGACCGAACAACTGGCACTGGATGGCGACGAACTTAAAACCGTCGACCCGTCCGGCGCCGAACAGACCTTCATGCGCGCCCAGCAGCCCGGCAATGCGCCGCTGGGTGGCAGCTTCGAAAAAGCGCTGTACCAGGCGTACCTGGGCGGTGACTGGAAGATCATCGAAGGTGAGGGCAAAGGCAGCGTGGTGCGTTTCGCCGACAACGGCGCCGTGACCGGCCTGCCCGGCCCCGACCGTTATGCGCTGTGCCTGGCAGGCGACTGCGCCAGCATGGGCGGCAGCAACGACAGCCTGTGGCTGGAGCGCAACCAGCGCGGCGCGCCGTTCATCTTCAAGCGTGATGACGACAAGCTGGAGATTTTCCAGGCGGTGAACCGTGCGCAGCCGGATGAGATGCCACAGTTGGCTGCTGGTGCTCGTCAGTGGGTGCTGGAGACAGACTGACTCAAGCCCCGCCTGGCTTCACAGGCCCTATCGCCGGCAAGCCGGCTCCCACAGTTACAGTGCGGCCTCAGGCCTGACACTGCCCAGAGTGGGAGCCGGCTTGCCGGCGACAGGGCCAGCAGGGACATGGCAGGTTTCAGCCCTCGCCTTTCAGGATGGCCGCGTACCCTTCTTTGTAACTGGCATACTGCGGCACCCAGCCCAATGCCCGCACCCGGGCATTGCTGCAACGCTTGCTGCCGGTGCGGCGCACGCGCTGTTCATCGGACCATTCGGTGACGCCCATGTACGAACGAAGCCAGGCCACCACATCGGCCAGTGGCGCCGGGTCATCGTCGACCCCTATGTAGCAATCGTCCAACGCCACGCCATCGGCGTCGGCCTGCAGCAGGAACGCCAACAGGCTGGCAGCATCCTCGGCATGAATGCGGTTGCCATAAAGTGGCGGCTCTTCAGCCACACGGTACCCTTGGCGCACCTGGCTCAGTAACCACTCACGGCCCGGCCCGTAAATGCCGGTCAGCCGCACGATACTGGCCGGGATGCCGCTGCCCAGCGCCAGCCGCTCGGCCTCCAGCATCACACGGCCCGAATACCCTTCAGGCTCGGTGGCCGCGGCCTCATCGACCCACTCACCGTCTTTTTGTGCAAATACGCTGCTGCTGGATACAAACAGCAGGCGCCGCGGCTGTTGCCCGCGCTCGGCCAGCCACGCCAGCACATGGCGCAAACCTTCAACGTACGCAGCCTGATAGCCGGCCTCGTCATGCTGGCTGGCGGCTACGCAGTACACCAGGTAATCGGGCGCGCGCTGCGGCCAGGCTAGCGGAATGCCTGGGTCGGCGAGGTCGGCAGCGACCGGCATAACACCCTGCGCAAGCTGATCGACCGAGCGCCGCAGGCCACTCACCTGCCAACCACGAGCAAGCAGTTGCCGGGCCAGGCGACCACCTACATCGCCACAACCTACGATCATTGCGGAAAGGTCTGACATCACAAAACTCCCTAGACCAAAGGCTCAGGCTAGCCGGATTACACGATAGGCGGCTAGACCATAGGCGAAAAAAGCAACAAGATTACTTTTGTTAACAAGAATTACTTGCAATAATGGCGCCCCTATATGTTCTCGGCCTATCTCGAGGCCTTGGAGAACGCTCACTCTTTTTCTTCATCAGGTCCGGCCAGCATGACACGTACTCAACCTTCCGCTTCGCCAACCCCGTCGCGCGCCTGGCGCGCCATCGCCGCGCTGATGTTCAGCCTGGTGCTGGCCCCAGTGGCCATGGCCGATGAGCCTAACGCCAACGCCGCCACCCCGGCTGCCGCAGCTGCCCCGGCCAACCCGGCACCGGCTGCAGCCGATGGCCAGGCCGCCACTCCGGTCGATGCCGCTGCGCCCGCCGCCGCCGACCCAGCCGTGCAGGAACTGGTCGAAGATACCTCGCTGGGCATGGCCCACGACTTGTCCCCATGGGGCATGTACAAGAACGCCGATATCGTGGTCAAGATCGTCATGATCGGCCTGGCCATCGCCTCGATCATCACCTGGACCATCTGGATCGCCAAAGGCTTCGAGCTGATGGGCGCCAAGCGTCGCCTGCGCGGCGAGATCGCCCAGCTGAAGAAGTCCGCCACCCTCAAGGAAGCCAGCGACGTCTCCAACAAGGAAGGCACCCTGGCCCATACCCTGGTCCACGATGCCCTCGAAGAGATGCGCCTGTCGGCCAACGCGCGCGAAAAAGAAGGCATCAAGGAACGCGTCAGCTTCCGCCTGGAGCGTCTGGTTGCCGCCAGCGGTCGTACCATGAGCAACGGCACCGGCGTGCTGGCCACCATCGGTTCCACCGCACCGTTCGTGGGCCTGTTCGGGACCGTGTGGGGCATCATGAACAGCTTCATCGGCATCGCCAAAACCCAGACCACCAACCTGGCCGTAGTCGCCCCAGGTATCGCCGAAGCCCTGCTTGCCACCGCCCTGGGCCTGGTTGCAGCAATCCCGGCCGTGGTGATCTACAACGTCTTCGCTCGCTCCATCGCCGGCTACAAGGCACAGGTTTCCGACGCTTCTGCACAGGTACTGCTGCTGGTCAGCCGTGACCTCGACCATCAGGGTGGCGAGCGCGCCGCCCCGCACATGGTGAAAGTGGGGTAAGCCATGGGCCTGCATCTCAACGAAGGTGGCGACGACCTCGCCGAAAACCACGAAATCAACGTCACGCCGTTCATCGACGTCATGTTGGTACTGCTGATCATCTTCATGGTTGCTGCGCCCCTGGCTACGGTCGACATTAAAGTCGACCTGCCAGCCTCGACCGCCAAACCGGCGCCGAGGCCCGAAAAACCGGTGTTCGTCAGCGTCAAGGCCGACCAGAAGCTGTATGTCGGCGACGATCAGGTGCCTGCCCCCGACCGCCTTGGCCCGATGCTCGATGCCAAGACCAAGGGTGACAAGGAAACCACCATCTTCTTCCAGGCCGATAAAGGCGTGGATTACGGTGACCTGATGGAAGTGATGAACAACATGCGCGCGGCCGGCTACCTCAAGGTCGGTCTGGTAGGTCTAGAGACGGCAGCCAAGAAATGACGAAACCGCGCTCAAACGTGGCGCGCTACGGTGGCAGCCTGGCGATCGTGCTGGGCGTGCACGTGGTCGCTGTGCTGCTGACGCTCAACTGGTCGGTGCCCCAGGCCATCGAACTGCCCCCGGCAGCCATGATGGTCGAGCTGGCACCGCTGCCCGAGCCCGCACCGCCGCCACCCCCCAAGGCCGCACCACAGCCGCCGGCACCGGTTGAAGAACCGCCGTTGCCAAAAGTTGCCGAGGCGCCAAAACCGAAAATCGCCATCGCCAAGCCGCCCAAGCCCAAACCCAAGCCTCAACCGCCGAAGCCTGAGAAAAAGCCTGAGCCGCCGAAAGATGAACCACCGGCCAAGGAACAAGTAGCCGACACGCCGCCAAGCAACACGCCACCGCAGAAGTCGGCGGCACCGGCGCCAAGCATTGCCTCCAACAGCCAAGCGTTGCCGACCTGGCAGAGCGACCTGCTGCGCCACCTGGCGAAGTACAAGCGCTACCCGGAAGACGCACGCCGTCGCGGCCTGCAGGGCATCAACCGCCTGCGGTTCGTGGTCGACGCCGAAGGCAAGGTGGTTTCGTACTCGATGGCTGGGGGTTCGGGCAGCGCGGCACTGGACCGGGCAACCCTGGAAATGATCCGCCGAGCTGGCACCGTACCCAAGCCGCCAGCAGAGTTGCTGAACAACGGCACGATCGAAGTAGTGGCACCGTTCGTCTACTCGCTGGACCGTCGCTGATACTTTTGTTTCTGTCACAAATCGGCAAGTCTGATAACGTGCGTCTATCAATTGCAGCCGCTATGCTGGGCTCGCAACTTCATGGACGCACGTTATGACCCTCACAGAATTACGCTACATCGTCACCCTCGCCCAGGAGCAGCACTTCGGCCACGCCGCCGAGCGTTGCCATGTGAGCCAGCCGACCCTGTCCGTCGGGGTGAAGAAGCTCGAGGACGAGCTTGGCGTGCTGATCTTCGAACGCAGCAAGAGCGCGGTACGCCTGACCCCGGTCGGCGAAAGCATCGTCGCCCAGGCGCAGAAGGTATTGGAGCAGGCCCAGGGAATTCGTGAGCTGGCCCAGGCTGGCAAAAACCAGCTGACCGCCCCGCTCAAGGTCGGCGCCATCTATACCGTCGGCCCTTATCTGTTCCCGCACCTGATCCCCCAGCTGCACCGTGTGGCGCCGCAGATGCCGCTGTACATCGAAGAAAACTTCACCCACGTGCTGCGCGAAAAGCTGCGTAACGGCGAACTGGACGCGGTGATCATTGCCCTGCCGTTCAACGAAGCCGACGTGCTGACCCTGCCGCTGTACGATGAGCCCTTCTGTGCCCTGATGCCTGCCGACCACCCATGGACGGCGAAAAAGACCATCGACACCGCCATGCTCAACGACAAGAGCCTGCTGCTGCTCGGCGAGGGTCACTGCTTCCGCGACCAGGTCCTGGAAGCTTGCCCGACACTGAACAAAGGCGGTGAAGGTGCCAAGCACACCACGGTCGAGTCCAGCTCGCTGGAAACCATCCGCCACATGGTCGCCTCGGGCCTGGGCGTGTCGATCCTGCCGCTGTCGGCGGTGCACAGCCACCATTACGCACCGGGCATCATCGAAGTGCGCCCGCTCACCGCGCCAGCACCGTTCCGTACCGTAGCCATCGCCTGGCGCGCCAGCTTCCCACGGCCGAAGGCCATCGAGATCCTTGCCGACTCGATCCGCCTCTGCTCGGTGGCCAAGCCGGCTGTGGAACAAACGGCCTGATTCATGACTGAGCTGTCGAAGGTCTCGGTCACCGCGCTCAAGGGCGTAGGCGAAGCCATGGCGGAAAAACTCGCCAAGGTCGGCCTGGAAAACCTGCAGGACGTACTGTTCCACCTGCCCCTGCGTTACCAGGACCGCACCCGCGTGGTGCCTATCGGTGCCCTGCGCCCGGGTCAGGATGCCGTGATCGAAGGTGTGGTCAGTGGTGCCGATGTAACCATGGGCAAGCGCCGCAGCCTTGTCGTGCGCCTTGGGGATGGCACCGGCGTGCTGAGCCTGCGCTTCTACCATTTCAGCAATGCGCAAAAAGAAGGCCTCAAGCGTGGCACCCACCTGCGGTGCTACGGCGAAGCTCGCCCCGGCGCCTCGGGCCTGGAGATTTACCACCCCGAGTACCGTGCACTGAATGGCGATGAGCCGCCGCCCCCGGTCGAGCAGACCCTGACGCCGATCTACCCGTCCACCGAGGGCCTCACTCAGCAGCGCCTGCGCCTGCTCTGCCAGCAGAGCCTGGGCATGCTGGGCCCGCGCAGCCTGCCAGACTGGCTGCCGGACGAGTTGGCCCGGGATTACCACCTGGCGCCGCTGGACGACGCTATCCGCTACCTGCACAACCCGCCAGCCGACGCCGACCTCGACGAACTCGCCGAGGGCCAGCACTGGGCCCAGCACCGCCTGGCCTTCGAAGAGCTGCTCACCCACCAGCTGTCGCAACAGCGCCTGCGTGAAAGCCTGCGCAGCCTGCGTGCGCCAGTACTGCCCAAGGCCAAGCGCCTGCAGGCGCAGTACCTGGCCAACCTGGGCTTCCAGCCCACCGGCGCGCAACAGCGGGTGGCCAACGAGATCGCCTACGACCTCAGCCAGGCAGAGCCAATGCTGCGCCTGGTGCAGGGCGATGTCGGCGCTGGCAAGACCGTGGTTGCCGCCCTGGCTGCGTTGCAGGCGCTGGAAGCCGGCTACCAGGTGGCGCTGATGGCGCCGACCGAAATCCTCGCCGAGCAGCACTACATCACCTTCAAGCGCTGGCTCGAACCGCTGGGCCTGGAGGTCGCCTGGCTGGCCGGCAAGCTCAAGGGCAAGGCCCGCGCCAGCGCCCTGGAGCAGATCGCCAACGGCGCACCGATGGTGGTGGGTACCCATGCGCTGTTCCAGGAAGAAGTGCAGTTCAAGCACTTGGCCCTGGCGATCATCGACGAGCAGCACCGGTTCGGTGTGCAGCAGCGCCTGGCCCTGCGCAAGAAGGGTGTGGCCGGCGAACTGTGCCCGCACCAGCTGATCATGACCGCCACGCCGATTCCGCGAACCCTGGCCATGAGCGCCTATGCCGACCTCGACACCTCGGTACTCGACGAACTGCCGCCAGGGCGTACGCCGGTGAATACCGTGCTGGTCGTCGACAGCCGCCGCTTCGAAGTGGTCGAGCGGGTGCGCGCCGCGTGCGCCGAGGGGCGCCAGGCCTACTGGGTCTGCACTCTGATCGAAGAATCCGAAGAGCTGACCTGCCAGGCGGCCGAGAGCACCTACGAAGAGCTTGGCAGCGCCTTGGGCGAGCTGCGCGTGGGCCTGATCCACGGGCGCATGAAGCCTGCGGAAAAGGCTGCAGTGATGGCTGAATTCAAGCAAGGCAACCTGCAGCTACTGGTTGCAACCACGGTGATCGAGGTGGGCGTGGATGTGCCCAACGCAAGCCTGATGATCATCGAGAACCCTGAGCGCCTGGGCCTGGCCCAGCTGCACCAGCTGCGCGGGCGGGTAGGTCGGGGCAGCGCGGTGAGCCACTGTGTATTGCTCTATCACCCGCCTTTGTCACAGATCGGCCGCGAACGCCTGGGGATCATGCGCGAAACCAATGACGGCTTCATCATCGCCGAAAAAGACCTGGAGCTGCGCGGCCCTGGCGAAATGCTCGGCACGCGCCAGACCGGCCTGCTGCAGTTCAAGGTCGCCGACCTGATGCGCGATGCCGACCTGTTGCCAGCCGTGCGCGATGCAGCCCAGGCCCTGATTGCGCGCTGGCCGGAGCATGTCAGCCCACTCCTCGACCGCTGGCTGCGCCACGGCCAGCAATATGGCCAAGTGTGACGCCAGTACCAGAATGGATCCAGCTTTGCGACCAGACTGGTTATACTTCGCGTTTAAAAGAATCAGTGGATACGGACCATGACTGAAGTTGCCCTGGACACCGCAGCCCCACACACACCGTCTGTCATCCGGCTGTTGCTCGAAAAACTCGGCATAGCCTACCGCGAGGTGCCAGAGCACCCGCAACTGCCAGCCAGCTCACGCGTGCAGGCGATCCTGCTCGACGACGAGATTGGCGCATTGATGGTGCTGTTTCCGCAGAGCAAGCTGCTGGACCTCAATCGCCTTGAGGAACTGACCGGCCGCAAGCTCAAGGCCGTGCCGGTGGCACGCCTCACGCAGATGCTCGACAAGCACCACCTCAAGGCCCTGCCGGCCATTCCGGCACTCACCAGCTCGCCCTGCCTCTACGAAGAAAAGTTGCTTGGTGCCGAAAGGTTGCTGATCCAGTCTGGCGAAGCCGGCCTGTTGTTGGAAATCGAGGCCGACGCTTTCAAGCGCATGTTGAAAAAGGCCAGCGGTGGCAGTTTCGGCCAACCGGTTCGGGAGATTCGCCCCAACCTCGACCGCCCGGACGACGACTCCAAAGAGATTACCCAGGCCGTTCAGGCATTCACTGCCCGGCGCATCCAGAAACGCCTGGAAGAAACCATCGAGATTCCACCGCTGGCCAATACCGCGCAGAAGATCATCAAGCTGCGTGTCGACCCTAACGCCAGCATCGACGATATCACCGGCGTGGTCGAAACCGACCCGGCGCTGGCCGCCCAGGTGATCAGCTGGGCGGCGTCGCCCTACTACGCCTCACCCGGCAAGATCCGTTCGGTGGAGGATGCCATCGTGCGGGTGCTGGGCTTTGATCTGGTCATCAACCTGGCCCTTGGCCTGGCGCTTGGCAAGACCTTGAGCCTGCCCAAGGATCAACCGCAGCAGGCCACACCGTACTGGCAGCAGTCGATCTACACCGCTGCGATCATCGAAGGCCTGACCCGCGCCATGCCGCGCGCAGAGCGGCCTGAAGCCGGCCTGGCTTACCTGTCGGGGTTGCTGCACAACTTCGGTTATCTGCTGCTGGCGCACGTGTTCCCGCCGCACTTCTCGCTGATTTGCCGGCATCTGGAGGTCAACCCGCACCTGTGCCACACCTATGTTGAACAGCACCTGCTGGGCATCAGCCGCGAGCAGATCGGTGCCTGGCTGATGAAGCTGTGGGACATGCCGGAAGAACTTCAGACCGCGCTGCGTTTCCAGCATGACCCGTCGTACGAAGGCAGTTACTCCGCATATCCCAACCTGGTGTGCCTGGCGACCCGCCTGCTGCGCTCGCGCGGGATCGGTTCGGGCCCGCAGGAAGCGATCCCCGACGCGCTGCTGGAGCGCTTGGGGATCACCCGCGAGAAGGCCGAGGATGCCGTGAACAAGGTACTCGAGGCCGAGAACCTGTTGCGTGAACTGGCTTCGCAGTTCAACGCGCCGCATTGATTTGCCTGGGGCCGCTATGCGGCCCATCGCCGGCAAGCCGGCTCCCACAGGTCCCGGCCCGGTAGTATCCCCTGTGGGAGCCGGCTTGCCGGCGATTGGGCTGCAAAGCAGCCCCAACGATTTCAGCCCTTCTTCTTCGGCTTCAGGTACTTCATCAAACCCTGGAACCACATCACCAGCGCCGGATTACCTTTGATCTGGATGCTCTTGTCCTGAATGCCCTGCATGAACGCCAGCTGCTTGTTGCTCGCCTGCATCGTGGCAAAGCCGTAGGCCGCGTCTTTGAAGGCTATAGCGAAGGCCGGTTGAGGATGGCTGCCGCCCTTGCTGCTGATGCGCTCGCCGCTGACGATGAAGTGCCGGGCAACCTTGCCGTCCAGCGTCTGCATCTGGAACACCAGGTCCTTGTCCTTGAGTTGTTGCTGAAACGCCGGGTTGTTACGGCTGGCTCTGGCCATCAGCAGCCCCATGGCCCAGAGCAGAAAGCGAAACTTCATCAACATGCCCCGAATAAAAAATGACTGAGGCGCGCAGTTTAGCCTTTTCCAGAACTATTTATGCAAGTTCGCTGCACGATGTTTGCAGAACGAACAACGGGCGCCCGGAGGCGCCCGTTTGGACAGAGGCTAAGGGTTTGTCAGCCGTCGATCACTTGGCTTTCTTGGCCGGCTTGGCGGGAACGTTGACGCTGTCGCGCAGGTTCTTGCCCGGTTTGAAGGCAACGGTATTGCTGGCCTTGATCTTTACCGGCTCACCGGTCTGGGGGTTCTTGCCGGTACGCGCACCCCGATGGCGTTTTTCGAAGGTGCCGAAACCGACCAGCGTAACGGTGTCCTTGTCCAGGGCACCGGTGATGCTGTCGAGAATCGCATTCAGCACCTCATTGGCCTTTTCCTTGGTCAGATCGGCCCTTTCGGCGATGACGGCGGCGAGTTCTGGTTTACGCATAGTGAAGCCTCTTTGACGGGATTTCTTGTTGTTATTGCCGTGCTGCCAGAAAGCAGCGTTCAAGGCACCGCAGGCTCTAATCTGCGGCAGACGGAAGTGAGAATGGCACGCCCTCCGGGGCCGCGCCAGTATCTGGGCGGCCATTGTGCAGGCAATAACAGGATAAACCCGACAGAACGCCCGCTATTTACGCCATGAGCGCCGGTAACTGCCGATTCAACGCCAGTTTTTCCATGACCGCGTTACCCGTCAGGGCGTAACCCAGCAACTGGCCATCGGCGGCGAAACAGAGGGCTTTCAGGTCACTGCCTTGCCCTTCGACCTGCCAGCTACCTTCACGGCCCTGCGGCACAGGGGAAACCACCAAGGGGCAGGCCGGCGTTTTCACGGTGACGGGCATCGGCCCATAGCTGACCGCCGTCGGGTTGCCTGCCAGCGTTTGCGCCAGGGCACGTGCGCAGGCCATCAGGGGCATCACATAGAGCAGGTTGATGCCATCGACCTCGGCGCAATCGCCCAGCGCGAAGATGTTGGCGTGGGAAGCCCGCAGTTGGCGGTCCACGACCACCCCGCGATTGGTCTGCAGGCCGGCGGCAGCAGCCAGGTCGGAGCGCGGGCGCAGGCCGATGGCCGACACCACCAGGTCGCAGGGGATGACACTGCCATCGGACAGATGCGCTTCAAGGCCATCACTCACCTGCTGCAGGCGTGTCAGCACCGGGCCGAGGTGAAAGCGCACGCCCAGGCCCTGCAGGCCACCCTGCACTGCAGCGGCCGCTGCGGGGTGCAGTAGCGTCGGCATGACCTGTTCACACGGCGCCACCACATCCACCTGGAAGCCGCCCAGGCTCATGTCATTGGCGAACTCGCAGCCGATCAGGCCGGCGCCGAGGATCAACACACGCCGCTTGCCAACTGCGGCAGCACGGAAACGCGCATAGTCCTCCAGGTCATTGATCGGGAACACCTGCCCGGCGCCGTCGCCCTCGATCGGCACCTGGACGGTCTGCGCGCCCCAGGCCAGCACCAGGTCGCGGTACTCCACCGCCTCTTCACCGATCCACAGCCGCTTGTGGCCGGGGTCGATGCCGCTGATACGGGTGTGCGTGCGGACCTCGGCCTTCAGCTGCGCGGCCATGGCGCCCGGCTCGGCCATGCACAGGCCGTCTGCGTCCTTCTGCTTGGCAAAGCCTGTGGAGAGCATGGGCTTTGAATAGGAGCGGCCGTCGTCGGCGGTAATCAGCAGCAGCGGCGTCTCGCCATCAAGCTTGCGAAATTCACGGGCCAGGTTGTAGCCGGCCAGGCCGGTACCGATGATCACCACGGGGGACGTCATGTCGTGCTTTCCTCTGTTTAACGGAAGTGCGATCAGCCGATGGCGATCATTTCAAAGTCGCTTTTGCCGACGCCGCAGTCGGGGCACAGCCAGTCTTCAGGCACATCTTCCCAGCGGGTGCCCGGCTCGATGCCATCGTCCGGCCAGCCTTCGGCTTCGTCATAGATCAGGCCACAGACAATACATTGCCACTTCTTCATCGATTCTGGTTCCTCGGTGTTCAGGCTTTGTTATTCGGGCTCGTGGCCCGTTCACGGGCATTATGCAAGCAGTCGAGGCAATCATGCTAAGCTCGCCGCCTCTCTGGCTGTAACAAAGCATACCGACGTGTCGTACGAATCCCCGCAAGCAGCCGCTGTCGCGTGGCTGCCGTATTCACAGCTGGCGAATATCGACCAGCCTACTCTCGACTGGCTGTTCGACGAAGGTTCCCTGACTCGCCGCCTGACCCGCCTGTCCCACGACCACTTCAGCGTCACGCCCTTGTTCGAAGGCTGGCAGCCGCTGCGCGATGACGAATGCCTGGCGCTGGGCATCGTACCGGGCGCAGAAGGCTGGGTGCGCGAGGTGTACCTGCGCGGCCATGGCGAGCCTTGGGTGTTCGCCCGCAGCGTGGCCAGCCGCAGTGCGCTGGAGCGCGGCGGGCTGGACCTGGAAACCCTGGGCAGCCGTTCGCTGGGCGAACTGCTGTTCTGCGACCAGGCGTTCGTCCGCCACCCCATCGAGGTGTCCACTTATCCACAGCGCTGGTTGCCTGCCGAAGCAGCCCATGAAGGGTTATGGGGGCGGCGTTCGCGCTTCGAACGCGACGGCCTCGACCTGCTGGTGGCCGAAGTCTTCCTGCCGGCATTGTGGCGAGCGGCCAAGGAGGATAACCGCTGATGTACCTGCAACTGCTCAAATCCCTCAACCGCGTGCACCCACGCGCCTGGGACTTCGTCCAGCTCAGCCGCATGGACAGGCCGATCGGTATCTACCTGCTGCTGTGGCCGACCCTGTCGGCGGTGTGGATTGCCGGGCAAGGTTCGCCCAGCCTGGCCAACGTGCTGATCTTCGGCCTCGGCGTGGTGCTGATGCGCGCCGCTGGCTGCTGCATCAACGACTTCGCCGACCGCAAGGTGGATGGCCACGTCAAACGCACCGCCGACCGCCCACTGGCCAGCGGCCGGGTCAAACCGCGCGAGGCATTGGCGCTGTTCGCCATCCTGGTGGCCGTGAGCTTCCTGCTGGTGCTGTGCACCAACAGCCAGACCGTGTGGCTGTCATTCGGTGCGGTGGCCCTGGCGTTCTGCTACCCGTTCATGAAGCGCTACACCTATTACCCGCAGGTGGTGCTGGGCGCCGCGTATTCCTGGGGCATTCCCATGGCCTTCACCGCCGCCGGCGGCGAGCTGCCGGCCAGTGCCTGGCTGCTGTACATCGCCAACCTGCTGTGGACGGTGGGCTATGACACCTATTACGCCATGGTGGACCGCGACGATGACCTGAAGATTGGCGTGAAATCGACCGCGATTCTGTTTGGTGATGCCGACCGGAGCATCATTCTGACCCTGCAGCTGCTGTCGCTGGGTTGCTTGCTGCTGGCGGGTAGCCGCTTCGAGCTGGGTGGCTGGTTCCACCTGGGGCTGCTGGGTGCGGCGTTGTGCTTTGCCTGGGAATACTGGTCCACGCGCAAGCTGGACCGCGAGTCGTGCTTCAAGGCGTTTCTGCACAATCACTGGGCGGGGCTGCTGGTGTTCATCGGGGTAGTGCTCGACTACACACTGCGTCAAGGCTGATGGCCCTATCGCCGGCAAGCCAGCTCCCACAGGTACAGCGCTGCCTGCGAGGCCTGCACAAAAACTGTGGGAGCTGGCTTGCCGGCGATGGGCCGCGAAGCGGCCCCGGCAGGCTCAAGGCTTGGCGACATGCCAGACGTCTTTCACCCCGTCACCGGTCATGTCACCGGCTTTCTTGTCCTTGACGAAGGTGTACAGCGGTTTGCCATCGTAGGCCCACTGCATCGAGCCGTCATCGCGCGTGACATGCGTCCACTTGTCTTTCGGCGCTTCATCATCCTTCTTCACAATCAGTGGCGGCCAGTTCTTGGCGCAATCGGCATTGCACACCGACTTGCCGTTAGCGTCCTTGTCGAAGGTATACAGCGTCATGCCGTCGTGATCGACCCACATGCCGTCCTTCTCCATGGCATGGTGGGCCGACGCCACCCCTGGCAGCGCCAGCGCAGCGAAAAGGGCCATCCAGCTCAGCGTGTGTCGTGTCATTGGAATCACCATAAATTCGGGGGTGGAGAGTGTTCAGGTTGCCGCCGCGGCGGCCCTTTCAAGCCTAGCCCAGTCATGCAATGTCGCCAGAACGGCCAACCCTCTGTCACACAGCTGCAATAATTCCGTTATCTAATGCGGGCCAGACACGATATTCCAGGAGAGGTTTAGAGCATGGTTGGCAGAAACATTCTGATCGTCGACGACGAAGCACCTATTCGCGAGATGATCGCCGTTGCCCTGGAAATGGCCGGCTATGACTGCCTGGAAGCCGAGAACTCGCAGCAGGCCCATGCGATCATCGTCGACCGCAAGCCTGACCTGATCCTGCTCGACTGGATGCTGCCCGGCACCTCCGGCATCGAACTGGCCCGCCGCCTCAAGCGCGATGAGCTGACCGGTGATATTCCGATCATCATGCTCACCGCCAAGGGTGAAGAGGACAACAAGATCCAAGGCCTGGAAGTCGGTGCCGATGACTACATCACCAAGCCGTTTTCGCCACGCGAGCTGGTAGCGCGCCTGAAGGCCGTGCTGCGCCGCACCGGCCCCAGCGACAGCGAAGCGCCGATCGAAGTCGGTGGCCTGCTGCTCGACCCGATCAGCCACCGCGTGACCATCGACGGCAAACCGGCCGAAATGGGCCCCACCGAGTACCGTCTGCTGCAGTTCTTCATGACCCACCAGGAGCGCGCCTACACCCGCGGTCAGTTGCTCGACCAGGTTTGGGGCGGCAACGTCTACGTCGAGGAGCGCACGGTCGACGTGCACATCCGTCGCCTGCGCAAGGCGCTGGGTGAAGCGTATGAAAATCTGGTACAAACCGTCCGGGGCACTGGCTACCGCTTCTCGACCAAAAGCTGATCGAGCACCTGAGCGCAAGCCTGCACGTCGTTGTACAAGGACCGTCAATTGAACCAGAACTGGCACGCGACCCTGATTCGCCACTTGTTGCTGCTGATCACCGTCTGCCTGATTGGCGGCCTGGTCAGCGGCTATTACGGCTGGAGCCTCGCCATCGGCCTGGGCTTCTACCTGGGTTGGACCCTCAAACAGCTGCTGCGCCTGCACGACTGGCTGCGCAACCACAAGCCCGATGAAGCACCGCCCGATGGCTATGGCCTGTGGGGCGAGGTATTCGACAGCATCTACCACCTGCAGCGCCGCGACCAGCGCGTACGCGGCCGCTTGCAGGCGGTGATCGACCGGGTGCAGGAGTCCACCGCCGCCCTGCGTGACGCGGTGATCATGCTCGACAGCGACGGTAACCTGGAGTGGTGGAACCGCGCAGCCGAAACCCTGCTGGGCTTCAAGACCCCACAGGATGGCGGCCAGCCGGTCACCAACCTGGTGCGCCACCCACGCTTCAAGGAATACTTCGAGTCGGAAAACTACGCCGAACCGCTGGAAATCCCCTCCCCGATCAATGACCGCATGCGGGTGCAGCTTCACCTCACCCGCTATGGCAACAACGAGCACCTGATGCTGGTGCGCGATGTCACCCGCATCCATCAGCTCGAGCAGATGCGCAAGGACTTCGTGGCCAACGTCTCGCACGAGCTGCGTACGCCGCTGACGGTGATCAGCGGCTACCTGGAAACCCTGCTGGATAACGTCGAGGACGTGAACCCGCGGTGGAGCCGGGCGCTGCAGCAGATGAGCCAGCAAGGTTCGCGCATGCAAACGCTGCTCAACGACCTGCTGCTGCTGGCCAAGCTGGAAGCCACCGACTACCCCTCGGACAACCAGCCGGTGCCGGTCGATGCGTTGCTGGCCGCGATCAACAACGACGCCCAGGCGCTGTCCGGCCCCCGCAACCAGCGCATTACCCTGGAGACCTCGCCCGGCCTGCGTTTGAAGGGCAGCGAGTCGGAACTGCGCAGCGCGTTCTCCAACCTGGTGTTCAATGCGGTGAAATACACCCAGGACGCCGGCAGCATCCGCATCCGCTGGTGGGCCGACGAACAGGGCGCCCACCTGTCGGTGCAGGACTCGGGGGTCGGTATCGACGCCAAACACCTGCCACGCCTGACCGAACGCTTCTACCGCGTCGACTCCAGCCGAGCCTCCAACACCGGGGGTACCGGGCTGGGGCTGGCGATCGTCAAGCATGTGCTGATGCGCCACCGCGGGCGCCTGGAGATCAGCAGCGTGCCAGGCCACGGCAGCACGTTCACCTGTCACTTCCCGCTGGCACAATTGGCCAACGACAAGGGTTGATGCCAAGGGCCACTTTGCTTTTGTCGCCCCAGCCGCTACATTGGATCCCCTGTGCCAGCAAACGCTGGCACTTTTCTTTCTACCTTTTCTAAGACGGACCCCGTAAAAACTCCATCATGGACCCTTCCCCTGGTATCAGCCTCACCTCGCTCTTCGCCGATTTCGGCATGATCCTTTTTGCCTTGTTCCTGGTGCTGCTCAACGGCTTCTTCGTTGCCGCCGAGTTCGCCATGGTCAAGCTGCGCTCCACGCGCGTCGAGTCCATTGCCGAACAACACGGCTGGCGCGGCAGCATCCTGCGCAAGGTACACAACCAGCTCGACGCCTACCTGTCGGCCTGTCAGCTGGGCATCACCCTCGCCTCGCTGGGCCTTGGCTGGGTCGGTGAACCGGCATTCGCCCACCTGCTCGAACCATTGCTGGCCTATTTCGGGGTCGATACCCCCGAACTGATCAAGGCCGTGTCGTTCTTCGTCGCCTTCTTCGTCATCTCGTACCTGCACATCGTGGTCGGCGAGCTGGCGCCCAAGTCCTGGGCGATCCGCAAGCCCGAGCTGCTGTCGCTGTGGACGGCCGTGCCGCTGTACCTGTTCTACTGGTTGATGTACCCGGCCATCTACCTGCTCAACGCCAGCGCCAACACCATCCTGCGCATTGCTGGCCAGGGCGAGCCAGGCCCGCACCACGAGCACCACTACAGCCGCGAAGAGCTCAAGCTGATCCTGCACTCCAGCCGAGGCCAGGACCCAAGCGACCAGGGCATGCGTGTGCTGGCCTCGGCCGTGGAAATGGGCGAGCTGGAGGTGGTCGACTGGGCCAACTCCCGTGAGGACATGGTCAGCATCGACGCCCATGCACCGCTCAAGGAAATCCTCGCCTTGGTGCGCCGCCACAAGTTCAGCCGCTACCCGCTGTACGACGCCGAGCGTGAAGAGTTCACCGGGCTTCTGCACATCAAGGACCTGCTGCTGGAGCTGGCCGAGCTGGAACACCTGCCGGAAACCGTCGACCTCGAAGACCTGGCCCGTCCGCTGGAGCGCGTGTCGCGGCATATGCCGCTGTCGCAGTTGCTGGAGCAGTTCCGCAAGGGTGGCGCGCACTTCGTGCTGGTCGAGGAAGCCGATGGCAAGGTGATCGGTTACCTGACCATGGAAGACGTGCTGGAAGTGCTGGTGGGTGACATTCAGGACGAGCACCGCAAGACCGAGCGCGGCATCCTCGCCTACCAGCCGGGCAAGCTGCTGGTGCGTGGCGACACGCCGCTGTTCAAGGTCGAGCGCCTGCTAGGCATCGACCTTGACCACATCGAGGCGGAAACCCTGGCCGGGCTGATTTACGAGACCCTCAAGCGCGTGCCTGAAGAAGAGGAAGTGCTGGAGGTCGAGGGCCTGCGCATCATCATCAAGAAGATGAAAGGGCCGAAGATCGTGTTGGCCAAGGTGCTCAAGCTCGATTGACGCAACCGGGCCGCATCGCGGCCCCATGGATAATGCTGGTCAGTGTGCAGGTTTTATGTGCTTGCGGGTCGTCAGGTCCAAACCAACCGCTCGCATCACCGCCAGCATTGTTTTCAAGGTGGGGTTGCCCTTTTCCGAGAACGAACGGTAGAGGTGCTCCCGGGAAACGCCTGCCTCATTCGCTATGGCCGACATTCCCTTAGCGCGAGCGACCACACCAAGAGCCTGCGCGATGTAGGCTGCATCACCCGTTTCGAAAGCGTCCTCCATAAACACGGCGATTGATTCTGCGTCCGTCAGCGCTTCGGCTGGATCATAGTCATAGAACTGTTCTTTCATTCGTCGTCACTCCACTGGCTGGCCAGGGTTTTCGCTGTCTCGATATCGCGTGCCTGGCTGCTCTTGTCTCCACCACACAACAACAATACCAGCTGATGTCCACGCTGCTGGAAATACACGCGGTAACCGGGGCCGTGGTGGATACGCAGTTCACTAATGCCTTGACCCACAGGCTGAACATCACCTAGCAATCCATGCGCCAGACGAAAAATACGTGCGGCGATGACAGCCCTTGCCTGCTTGTCCCGAAGCTTGCGTTCCCAATTCCTGTAGGTGGCAGTTTGTTTGATGCTCTTCATACAGCACTTGTAGCTTATAAATCACACACGAGCAAGTATCCTCAAGGGTTGCCGGCCGTGAAGTCCGGCAGCCCGCCGATCGGCCGGTCGAACTGAAAGGGTATCGACTCCAGCGCCAGCCCGACGTTGCGCTGCACCACGAAGTGCAGGTGTGGCCCGCTGCTGTTGCCGGTATTGCCCGACTTCGCCAGCGCCTGCCCCAACGCCACCTGCTGCCCCTCGGCTACCACTACCGAACCGCGCATCAGGTGCAGGTACACGCCCATGGTGCCGTCCGGGTGCAGAATGCGCACGAAATTGCCTGAGGGGTTGGTGCCTCGCCCGGTCTGGTTGTTCTCGACTTTCACCACCATCCCGCCCCGCGCCGCAATGATCGGTGTGCCTTCCGGCATGGCGATGTCCATGGCGTAACGGCCCTTGGGGCCGAAATGGCTGAAGCGGCCGTTGGGCCCCTGGCTGAGCCGGAACGGCCCGCCTTTCCACGGGAAGGGGTAGCGATAGGCCTGCGAACGCTGGCCAGGGTCGCCCATGGCGTATTGAAAGTTGCTGGCATACTTCAGCGGCCCGCCGGGCGCCGCCAGCACCGAGCTGAGCACCTTGGTAGAGCGCGGCCCGACCACGGCACGTATCAGCCGCGGGCCATTGCCGCCGAAGGCATTGGCCAGCTGGTCGATGCGCAGCTCGACCTGCATGGGCACGTAAAGCTCGTTACGCACCACGAAGCGAACGCCGCCGGGGAACGGCTCGGTCTGCAGGCGCACCTGGCGGTCCAACCGCTCGAACATCGGCTCGCGCAGCTCGAAGGCTTTTGCGCCTGGGCTGGGCCGCTCGGAATAGGACGCCACGCCGAAATTGTCGGTGGTCTTGTAGATGGTCATGCCCAAACTCGACGCCGAGGCCGAAAGCAAGGCACACAAAAGCAGCAAGCGGGCGATGGCGGGCATGATAGTGGCTTTTTGACAGATGACGTTCTGTCGAAGCCTAGCAGCGGGATTTGCGCAGCGGTATGACAGTTGGTCGGATGCCGGCTCCCAGAGGGTAGCCACAGACTTCAGGCCCGCAAGCGCGCCGCATACCCTGTAGGAGCGGCTTCAGCCGCGAAGCAGGCGCCGCGGTGAATGGCACCGGCTTCGCCGGTGTTCGCGGCTGAAGCCGCTCCTACAGGATCCCCGGAAGGCCAGATCAGGCGCCGGGGGTGAAATGCTTCTGCGCCGTACCACGGGCGATCAACCGCGACAGGTAATCGAGCTTCTGCGCATCCTGATCGACGAACTTGAACGTCAGCTGCAACCAGTCGCTGTCAGGCTTAGGCTCCAGCGCTGCCACGGCATGCAGGTAACCATTCAACCGCGCCACCTCGGCGCTCTCGCCCTGCTCCAAGTCGAGCACCGCCCCTTCCAGCACCTGTGGCAGGTTGGCACTGCGACGCACCACCAGCAGCGCCTCCTTGAGGCTCAGGGCCTTGATGACGCAAGGCTGGGTGCCGCTGGACAGGCGCAACTGGCCTTGGCCACGGCCGGACTGTGCAGCAGCGGCTGCAGTCTGCGGCTGCGGAGCGTTGATCAACGGTTTGGCCGCTGCAGGTGCCGCAACCTTGACCGCTTCAGGCTTGCCACCAGTCAGCGCGCTCAAGGAGTCGTTGGCAAATGCCGAGTTGACCCGCGCCGGGCCGCCTGCCATCAGGCTGTCGAGCTTGCCGATCCTGGTCAGGGCCTTTTTTACCTTGGTCAGCAGCTGCTCATTGGTGAACGGCTTGCCGACGAAGTCGGACACGCCGGCCTGGATGGCCTGAATCACGTTCTCCTTGTCGCCACGGCTGGTCACCATGATGAACTGCAGGCTCTTCATCTCTGGCTGCTGACGGCACCAGGTGAGCAGCTCCAGGCCGGACATTTCCGGCATCTCCCAGTCGCACAGCACCAGGTCGAACTGCTCTTTGCCCAACAGGGTCATGGCCTTGCGGCCATTGACCGCGTCTTCGATGACCATGCCGGGGAAGGCATTACGCAGGCACTTCCTTACCAGATCACGAATGAACGGCGCGTCATCCACGACCAGCACATTGACTTTACTCATCGATACTCCTCTTGAACCCGGACTAGCCTACCGTCGATTGGTGGCCATTTGCCAATACCTGGGCCACGCCGGGACTTCTTTGCATCGTTCGCGGGTGCCTGCTGACTGCTCTGGCGCAAACGAAAACGCCCGGCGAAGGCCGGGCGTCGATGCTCGGGAGCAATCTTATTTATCGTCCGGTTCAGCCGGAACATTAGCGATTTCGGCCTCATCCAGCGCAGTACCCTGGACTTCTGCCTTCATGCGCTTGAGGCCCATGTGGCGCACATCGGTGCCGCGAACCAGGTAGATCACCAGCTCGGAGATGTTGCGCGCGTGGTCGCCGATACGCTCCAGCGAACGCAGGGCCCAGATGACGCTCAACACCCGCGAGATCGACCGCGGGTCTTCCATCATGTAGGTCACCAGCTCGCGCAGAGCGGTCTTGTACTCACGGTCGATGGTCTTGTCGTACTGCGCCACCGACAGCGCCAGGTCGGCGTCGAAGCGGGCGAAGGCGTCGAGCGCATCACGCACCATGTTGCGTACCTGGTCGCCGATGTGGCGCACCTCGACGTAACCGCGCGGCGACTCCCCTTCCTCGCACAACTGGATGGCGCGGCGGGCGATCTTGGTCGATTCGTCACCAATGCGCTCCAGGTCGATCACCGACTTGGAGATGCTGATGATCAGCCGCAGGTCGGAGGCCGCCGGCTGGCGACGGGCGAGGATGCGCACGCACTCCTCGTCGATGTTGCGCTCCATCTGGTTGATCTGCTCGTCGACTTCACGCACCTGCTGGGCCAGGCCCGAGTCGGCCTCGATCAGCGCGGTGACCGCGTCGTTGACCTGCTTTTCGACCAGGCCGCCCATGGCCAGAAGGTGGCTGCGCACCTCCTCCAGCTCGGCGTTGAACTGTTGGGAAATATGGTGCGTCAGGCTTTCTTTGTTGATCATCGTTTCGCTCCGCGAAGAAGCTGCAAGCTTCAAGTAGTTCGTATCGTTCCCTGGCCCCCGCTCCCACGGGGAGAGGTGCCTAGCCGTAGCGACCGGTGATGTAGTCTTCGGTCTGCTTCTTCGCCGGGTTGGTGAACAGGGTGTCGGTATCACCGAATTCGACCAGTTTGCCCATGTACATGAAGGCGGTGTAGTCCGAAACACGGGCCGCCTGTTGCATGTTGTGGGTCACGATAACGATGGTGTACTTGGATTTCAGTTCGTAGATCAGCTCTTCGACCTTCAAGGTCGAGATCGGGTCAAGTGCCGAGCAAGGTTCGTCGAGCAGCAGTACTTCAGGCTCCACGGCGATGGTACGGGCAATCACCAGACGCTGCTGCTGGCCACCGGACAGGCCCAGAGCCGAGTCGTGCAGGCGGTCCTTGACCTCGTCCCACAGGGCGGCGCCCTTCAGGGCCCACTCGACGGCCTCGTCGAGCACGCGCTTCTTGTTGATGCCCTGGATCCGCAGGCCGTAGACCACGTTCTCGTAGATGGTCTTGGGGAACGGGTTGGGCTTCTGGAACACCATGCCGACGCGGCGGCGCAGCTCGGCCACGTCCTCGCCCTTGCGGTAGATGTTGTTGCCGTACAGGTTGATGGCGCCTTCAACGCGGCAGCCGTCAACCAGGTCGTTCATGCGGTTGAAGGTACGCAGCAGGGTCGACTTGCCGCAGCCGGACGGGCCGATGAAAGCGGTCACGCGCTGCTTGGGGATATTCAGGCTGACGTCGAACAGGGCTTGCTTGTCGCCATAGAACAGGCTCAGGCCCGGTACTTCGATGGCAACGGTTTCTTCGGCCAGGCGCAGGCTCTGCTTGTCGCGGCCCAGGGCAGACATGTCGATGCCGTGGGTGTGGGATTCTTGCTGCATGGTCAACTCCATACGCTATCAATTCGTTTCAAAGGGCCGCCCGGCTGCGGGCGGCACGCTTGCAAATCAGGCTCAGTGGTCGAGCGCCTTGTACTTCTCGCGCAGGTGGTTACGGATCCACACCGCCGAGAGGTTGAGGGTGGCAATCACCATTACCAGCAGCAGCGCGGTGGCGTACACCAGTGGCCGCGCGGCCTCGACGTTGGGGCTCTGGAAGCCGACGTCGTAGATGTGGAAGCCCAGGTGCATGATCTTCTGGTCCAGGTGCAGGTACGGGTAGTTGCCGTCCAGCGGCAACGACGGCGCCAGCTTCACGACACCCACCAGCATCAGCGGCGCCACTTCACCGGCAGCGCGGGCCACGGCGAGGATCATGCCGGTCATCATCGCCGGGCTGGCCATCGGCAGCACGATCTTCCACAGGGTCTCGGCCTTGGTCGCACCCAGCGCCAGCGAACCCTCACGGACCGTGCGTGGGATGCGCGCCAGGCCTTCTTCGGTGGCCACGATCACCACCGGCACCGCCAGCAGCGCCAGGGTCAGCGATGCCCACAGCAGGCCCGGGGTACCCAGGGTCGGTGCCGGCAGCGATTCAGGGAAGAACAGCCGGTCGATCGAACCACCCAGCACGTAAACGAAGAAGCCCAGGCCGAACACGCCGTAGACGATCGCCGGAACGCCCGCCAGGTTGTTCACGGCGATGCGGATCAGGCGGGTCACCGGGCCTTGCCTGGCGTATTCACGCAGGTAGACCGCGGCCAGTACGCCGAACGGTGTAACGATCACGGCCATGATCAGGGTCATCATCACGGTACCGAAGATCGCCGGGAAGATACCGCCCTCGGTGTTGGCTTCACGCGGGTCGTCGCTGAGGAACTCCCAGACTTTGGCGAAGTAGGTGCCCATCTTGGTCAGCCCGGACATGCCGTTCGGCTGGATGGCATGCACCACCTTGCTCAGGTTGATCTCCACTTCGCGGCCGTTGCCGTCGCGGGCAACCAGGCTGTCGCGGGCGAACGCCTGGTGCAGGCCGCTGAGGCGGTCTTCGATGGCCTTGTAGCGGCTGTTCAGCTCGGCACGCTCGGCGTCCATGTCGGCCTGGGCAGCAGCGTCCAGCTTGCCTTCCAGCTCCAGCTTGCGACCGTGCAGGCGCAGGCGTTCGAGGCCATGGTTGATGGCACCGATGTCTTTCTTCTCGAGCTGCTGCAGTTCGCCGTTGAGTTGGTTGGCGCGCTTGAGGCGGGCTTGCAGCTCATTCCAGGCATCAGCGCCTTGGGCAACGACACGGCCTTCTTCCTTGACGCTGACCAGGTAGCCATAGAAGTTGCCCCACTCGCGGCGCTCCAGGGCGATCAGGTCGGCTGGGTGCTGTTCATCGACCAGCCAGTCGCCGACCACCCAGGTGAAGTCGCTGCCGTTGAGGTCGCGGTTGCCCACCTTGATCAGCTCGCGAGTCATGAACTCCGGGCCTTCGTCCGGTACCGGCAAGCCGGCACCTTTCAGACGGGCGCGGGGCACTTCTTCCTTCTGTACCACTTCACCGACCACGATATGGTCAGCCTGGCCCGGCACCTTGTAGGTTGCCTGGACCAGGTCGGCCGGCCAGAAGTGGCCCAGGCCGCGCACGGCGATCACAGCCAGCAGGCCGACGGTCATGATCACCGCCATGGCCACCGCGCCACCGCTGATCCAGACGCCGGGGGCGCCGCTCTTGAACCAGCCTTTGAGGGAATCCTTTTTCACGGATCTCTACCTTTCTATCAAAGCGACGAGTATTTCTTGCGCAGACGCTGGCGAATCAGCTCGGCCAAGGTGTTCATGACGAAGGTGAACATCAGCAGCACGAGTGCAGCGAGGAACAGCACGCGATAATGGCTGCCGCCGACTTCCGACTCGGGCATCTCGACCGCCACGTTGGCGGCCAGGGTGCGCATGCCTTCGAACAGGTTCATCTCCATCACCGGGGTGTTGCCGGTGGCCATCAGCACGATCATGGTCTCGCCCACTGCACGGCCCATACCGATCATCAGCGCCGAGAAGATACCCGGGCTGGCGGTCAGGATGACCACGCGGGTCAGGGTCTGCCACGGCGTCGCACCCAGGGCCAGGGAGCCCAGGGTCAGGCTGCGCGGCACACTGAACACGGCGTCTTCGGCGATCGAGTAGATGTTCGGGATAACCGCGAAGCCCATGGCGATACCCACTACCAGGGCGTTGCGCTGGTCGTAGGTGATACCCAGGTCGTTGGTGATCCACAGGCGCATGTCACCGCCGAAGAACCAGGTCTCCAGGTACGGGCTCATGGTCAGGGCGAACCAGCCGGTGAACAGGATCACCGGGATCAGGATCGCAGCTTCCCAACCATCCGGCACACGCAGGCGGATCGACTCCGGCAGGCGGCTCCAGATAAAGCCCGCCAGCAGGATGCCGAACGGCATCAGCACGAACAGGCTGAACACACCCGGCAGGTGACCTTCCAGGTACGGTGCCAGGAACAGGCCGGCGAAGAAGCCGAGGATCACCGTCGGCATCGCTTCCATCAGTTCGATCACCGGCTTGACCTTGCGGCGCATGCCCGGGGCCATGAAATAGGCGGTGTAGATCGCAGCGGCAATGGCCAGCGGTGCCGCCAGGATCATCGCGTAGAACGCGGCCTTGAGGGTACCGAAGGTCAGTGGCGACAGGCTCAGCTTGGGCTCGAAGTCGGTGTTCGAAGCGGTCGACTGCCAGACGTACTTGGGCTCGTCGTAGTTCTCGTACCAGACCTTGCCCCACAGTGCGCTGAAGGACACTTCAGGGTGCGGGTTCTTCAGGCTCAACGGCAGCAGCTTGCCACCTTCTTCGATGATGATGCGGTTGGCGCGTGGCGACAGGGCCAGGATGCCAGCCCCTTCGGCAGCCGGCTCCACCAGCAGCGTACGGTGTGCAGTGCTGTGGAACACACCAAGCTTGCCGTCGCTGTCCAGGGCGATGAAGCCCTTGCGGCGCTCTTCGGCATCGATCTGCACAACCGGCGCCTTGCCCATCTGGAAGGTGCGGATCTGCTTGAAGCGCGATTCGCCATCCGGGTCGCGGGCCATGAACCACTGGGCCAGGCCACCTTTGGAGTCACCCACGATCAGCGAGATGCCGCCGACCAGTTGCGCGGTGGCGGTGATCTCGGTGTCGGCGCTCTCGGACAGCTTGTAGCGGCCGTTGAGGCTCTTGTCGCGCAGGCTGAAAACGTCTGCGGTGGCACGGCCGTTGATCACGTACAGCCACTGCTGGCGCGGGTCGATGAAGATGTTCTTCACCGTCTCGGTCATCTGCGGCAGTTCGATGCGGTTCTCTTCGGTGGTGACCTCGTCGGTCATCATGTTCTCGGTGCGCGTCAGCTCGAGCACCTGCAGGTGCGCGCCGGTAGAGCCGGCCAGCAGCAGGGTATCGCCGTTGACGTTGACGCTGACGTGTTCCAGCGCACGGCCTTGGTCATCGAGCACGAAGGGCTCCTGGCCGTACGGGTAGTCGATGCCGGGGGTGATGGTCTTCTTGTTGTCCGGGTAAGTGATCTTGTAGGTGTGGTGGAACACCAGCGCCTTACCGTTGGACAGCCCCAGCACCACCATCGGGCTACCCGGCTGGTCGGTGCTGATCGAACTGACTTGCGTGCCTGCTGGCAGCGGCAGGTCGACACGCTTGAGCTCATTACCGGTCTTGGTATCGAAGAACAGTGCCTGACCCTTGTCCGAAACGCGCATGCCGACCAGGTTCTGCTCTTCAAGGGCGATCATCAGCGGCTTGCCGGCATCCTGCTGCAGCCAGGTCGGCTCCAGTGCCTTCTTGCTGGTCAGCTCGGCGCCCTGGAACAGCGGCAGCACCACGTAAGCCAGATAGAAGAAGATCAGGGTGATGGCTGCCAGCACGGCAAGCCCGCCCACCAGTACATACCAGCGGGTCAGGCGATCCTTCAGAGCGCGCATGCGGCGCTTGCGTTGCAACTCGGGCGTATTGAAATCAATCCGCACGGGAGGGGAATTTTGGGTCATTGTGGAGTTGGCCAGATCATTCATGCGCACACCCTAGCGGTCCCGTATGACAAAAACATGACAGTGCATTGACGCAAAAAAGCCCGCCGCTCAGGAACCCTGGCTTCGGACCGAGAATTCGTGGAGGAGGCCAGCAGCAGTGCCGGCCTCTTCCTCAGTTACTTACTTCTTTGCAACGTTACCGGCGTGGGACAGCCCCAGGTCAGCCAGGGTCTTGTCGACCACCTTGGCCGGCAGCGGGATGTAACCATCCTTCACCACGACCTGCTGGCCAGCTTGCGACAGCACCAGCTTGATGAACTCGGCGTCCAGCGGGGCCAGAGGCTTGTTCGGGGCTTTGTTGACGTAGACGTAGAGGAAGCGCGACAGCGGGTACGAACCGTTCAGGGCGTTGGCTTCGTTGTCTTCGATGAACTCACCGCCTTCTTTCTTGGCCAGGGCCACTGTCTTGACGCTGGCGGTCTTGTAGCCGATGCCCGAGTAGCCGATGCCGTTCAGCGAGGAGCTGATCGACTGCACGACCGAAGCCGAACCAGGCTGTTCGTTGACGTTAGGCTTGAAATCGCCTTTGCACAGGGCTTCTTCCTTGAAGTAGCCGTAGGTGCCCGACACCGAGTTACGGCCGAACAGCTGCACTGGCTTGTTGGCCAGGTCGCCGGTCACGCCCAGGTCACCCCAGGTTTTGACATCGGCCTTGGCGCCGCACAGGCGGGTGGACGAGAAGATCGCATCGACCTGGGCCATGGTCAGGCCTTTGATCGGGTTGTCCTTGTGCACGAATACGGCCAGGGCGTCGACGGCAACCGGGATGGCAGTCGGCTTGTAGCCGTACTTCTGCTCAAACGCCTGCAGCTCGACGTCCTTCATCTTGCGGCTCATCGGGCCGAGGTTGGCGGTGCCTTCGGTCAGCGCGGGTGGCGCGGTGGAGGAGCCGGCAGCCTGGATCTGGATGTTTACGTTTGGATATTCCTTCTTGTAGGCCTCGGCCCACAGAGTCATCAGGTTGGCGAGGGTGTCCGAACCGACGCTGGAGAGGTTGCCCGAAACACCGGTGGTCTTGGTGTAGGTCGGGATTGCTGGGTCGACAGCGGCTACCGCATTGGCGGTTGCTACGCCAGCGGCGGCGAAGGTAAGGGCCGCCATCAAACGCTTCAGTTTCATGCCTTGCTCCTAGCAGGAATATTGGGGGTGTTGGATGGATCGGGCCCAAGTATCTGCAGGCCGCATGAACACGATATGACTTCAATATGACAATTGGATGAAAGGCCATCACCGAATGCCAGAGATGGCCTTTTCAAAATGTTGCTGGGAGAGGCGGCCGTGCGCTATAGCTCCCGGCGGTCTCTGAACATCAAGTACAAAGGTTCTATACCCGATTCCGGTGCAAAGACCACGATGTAGTCGTCGAACTGCACCTCGGCCAGGTTCTCGAAAGGTTCTATCAGCGGGACCTTGGGCATTCTGAAGAATCCAATGCTTGGGGGTCGGGAGAGATCCGCGGGCGCGTGAACGCTACCGTTCTGCCACGCGACCGTGACAGGCGAATCACCGTCGCTGGTGAACACGTATGCCTGTTGCATGGCATTCCAAGCTGCACTGCGCACCTTTACACGCGATGGGACAACACCACCCTGAGTGAGGGTCATGATGACATGGGAGTAGCGAGTAAAAGGCTTGACGCCAGTGCTGGTGGCCCCACTGGCAGCGCGTACGGTGGAACACAAGCGCACCGGCAATGCCACTTCCGCACGCGCTTGAGCCAAAGCCACCCAGTCATGCGGCTCGCTGTCGAACAACTCAACCAGCGGAATCGTAACTGCAAAGCGCGGATCGGCACTGGGAGTACTCAGCACGAACTCGGCAACATCTACAAAAGAGCCCGGATGCTTTCCTTCCAATGAAGTCGATTGCCACTCCAGCTCAGCCACAGCCGAGCGAAAACTCTTGTTCAAATGATGCAGCTGCTCGGCTACTTCACGGCTCAAGCCTTGCGCAGTCAACACCGCAGGATGCAGGCTGGCCGTCTGTGCCGCCGCCATTAACGTAAGCGCACCATGGTCTGGGCCGGACGCACTGGCTTTGGCAAGCTGGGCGATCCGTACCTCCAGGCTTTCTATCAGCGTGGCCCCACGGTCGTACAAAGCGGGGTGACGCGCCTGCGCTGCGGCCAAGGCAACAGCATGGCGCTGGCTGCCCTGCGTGATCTCCTGCAGCACAACGGCCTGGGTCGCAGGGTCCAGAAATGAATTGGCGGCATCGCGTTGTGCACCCTCGAGGGCAAACTTGACCGACATCTGCAAGCGTTGAAGCTGGTCGACGGCGCGTTTGGCCTGATGCTGTGCCAGTACCAGGGCACGTAACGTTTCCACACTGGCGGTAAGTTCCTGCTCAGGCGCTGCCCCGGCAAGGGTGAGCTGATGCTCCAGCGTCGCCAGTTTTTGCTCTGCCTCCCCCTCTGATGAATGAATGTCGGCAACCAGTTTTCGTACCTTCTCCAGATTGCGGATGGAGGACTGGGTGGCGCGCTGTTCGCGGGTCAAGGTTTGCGGAACCGGCGGTGGTTGTAGCGTTTGGTCTTTGAAAGCTGCACGGCCGTTTTGCTGATGCCAGGCTTTGATGGTTGCAACTATATATTCGGGGGAATTTATAGCGCCGACTTCATCGGCCCCTGAGTAGAACAGAAGGTCGCTGCCGGCAGGATGGCCGACGATATTACTGAAGTGGGTGATCAACGTATCATGCGAAACTTTGTCTGTCTCTACCTGCCATATATCGTCAACCAGTCGAAGAAAAGACTGCTCTTCGTAATGGTCCAGGCTTGATCTCAAGTCCATAATCATTTCCTCATACGCATAGAGATAGAGTATTCATATTTCGACTGGGTGCTCGAATTCCTCCCTAAGGCGGTCGTAGCCCGACTTAGCAAGTGCAAAGGCTAGTCCTTCGACTTTCATATGCACATCGTAGCTGAAGAGAACCACTAACCCGGGATGGCCCTGACCCTCGAGGCTAAACTTATCCCACCCCCCAATCTGGCCCATGGGTAATGGCATTTTGAATGGGCCTTTCGACTCAACGGGGTTGCCGAATACTCTCAACGCGGCCTCTCGGGTTACACAATTGGCATACGGCTCTGGAAGCCCTTGCGAATAGACGGCCTTCGACGTGGTCGTTTCAGCGAGCGATAGAATCACGGACTCAAATCGCTTGTCTTCAGCCCAAAAGCGCAGTTCCAAACCTGGGCTGAGCGTCAAGTATACTGACCATGAGCCGGGATAGATCTCTATAAGATGATCAGACGGAACCACATCATTAGCCACAAGTTCGGGGTGAAATTTCCCAAGATTAAGAAGATAAGATTGCAGCTGTTGAGCATTCATTCGTATATTCCTTTCTGTTGATGCAATGCATGCAATTGCTGCCCAGCAGCTTCTATCCCATTGGTCTTTAAAAGCTGCACGGACGTTTTGCTGATGCCAGGCTTTGATGATTGCAACTATATCTTCGGGGGAATTTGATACCGCCGAATTCATCGATTTCCGGGTAGAACAGAAGGTTGCTGCCGGCAGGATGGCCGATAATATTACTGAAGTGGGTGATCAACGTATCATGAGAAACTTTGTCTGCCCCTACCTACCATATATCGTCAACCAGCCGAAGAGAAGACTGCTCTGCGTAATGATCCAGGCTTGATCTCAAGTCCATAATCCTCACCTCACACGCCTACAGGTAGAGTATTCATATTTCTACTGGGTGCTCGAATTCCTCCCTAAGGCGGTCGAAGCCCGACTTAGCCAAAGCAAAGGATAGGCGTTTGATATTCATATGCACATCATAGCTGAAGATAACTACTAACCCGGGATGGCCCTGACCCTCAAGGCTAAACTTATCCCACCCCCCAACCTGGCCCATGGGTAATGGCATTTTGAATGGGCCTTTCGACTCAACTGGGTTACCAAATACTGTCAACGCGGCCTCTCGGGTTACACAACTGGCATACGGCTCTGGAAGCCCTTGCGTATAGACAACCTTCGAGATGGTGGTTTCAGCGAGCGAAAGGATTACTGACTCAAATCGCTTGTCTTCAGCCCAAAAGCACAGCTCCAAACCTGGGCTGGGCTTCAAGTAAACAGTCCATGAGTCGGGATAGATCTCCATAAGATGATCAGCCGGCACCACATCATTAGCCACGAGGTCGGCATGAAACTTTCCAAGATTAAGAAGATAAGATTGCAGCTGTTGAGCAGTCATTCGTACATTCCTTTCTGTTGATGCAACGCATGCAATTGCTGCCGAGCAGTTTCTATCCCATTGGGCTTTGAAAGCTGCACGGCCGTTTTGCTGATGCCAGGTTTTGATAATTGCAACTATATCTTCGGCGGAATTTGATACCGCCGAATTCATCGATTTCCGGGTAGAACAGAGGGTCGCTGCCAGCACGATGGCCGATAATATTACTGAAGTGGGTGATCAACGTATCATGAGAAACTTTGTCTGCCCCTACCTACCACATATCGTCAACCAGCCGAAGAGAAGACTGCTCTGCGTAATGATCCAGGCTTGATCTCAAGTCCATAATCCTCACCTCACACGCCTACAGGTAGAGTATTCATATTTCTACTGGGTGCTCGGATTCCTCTCTAAGGCGGTCGTAGCCCGACTTAGCCAGTGCAAAGGATAGGCGTTTGACATTCATATGCACATCGTAGCTGAAGATAACTACTAACCCGGGATGGCCCTGACCCTCGAGGCTAAACTTATCCCACCCCCCAACTTGGCCCATGGGTAATGGCATTTTGAATGGGCCTTTCGACTCAACAGGGTTGCCGAATACTGTCAACGCGGCCTCTCGGGTTACACAACTGGCATACGGCTCTGGAAGCTCTTGCGAATAGACAACCTTCGACGTGGTCGTTTCAGCGAGCGATAGAATCACTGACTCAAACTTCTTGTCTTCAGCCCAAAAGCGCAGTTCCAAACCTGGGCTGAGTTTCAAGTATACTGACCATGAGCCGGGATAGATCTCTATAAGATGATCAGACGGAACCACATCATTAGCCACAAGTTCGGGGTGAAATTTCCCAAGATTAAGAAGATAAGATTGCAGCTGTTGAGCATTCATTCGTATATTCCTTTCTGTTGATGCAATGCATGCAATTGCTGCCCAGCAGCTTCTATCCCATTGGTCTTTAAAAGCTGCACGGACGTTTTGCTGATGCCAGGCTTTGATGATTGCAACTATATCTTCGGGGGAATTTGATACCGCCGAATTCATCGATTTCCGGGTAGAACAGAAGGTCGCTGCCGGCAGGATGGCCGACGATATTACTGAAGTGGGTGATCAACGTATCATGCGAAACTTTGTCTGTCTCTACCTGCCATATATCGTCAACCAGTCGAAGAAAAGACTGCTCTTCGTGATCCAGGCTTGATCTCAAGTCCATAATCCCTTCCTCACACGCATACCGGAGTATTTATATTTCTATTGGGTGCTCGAATTCCTCACTAAGGCGGTCGAAGCCCGACTTAGCCAATGCAAAGGCTAGCCCCTCGACATTCATATAAACATCGTAGCTGAAGATAACCACTAATCCGGGGTGGCCCTGACCCTCAAGACTAAACTTATCCCACCCCCCAACCTCGCCCATGGGCAATGGCATTTTGAACGGGCCTTTTGACTCAACTGGGCTACCAAATACTGTCAGAGCGGCCTCTCGGGTTACACAATTGGAATACGGTTCTGGAAGCCCTTGCGAATAGACAACCTTCGACGTGGTCGTTTCGGCGAGCGAGAGAATCACTGACTCAAATCTCTTGTCTTCAGCCCAAAAACACAGTTCCAACCCTGGGCTGGGTTTCAAGTATACAGTCCATGACCCGGGATAAATCTCTATAAGATGACCAGACGGGACCGCATCACTCGCCAAAAGTTCTGGATGAAACCTCCCAAGATTAAGAAGATAAGATTGCAGCTGTTGAGCATTCATTCGTACATTCCTTTCTGTTGATGCAGAGCATGCAATTGCTGCCGAGCAACTTCTATCTCATTATCCGAGAATCCGTACTCAAGCAACCCCGGCTTCAAGGCATCCAAATTACTATCAACGGCTTCCCTGATATTTGACGCATCTTTCAATTGCCTGGCTTTATTGTTCCTACCACCATAGGTTTCGCTAAACTTTCTGTGCACTTCCGCCGGGATTACTATGCTTGGCGCCGTCTCCAAGAATGGCTTGATTGCATCCATTGACAACTGTGGCCTATTCCTGGCCAAGTACCTCTGATAGGCTTTGGGTGACACAATATGGTCTACATCCATCAGGTCATTGATGCTTCGCCTGCTCAAATCCTTATACTCCCCAACTTCCAGAGACTTGGCAGGCTCATAATTGATCAAGCCCGGAGATGGCAGGTCAGTATCGCCGCCGAACCCAGGGATTATGGCCCCAGTCTCTCCCGGATTCGCGCCCGGAAGTATTTCAAGACTTGGCCCTGCCGGGTCTATCGCCCCTCCCGGAAGGACACCTGGCAACGGCGGAGCCTCTGGCAGCAGCGTTGGCCCGAGCAACTCGGCACCAGGTGCCACCAGGGGCTTCCATGTGCGCGGGGGTTGCCCCTCGACGACTGCGGCATCGAATGCCAACGCCACTCTGCTGGCGAACCAGGGTTCGAAAGGCTGGACTACCGTCAGAACGCCTTGGGTGCTCCCAGGGCTGTGGATGCTCAGCTGGTCGAGGTCATAAAGCCCTGAACCCACCCCGCCTGCAGCGAGATGACGCAGTTCGAATTCACTTCGCGAACCGGCCCAGCTTGCTTTCGGAGCTACCGGAGCAAAGCCGTTGAGAATGCGCCGCTGGTTCAGTTCATCGAATTGCCCAAGCAGCACCTGGTCTGGCGGTGGTAGTAGTTATTAGCGGGAGCGGGCTTACCCCGCGAATGGGCACGCGCAGTGCCTGGCACCGGCTTCGCCGGTGTTCGCGGGGCAAGCCCGCTCCCACCGATTTAATGAGTCAACCAATGACTTGGAAGTTGTTCTATGGACGCAATATATTGTTCGAAATAATTGCGCCCACTGGGGTTTAATTCATTATCGTTTATTGGCAAACAGATACACGCCCACAACCAGCCCGACGGCACACAGCCCCGCCACATAATAAGCCGGCGCCATTGGGCTTAACTTCAACAGCGCGGTAACCACCATCGGCGTCAACCCGCCGAAGATCGCGTAGGCCATGTTGTAAGAGAAAGACAACCCGCTGAACCGCACTACCGGCGGGAAGGCCTTGACCATCACGTAGGGCACGGCACCGACAATACCGACGCACAAACCGGTCAGCGCATACAGCGGGAACAGCAGGTCGGGGCGGGTCGGCAAGCTGTGGTAGAAGGTCCAGGAGCTGGCCAGCAGCAACAGGCTGCCAACGATGAATACGCGCCCGGCGCCGAAGCGGTCGGCCAGGCGGCCGGCTGCGATGCAGCCGAGGCTGAGCAGGACGATGGCCAGGCTGTTTGCCTTGAGCGAGTCGGTGGGGCTGACCTGGTAGAAGCTCTGCAGCAGCGCCGGGGTCATCAGGATCACCACCACGATGCCGGCCGACAGCAGCCAGGTCAGCAGCATCGACAGGACGATCGCGCCACGGTGGTCACGCAGCACCGCACGCAGCGGCAGCTCTTCGGCCAGCGCCTTGCGCTGCTGCATCTCGGCGAACACCGGGGTTTCGTGCAACCAGCGGCGCAGGTACACCGAGAACAGGCCGAATACGCCTCCGAGCAGGAACGGGATGCGCCAGGCGTAATCCGCCACCTCAACGGGGGTATAGACACTGTTGATCAGCGTGGCGACCAGCGAGCCCAGCAGGATGCCCGAGGTCAGGCCAGCCGTCAGCGTGCCGCAGGCGTAGCCAGTGTTGCGTGCCGGTACGTGCTCGGAGACGAACACCCACGCGCCCGGCACCTCGCCACCGATCGCCGCCCCCTGAATCACGCGCATCAGCAACAGCAGGATCGGCGCCCACAGGCCGATCTGTGCATAGGTCGGCAGCAGGCCCATGATCAACGTCGGCAGGGCCATCATGAAGATGCTCAGGGTGAACATCTTCTTGCGCCCGAGCAGGTCGCCGAAGTGGGCCATGACGATCCCGCCCAGCGGGCGGGCCAGGTAGCCGGCGGCAAAGATGCCGAAGGTTTGCATCAAACGGAGCCATTCGGGCATGTCGGGCGGGAAGAACAGCTTGCCGACCACCGTGGCGAAGAACACGAAAATGATGAAGTCGTAGAACTCCAGGGCTCCGCCGAGGGCGGACAGTGAAAGGGTCTTGTAGTCACTGCGGGTCAGCGGCCGCGAGGGCTGCTCGATACTGCTCGGCACGGAGGTCATCGCTCGTTCTTCTCTTGTAGGTCATGCAGGCCGCTTGGGGCGCGGCTTCTGGATTGCTGGGACAGGCGAAGATAGCAAATTGCCGAGCCGTGCCGAAAGCGATACAAAATCCATACAGATATTCATGAATGTGCGGTCGTCGCTGGGCGTTCGGCTATATATACTGGCCGCTCGTAGGAAAACGTTGCTGCCCACCTGGGATGTTGTGCGAAAACGCCGGTCTTTACTGTCAGACGGTTTCGCAGAGTTTCCCTATGGCCGTCCAGCGAAACGAAATCGGCGTAGTATGTTTCAAGCTGAATCGTTTACCCGGCCTTTGCGCCACACCAACGAAAGCGTCACGGGTCAGAGGCCCCACCGCATGATTGAGCTCGAACAAGAAGATCCTATACCGCAAGGCGATCTGGCCTTGCAGATTACTGCGTTGCCCCGCGAAACCAACGGTTTCGGCGACATTTTTGGCGGCTGGCTGGTCGCCCAGATGGACCTCGCCGGCACGGCCATGGCCAGCCGCGTCGCTGGCGGCCGGGTGGCCACGGTGGCGATCGACCGCATGGCGTTCCTGGTGCCGGTAGCCGTGGGCGCGCAGCTGTCCTTTTATACCCAGACCCTGGAAATCGGCCGCAGCTCGATCCAGATGATGGTCGAGGTGTGGAGCGACGACCCGCTTTCCAGCGAATGGCGCAAGGTCACCGAAGCAGCGTTCGTCTTCGTTGCCATCGATGGCAGCGGCCGCACCCGCTCGGTGCCTCGTCGCTGAGCCACTCGCGCGTTAAACTCATTGCACGTCACCGGGTCGAAGGCCCACAGGCAATCAATGAGACAAGCGCAATGGCTACCTTCAAGGTCGAAACCGAGCTACACGGCGAACTCAACTGCTGGCGTATTACCAGCGACCGTGCCGAACTACTGATCGCCCAGCAGGGTGCGCAGATCCTCAGCTACCAGCGTGTCGGCGAGCCGCCGCTGCTTTGGCTGAGCGACCAGGCCATCTTCCAGCAGGGCAAGTCGGTGCGCGCGGGCGTGCCGGTATGCTGGCCGTGGTTTGGTAACCTGCAGCGCAACCCGGCAGCCGTTCAAAGCATGTACCTTGGCAAGCAGGCCCCCGCCCATGGGTTGGCCCGCACCCGTGACTGGAAGTTGCTGGGCATTGAAGAAGCGGGCAGCGCACTGCGCATCGAATTCGAGCTGCCACAAGCCCAGGGTGATCTGCCGGACTGGCCGCATGACGTCGAGCTGAGGCTGACGGTGGTGATGGGGGATGCACTTGAGCTGACCCTGACCAGCCGCAACCTGGGCAACACCCCAGTCACCATCAGCCAGGCCCTGCACAGTTACTTTGCCGTCAGCGATGTACGCCAGGCGCGGGTCGAAGGTGTCGAAGGGCTGGGTTATATCGAGACCCTGGCAGACTGGGAACAGCGCCAGCAGCAGGGTGCGCTGGCGTTTACCGGTGAGACCGACCGTATCTACCTGAATACCCCTGCTCGGCTGAGCATCGTCGACCCGCACTGGGACCGGCGCATTACCCTGACCAGTAGCGGTTCGCGCTCGGCGGTAATCTGGAACCCTTGGACCGACCGGGCCAGGGAGCTACCCGACATGGCCGATGATGGCTGGCAGCGGATGTTGTGCATCGAGACGGCGAATGTCTGGGATGATGTGGTCGAGTTGAAGCCAGGGGCGAGCACTGCGCTGAAGGTCGCCATCGGCTGTGAAGTGATCTGAGCCTTGCAGTGATATCACCGGCCCTATCGCCGGCAAGCCGGCTCCCACAGGTACACTGCACTGCGTGAAGACTGCGGGGTACTTGGGGGCAGTCCAACTTGTGGGAGCCGGCTTGCCGGCGATAGGGCCAGTACAGTCACCCTCAAAGATCAGCGTCCTCTACCACCCTCACCTTCCCCGCATCCAGCGCATAGGCCGCATCGGCCAGGTCATTGCTGACCTTCTCCACCTTCAACGTCCCGCTAACCCAAAGCGGCGTGTAGATGTCGTCGATCTTCAATCCCTTTGCATAGCGCACCAGCACCAGCTGATTCGGCGGCGGCGGCGGCACGTGAATGCAGGCGCCAGGGTACGGCACCAGGAAGAACAGGGTGCTGTTGCCCTTGGCATCGCTCTCCAGCGGCACCGGGTAACCACCCAAGCGGATTTCCTTGCCGTTCATTGCCGCCACGGTCTTGGTCGAATACATCACCGCCGGCAAACCCTTGCTCTGCTTCAGGCCACCCTTGTCGGTGAACGTACCCATGGCCTCCGGCGAGTTGTGGTCGATCTCGGGCATTTGCTCGAGGGCTTTCTGGTCCGACTTTGGCATCAGCTCCAGCCAGTCGGTTTCAGGCAGCTCGGCATGGGCCAGGGTGCTGGCCAGAAGCAGGGGAATGAGGAAAAAGGCACGCATGGAAATGCTCGGCAACTCGGATGAATTGCCGAGCATTCTAACCAGTATTCAGCGTTTCTTGATTAATCCGTAGATCACCAGAAGCACCACGGCACCGACCAGCGCGCCGAAGAAGCCCGCAGCCTGCCCGGCCTGGTAGATCCCCAATGCCTGGCCACCGTAAGTGGCGAGCAGGGAGCCGGCAATACCCAGCAGGATGGTCATGATCCAGCCCATGCTGTCGTCGCCCGGCTTGATGAAGCGGGCCAGCAGGCCGACGATGAGGCCGATGAAGATGGTTCCGATGATACCCATGGCATTCCCTCTGCAGTGAAGATGGAGCAAGCCAAAGCCTAGACGGGCTTTGGCTCGTTGCCATGTTCAGAGGGCCAGCCGCTTGCAGAAGTTCGATCCAAAGCCCGATCAGTTGCTGATCAGAGCCTCTACTTCGGCAATCTTGCGCTCGAGCGTGGCCATATCACTGCAACGCAGGGTGGCGTGGCCGACCTTGCGCCCGACCTTGAAGGCCTTGCCGTAATGGTGCAGGTGGCAGTCGTCGATGGCGACGACCTTGTCCACCGCCGGCACTTCACCGATGAAGTTGAGCATGGCGCTCTCGCCGACCTTGGCAGTCGAACCCAGCGGCAGGCCGGCAACGGCGCGCAGGTGGTTTTCGAATTGGCTGCACTCGGCGCCTTCGATGGTCCAGTGCCCGGAGTTGTGTACCCGCGGAGCGATTTCGTTGGCCTTGAGGCCACCGTCGACTTCGAAGAACTCGAAAGCCATCACGCCCACGTAGTCCAGCTGCTTGAGCACCCGGCCGACGTAGTCTTCGGCCAGCGCTTGCAGCGGGTGCGCCTGGCTAGCCACCGACAGGCGCAGGATGCCGCTGTCGTGGGTGTTGTGCACCAGCGGGTAGAAGCGCGTTTCGCCGTCGCGGGCACGCACGGCCACCAGGGAGACCTCGCCGGTGAACGGTACGAAGCCTTCCAGCAGGCACGGCACGCTGCCCAGCTCGGCAAAGGTGCCAACCACGTCTTCAGGTGTGCGCAGAACCTTCTGGCCCTTGCCGTCATAACCCAGGGTACGGGTCTTGAGCACGGCCGGCAGACCGATGCTGGCAACTGCGGCGTCGAGGTCGGCCTGCGAGAGGATGTCGGCGAAAGCCGGGGTCGGAATACCCAGGTCGCGGAACATGCTCTTCTCGAACAGGCGGTCGCGGGCGATGCGCAGCGCTTCGGCGCTCGGGTAGACCGGAACGAACTGCGAGAGGAAGGCCACGGTTTCGGCCGGGACGCTTTCGAACTCGAAGGTCACCAGGTCAACTTCGTCGGCCAGCTGGCGCAGGTGGGCCTGGTCGCCATAGTCGGCACGCAGGTGATCGCCCAGCGGCGCGGCGCAGGCGTCAGGCGCCGGGTCGAGGAAGGCGAAATTCATGCCCAGCGGGGTGCCCGCCAGGGCCAGCATGCGGCCCAACTGGCCACCACCGATTACACCGATCTTCATGGGTTCAGCCTCAAGCCTGACGTGGGTCTGGATTGTCCAGCACGGTGTCGGTCTGCTCGGTGCGGAACTGCTTGAGCGCCGCGTGATACTGCGGGTATTTGGCGCCGAGGATGCTCGCCGACAGCAGCGCGGCGTTGACCGCACCGGCACGGCCGATGGCCAGGGTGGCAACCGGTACACCGGCTGGCATCTGCACGATCGACAGCAGCGAGTCGACGCCCGACAGCATCGACGACTGCACCGGCACGCCCAGCACCGGCAGGTGGGTCTTGGCCGCGCACATGCCTGGCAGGTGGGCAGCGCCACCAGCGCCAGCGATGATCACCTCGATACCGCGCCCTTCGGCTTCTTCAGCGTACTGGAACAGCAGATCCGGGGTGCGGTGGGCGGAGACCACCTTCACTTCGTAGGGAATGCCGAGTTTTTCCAGCATATCGGCGGTGTGGCTAAGGGTGGACCAATCGGACTTGGAGCCCATGATCACGCCAACCAGTGCACTCATCGTCGAGCCTCTCCTGCAAGCGCCTTCTGGCGCGCTAAAAGCAACAAGCCACGCAGGTGGACCGGCGTGGCTTGTCATACGGATTCTGAATCGACCAGGTTGGCCGAAGGCGCGGGATTATAGCGTATTCATCGGCAAACCGCCCAGCCCTCCATGCACATTGGCGGATCAAAGGCAAGCTGTCCCGCGAGACAACTTTTCAGCGCGTCCGGCGTTCTCGCCAACCCTGTGCATGAACCCTCAAACCGCCCCTTCACCCTGGGCGCTCGTCTCCAGCTTGCGCCACAGCAGCCGCACGTTGGCCTTGCGCACCAGCGCACAGCGGTACAGGCGGATTTCCAGTGGCACATGCCACTGGCTACCGCCGCAGATCGCCAATTCGCCACGGTCGAGCTCGCCGCGCATCGACAGGCGCGGCACCCAAGCGATGCCCATGCCTTCCAGGGCCATGCTCTTCAAGCTGTCGGCCATGGCTGTTTCATAGACGGTGGTATAGCGCAGGTTGCGTTGGCGCAGCAGCAGGTTCACCGACCGGCCGAGAAACGCGCCAGCGCTGTAGGCCAGCAACGGCACGCTGCTATCGCCTTCGAGGTCGAACAAAGGCTTGCCGTCGGCATCCACTGCGCATACCGGCAGCATTTCAGTGGTGCCCATGTGCAGCGAGGGGAAGATCTCGGCGTCCATCTGCAGGGCTGCATCCGGGTCGTAGAATGCCAGCATCAGGTCGCAGCCACCCTCGCGTAATGCATGCACCGCATCTCCGACGTTAGTGGCAACCAGGCGCGTGGCGATGTTCAAACCATCGTTGCGCAACTGGGCTACCCAGCGGGGGAAAAAGCCCGATGCCAGGGAGTGAGCCGCCGCGATCTGGATGACCTCGCCCTGCCCGCCTTCGAGGTGATGCAAGTGGCGGAGAACTTCGCTCAACTGGTCGACAACTGTACGCGCGGTGACCAGAAACAGCTGGCCGGACTCGGTCAGTTCAATGGGCGTGCGGGAACGATTCACCAGCGTCAGCCCCAGCGCCGCTTCCAGGCTGCGGATACGTCGGCTGAAGGCCGGCTGAGTGACGAAGCGCCGCTCTGCGGCTTGCGAAAAACTGCGGGTGGAGGCCAGGGCACTGAAGTCTTCCAGCCATTTGCTTTCCAGGTTCACGAAGCATCTCTCCCGGCGTGCACCAAAATGGAACACGCTCGATTGTCAATTGGCGTCACATCAAACACTATGCCGTTTGTGCATAGGTTAGCGTGCAACAGCATTGGCCGCAAAATCCGCTTCGGGCCTAGGATTGGCGCCATTCCGGCATGTGCCGGGTCAAAATCGAGATGATATCCATCATGTCCTCCGCTGCATCGTTCCGCGTCGAAAAAGATCTGCTTGGTACCCTTGAAGTCCCTGCTGATGCCTACTACGGCATCCAGACCCTGCGCGCTGCCAACAACTTCCACCTCTCCGGTGTTCCGCTGTCGCACTACCCGAAGCTGGTAGTCGGCCTGGCGATGGTCAAGCAGGCAGCTGCTGACGCCAACCGTGAGCTGGGGCACCTGAGCGATGCCAAACATGCCGCGATCAGCGCAGCCTGCGCACGGCTGATCAAGGGCGACTACCACGAGCAGTTCGTGGTCGACATGATTCAAGGCGGTGCTGGTACTTCTACCAACATGAACGCCAACGAAGTCATCGCCAACATCGCGCTGGAGGCCATGGGCCATCAGAAGGGTGAGTACCAGTACCTGCACCCGAACAACGATGTAAACATGGCACAGTCGACCAACGACGCCTACCCGACCGCTATTCGTCTGGGCCTGCTGCTGGGTCACGACGCGCTGCTGGCCAGCCTCGACAGCCTGATCCAGGCGTTCGCTGCCAAAGGTAAAGAGTTCGACCACGTACTGAAGATGGGCCGTACCCAGCTGCAGGACGCCGTGCCGATGACCTTGGGCCAGGAATTCCGCGCCTTCGCCACCACCATGACCGAAGACCTCAACCGTCTGCGTTCGCTGGCACCCGAGCTGCTGACCGAGATCAACCTGGGTGGTACTGCCATCGGTACCGGCATCAACGCCGACCCGGGCTACCAGATGCTCGCCGTACAGCGCCTGGCAACCATCAGCGGCCAGCCGCTGGTACCGGCTGCCGACCTGATCGAAGCGACCTCCGACATGGGCGCCTTCGTGCTGTTCTCCGGCATGCTCAAGCGTACTGCGGTCAAGCTGTCGAAGATCTGCAACGACCTGCGCCTGCTGTCCAGCGGCCCACGCACCGGCATCAACGAAATCAACCTGCCAGCGCGTCAGCCAGGCAGCTCGATCATGCCAGGCAAGGTCAACCCGGTTATCCCGGAAGCCGTCAACCAAGTCGCCTTCGCCATCATGGGCAACGACCTGGCACTGACCGTCGCCGCCGAAGGTGGCCAGCTGCAGCTGAACGTGATGGAGCCGCTGATCGCCTACAAGATCTTCGACTCGATCCGCCTGCTCCAGCGCGCCATGGACATGCTGCGCGAACACTGCATCGTCGGCATCACCGCCAACGAACAGCGCTGCCGTGAACTGGTCGAGCACTCGATTGGCCTGGTCACCGCCCTGAACCCGTACATCGGCTACGAAAACGCCACCCGTATCGCCCGCGTCGCCCTCGAAACCGGCCGCGGTGTGCTGGAACTGGTGCGCGAGGAGAAGCTGCTGGACGAAGAGATGCTCAACGACATCCTGCGTCCGGAAAACATGATCGCTCCACGTCTGGTTCCGCTGAAGGCGTAACCCGACCGCTGCAAACAGTCTCACCAGGTCGAGGGACTAGACACCTCTCAACCTTTGCAGGGCCCGAGCGCACGCTCCGGGCCCTTTTTTTTGCCTGCGCCTTCCCGGCACACAACTTGCTCCATAATGCCTCCCAGCCCCACGGGAATACCGAGCATGCTGCACAGCCACCTGACCACCCTCAACGCGGTTTCGCTGATCCTCAACCTGTTCCAGGAACAAGGGTGCGAGGCCACGGCGCTGCTGGCTGGCAGCGGCATAGGCCCGGCAGACCTTGGCCATGCCGATGCGCGCATCACCACCCAGCAAGAGTTGCAGGTCTGTGCCAACGCAGTGGCGCGGCGTGAAGACATCGGCCTGGAGCTGGGCCAGCGCATGCACGTGTCGTGCTACGGCATGCTCGGTTACGCCTTGCTCTCCAGTGCCACTTTGGGTGACGCCTTGCGCCTGGCGCTGCAGTATCCGGCACTGCTGGGAACAGTTTTCCAACTGCGCCTGGTCGACGACGGCCGACGCGTCTGGTTCAGCGCCAACGAATACCGTGATATTCCTGAGTTGGCTGCGTTCAATGCCGAGTTCTGCCTGGTTTCGCTGAAAGTCATCTGCGACGACCTCCTCGGCCGCCCGCTGCCACTGCTCGGTGCCCGCTTCGAACATGCCCGGCCTGGCTACCACGCGCGCTATACCGGTGCATTCCAGTGCCCGCTAGCCTTCGAGGCGCAAGACAACGCCTTTGCCTTCGAGCGACGCTGGCTGGACACACCGCTGCCGCTGGCCGACCCGATTACCCATAAGGCCATGAGCGAACGCTGCCGGCGCCTGAACCTGGAGTTCACCGGGCGCCAGGCCTGGCTGGGGCGGATTCGCCAACTACTGCTGCAACAGCTGGACGCGGCACCCGGCCTGGAAGGCCTGGCCCGGCAGATGAACTGCTCGTCGCGCACCTTGCGCCGGCACTTGCAGGCGCTGGGCAGCAGTTATCAACAGTTGCTCGACGAGCTGCGCTTCGAGCGTGCCAAGCAGTTGCTGAGCGATGAGCAGATGCCGATCTACCGGATTGCGGAGGCTTTGGGGTTCAGCGAGACCGCCAGTTTCCGCCATGCCTTCCAGCGCTGGAGTGGTGTGGCACCCAGCCACTTCCGCGGTTGACCTGTTCCGGCCCTATCGCCGGCAAGCCGGCTCCCACAGGTCCTGCGCTGCATTCAAGGCCTGTGCAGTACTTGTAGGAGCTGGCTTGCCGGCGATAGGGCCAGCACAGGCCAACAGCTTTGGCCACATCGATCCCCTTTTGGCCGTTTGCGTCGTTCTCCCGCGCCGAGGCGCCCGTGAAAATGGGCCAACGCCAGTACCACCGGAGAACAACAATGCTGACGATCTATTCCGATGATCACCGCCTGCACCACGGCCGCTGCGAGCTGATCGACGGCAAGCTGATGCCTTGCTTCGAAATGCCTTCGCGCGCCGACCATGTGCTCGACCAGGTGAAAAAGCGCAACCTGGGCGACATCCAGGGCCCGACCGATTTCGGCCGCGCGCCGCTGCAGCGCATCCACAGCGCCGACTACCTCAACTTCTTCGAAGGTGCCTGGGCACGCTGGGCCGCCCTGGGCCACGACGGCGACCTGCTGCCCTTCACCTGGCCAGCCCGCACCCTGCGCCAGGTCAAACCGACCGGTCTGCACGGCGAGCTGGGTTACTACAGCTTCGATGCTGGCGCGCCAATTACCGCAGGCACATGGCAGGCCGCCTACAGTGCTGCCCAAGTTGCGCTCACTGCCCAGGCTGCGATCCAGCAAGGCGCCCATTGCGCCTTCGCCCTGTGCCGCCCACCAGGGCACCATGCTGCAGCCGAGGTCATGGGTGGTTATTGCTACCTGAACAACGCCGCGATTGCCGCCCAAGCCTTCCTCGACCAAGGCCATACCAAAGTGGCCATCCTCGACGTGGACTACCACCACGGCAACGGCACCCAGGACATCTTCTACTCGCGCGACGACGTGTTCTTCGCTTCGATCCACGGCGACCCACAGGCCGAGTTCCCGTTCTTCCTCGGCTATGCCGACGAAACCGGTGAAGGCGCAGGCCTTGGCTGCAACGTCAACTACCCGCTGCCAGCCGGCAGCGACTGGGCGGCCTGGAGTGCGGCTCTGGAAGCGGCCTGCCAGCGCATTGCCGCCTATGACGCTGATGTCCTGGTGATCTCACTCGGCGTGGACACCTTCAAGGACGACCCGATCTCCCAGTTCAAGCTGGACAGCCCGGACTACCTGGAAATGGGCAAACGCATTGCCCAACTCGGCAAGCCGACCCTGTTCGTGATGGAAGGCGGCTACGCTGTGGAAGAAATCGGTATCAACGCGGTCAATGTGCTGGAAGGCTTCCAGCGCGCCCAGCCAGGAGCCTGATAATGGTCCGACTCAAGCGTCTGCTCGCCCCGTTCATCGCTGCCACCCTGTTCACTGGCGCCATCCAGGCCCATGCAGAACAACGCACGTTGCGTGTGTACAACTGGTTCGACTACATCACCCCGCAGACCTTGACCGATTTCCAGAAGGACAGCGGCGTCAAGCTGACCTACGACATCTTCGACACCAACGAAGCACTGGAGGCCAAGCTGCTGACTGGCAACTCCGGCTACGACGTGGTGGTGCCGTCCAACGTGTTCCTGGCCAAGCAGATCGAAGCGGGCGTGTTCCAGCCACTGGACCGCAGCAAGCTGCCGAACTGGCAACACCTGGACCCGGCGCTGATGAAGCTGATCGAGGCCAACGACCCGGGCAACAAGTTCGCCGTACCCTACATGTACGGCACCGTGCTGATCGGCTTCAACCCGGACAAGGTCAAGGCCGTGCTCGGCGACCAGGCGCCAGTGGACAGCTGGGACCTGATCTTCAAGGAAGAGAACATCGCCAAACTCAAACAGTGCGGCGTGGCGCTACTTGACTCGCCGTCGGAGATCCTGCCGCTGGCGTTGAAGTACCTGGGCCTGGACCCGAACAGCGACAAGCCGGACGACTACAAGAAGGCTGAGGCCTTGCTGCTGAAGATCCGCCCACACGTCACCTACTTCCACTCCTCCAAGTACATGGCGGACATCGCCAATGGTGACATCTGTGTCGCAGTCGGTTATTCCGGCAGCTTCTCGCAAGCCGCCAACCGCGCACGGGACGCGAAGAACGGTGTGGTGGTGGACATGCGCCTGCCCAAGGAAGGCGCACCGATCTGGTTCGACATGCTGGCGATACCCAAGGGGGCGGCCAACCCGGAGGATGCGCATACGTTCATCAACTACCTGCTGCGCCCGGAAGTGATCGCGCCGATCAGCGACTTTGTGGGGTACCCGAACCCGAACAAGGATGCGACCGACAAGGTCAGCCCGTCGATCCGCAACAACCCCAACCTGTACCCGACCGCGGACGCGATGGCCAAGCTGTATACGCTCAAGCCTTTGACGCGCGAGGCAGAGCGGGCGCGGACACGGGCCTGGACCAAGATCAAGTCCGGGACCTGAGCCTGAGGGCTGCTGCGCAGCCCAATCGCCGGCCAGCCGGCTCCCACAGGTTCTCTACTGTTCTCAAGGCAGTGATCTACTTGTAGGAGCCGGCTTGCCGGCGATTGGGCCGCATTGCGGCCCCCTACTTTCTCCACGCCTTGCGCAACCGCATCAACGCCTCGGCAATTTCCCCCTCCGGCACCGCCGCAAACCCCAGCACCAGCCCCGCACGGTTATCCACAGGCACCTCGCTATCCTCCAGCCAATAGCTGCTCAGCGGATTCACTTCCACCCCGGCCGCCTCTGCCCTGGCCACCAGCTCCTGCTCACGCGCAAAGTTATCCACATCCACTTTCACATGCAGCCCAGCTGCCACTTCAGGCATCGCCCCAAGCCCCGGCACATCCACAGGCCAACCGGCCTTGAGCACATTGCGCCGGCTCAACGCCGCCCGGCGCATACGGCGGATATGCCGCTGGAAGTGCCCTTGAGCCATGAATTCGGCCATCACACACTGGGTGCCCACCTCGGAATGCCGCATCGCTAACGCCCTGCCCTGGCTGAACGCCTGAACCAGGCGTGCCGGCAGCACCAGGTAGCCAAGCCGCAACGCCGGGAAGGCGATCTTGCCAAACGTGCCGACGTACAGCACCCGCCCTTGGCGGTCCAGCGCCGCCAGCGGCGCCAGGGGCGCACCGCTGTAGCGGTACTCGCCGTCGTAATCGTCCTCTACGACCCAGCCATCATGACGCTCGGCCCAGGCCAGCAGCGCCAGGCGCCGGGCCAGGCTCATGGTCACCCCGGTCGGGTACTGGTGAGCGGGTGTGACGTAGGCGAGGCGACAGTCCCGCAGTTGCTCCAGACGCGCGCAATCCATGCCCTCCCCATCCACCGCAATACCCGTCACCTTGGCGCCGGCAACGGCGAAAGTATGGCCGGCGGCGCGATAGCCAGGGTTTTCCATAGCCACACCGTCGCCTGGCTGCAACAGCAACTGTGCACAAAGGCTAATGGCTTGCTGCGCGCCACTGGTGATCACAATTTGTTCAGCCGTGCAGGACAGGCCCCGTGACCGTCGCAGGTAAGCGGCGATCAGTTCGCGCAGCGTGAACTCGCCTGCTGGGTCACCGTAGCCCAATTGCGCAGGGTCCGGATTGCGCCAGAAACCCGCCTGCAGCTTGGCCCACACGCCGAACGGGAACAGGTCGAATGCCGGGATGCCCACGCGAAAAGCACGCGGTGCACCCGGTCTTGGGAGCGGCAAATGGTGAATTTTCAGACGTTCCAACGGCTCACTGGACAGTGTGTTGCTGGATAAATCCTCAGTATTATCCGATGAAAATGTGGATAAACCTGTTGATAAACCCCGGGATAACCCTGTGGATAGTTGTGTGGATAGTTTTTCCAGCCGGCTTACATAAGTGCCATCCCCTACACGGCTTTCGATATAGCCCTCGGCATACAACTGGTCGTAGGCACGCACCACGCTGTTGCGCGAAAGCGCCAGCATGTTCGCCAGATCGCGGGTCGCCGGCAGCCGCGTGCCACTGCTCAGACGCCCATCCAACACCCGAGCACGCAAAGCCTCGTACAGCTGCTGGCTGAGCCCACGGCGGCGGTCCAGCACTAGGCCGGCGCAATCGAAAGGCAACACAAGAGGACGCACGGTCATGGCATTGGACCTATCAAAACTGTTGTTAATGGATCTTACCCTGAGCCAATAGCCTGCCTAGGATGGAGCCATTCGACAAGGAACCTGCACATGTACAACAGCAAGCCCCACCAGGAACACGACCGCGAGCGCTTGCATCAGCACATGCTCGATACCCGCCTGGCTGTGTTGGTGAGCCAAGGCGCGCAGGGACTGCTGGCCACGCACCTGCCCGTTCTGCTCGATCCCGATGAGGGCGAGTTCGGCACCGTCTACGCCCATCTCGCACGCGCCAATCGCCAATGGCAAGACCTGGAGCAAGGCGGCGAAGCGCTGCTGGTATTCCCCGGCGCCGATGCCTATGTCAGCCCCGCGTACTACCCCAGCAAGGCGGAGAACCCCAAAGTGGTGCCCACCTGGAACTACCTGGCCGTGCATGCGTACGGCCCGGTCGAGGTTATCCACGAAGCAGCGCCCCTGCTCAACATCGTCAGCCGCCTGACCGATCGCCATGAACAAGGCCGCAGCGAGCCGTGGAAAGTGGCCGATGCGCCCCGCGACTACCTCGACGGCATGCTCCGCGCCATCGTCGGCATCCGCCTGCCCATCGCCCGCCTGCAAGGCGCGCGCAAGCTCAGCCAGAACCGTTCGGCACAAGACATCGCCGGCGTGCGCGACGGCCTGAGCAGCAGCACCGATTACCTGGACAACCAACTCGCGGCGCAGATGCGCCAGCTCTGAAGGAATAGCCCCATGCCCAGCGTTACCCTGCGCCCTGTCAGCGCCCAAGACCACGCCGCCTGGCTTGCCCTGTGGCAGGCGTACCTGCGCTTTTACCAGACCGAGCTGGCCGATGAGGTCAGCCTCAGCACCTGGCAGCGCCTGCTCGACCCGAACGAACCCACCCATTCGACCCTGGCCTGGGTCGATGGCAAGGCGGTGGGGATGGTCAACTTCATCTACCATCGTTCCAACTGGAGCATCGAGAACTCCTGCTACCTGCAGGACCTCTATGTGGACAGCACACAGCGTGGCCTGGGCATCGGCCGCCAGCTGATCGAGCACGTCTACGCCACGGCCAAGGCCGACGGGTGTATCAAGGTGCACTGGCTGACCCACGAAACCAACGCCACTGCCATCAGCCTGTACGAGCAGGTTGCCGAGCGGCCGGGCTTCATCCAATTTCGCAAAGGGCTGTAGGCAGACATGGCTGACGCATTGAACTGGAAACCTGCCACCACCCCGCAGGCCGGGGCTATCGAAGGCCGCTTCATCCGCCCGGAAAAACTCGACCCCGCACGCCACGGTGACGATCTGTGGAAAGCGCTGCAGGGCCCGGATTCCGATCCCGTGCTTTGGGATTACCTGCCCTACGGCCCCTTCACCGAGCGGGCTTCCTTCGACCGCTGGCTGGAAGGTAACGCCGCCGGGCGCGATCCGCTGTACTACACCGTCATCGACCGGATCAGCGGCCAGGCCCAAGGCATTCTCACGCTGATGTCGATCGTGCCCGACCACGGGCGCATCGAGATCGGCCATATCGCCTTCGGCGCCCCCATGCAGCGCACGCCGAAGAGCACCGAAGCGGTGTACCTGCTGGCCAAGCTCGGCTTCGAACTGGGCAACCGCCGCCTGGAGTGGAAGTGCAACAATGCCAATGCCCGCTCCAAGCGTGCAGCCGAGCGCTTCGGTTTCCAGTTTGAGGGGGTGTTCCGCAAGCACCTGGTGGTGAAGGACCATAACCGCGATACGGCGTGGTATTCGATCACCGATGATGAATGGCCGCAGGTGGCCGCCGGGTTCGAGCGGTGGCTAAGCGAGGAGAATCAGCGGGCTGAGGGGCAACTGAGGACGCTTGAGGCGTGCCGCAACGGCTGAAAGCGGTGGGAGGCCGGTATAAAAAAAAGGGGAGCATCCGCCCCCCAGAGGTTAACCGCTAGTAGATGAGGGCTTCTGTCAGCCCTCGATCTCGATCAGGATCTCACCCGGCGTGACGCGATCACCCTTGGCGACATGGATGGCCACGACCTTGCCGGCGATGGCCGCCTGCACTTCGGTTTCCATCTTCATCGCTTCGGTGATCAGCACGGCCTGGCCTGCCTTGACCGTGTCGCCTTCCTTGACCAGTACATCGACGATGTTGCCTGGCATGGTGGTGCTGACATGGCCTGGGGCGCTGGCCTGCTTGCGCTTGCTGCTGCCGCCACCGACGAACTCGTTGAGTGGCTCGAACACCACTTCTTCCGGCATGCCGTCGATCGACAGGTAGAAGTGGCGCTTGCCTTCGGCCTTGACGCCCACACCGGTGATGTCGACGCGGTAGGTTTCGCCGTGCACGTCGATGACGAACTCGGTCGGCACGCCCTCACCGCCAGGGGCGGCGACTGCGCCGGCTTCAGGGATCGGCAACAGGGCTTCGGGGGTCAGCGTGCCGGCTTCGCGTTCTTCGAGGAACTTGCGGCCAATGTCCGGGAACATGGCAAAGGTCAGCACGTCCTCTTCACTGCGCGCCAGCGCGCCGATGTCGGCACGCAGCTTGGCCATTTCCGGCTTGAGCAGGTCGGCCGGGCGCACGTCGATCACGTCTTCGCTGCCGATCGCCTGGCGGCGCAGCTGTTCATTCACCACACCCGGGGCCTTGCCGTAACCGCCTTGCAGGTACAACTTCACTTCGTTGGTGATGGTCTTGTAGCGCTCACCGGCCAGCACGTTGAAGAACGCTTGGGTGCCAACGATCTGCGAGGTCGGCGTCACCAGCGGCGGGAAGCCGAGGTCTTCGCGCACCCGCGGGATTTCCGCCAGCACTTCGTTCATGCGGTTCAGCGCGCCCTGCTCCTTGAGCTGGTTGGCCAGGTTGGAAATCATCCCGCCCGGCACCTGGTTGACCTGCACGCGGGTGTCCACGGCGGTGAACTCGCTCTCGAACTGGTGGTACTTCTTGCGCACGGCATAGAAGTACAGGCCGATCTCCTGCAACAACTCCAGGTCCAGGCCAGTGTCGAACTCGCTGCCCTTGAGCGCAGCGACCATCGATTCGGTACCCGGGTGGCTGGTGCCCCAGGCGAAGCTGGAGATGGCGGTATCGATGTGATCAGCGCCATTTTCCACGGCCTTGAGCTGGCACATGGCGGCCAGGCCAGCGGTGTCGTGGGAGTGGATGAACACCGGCAGCGATTGCTCGGCCTTCAGCGCCTTGACCAGCTCGCCGGTGGCGTAAGGGGTCAGCAGGCCGGCCATGTCCTTGATCGCCACCGAGTCGCAGCCCATGGCTTCCATCTGCTTGGCCTGGTTCACGAAGGCCTCGATGGTGTGCACCGGGCTGGTGGTGTAGGCGATGGTGCCTTGGGCATGCTTGCCGGCAGCCTTCACTGCCTCGATGGCCACACGCAGGTTACGCACGTCGTTCATGGCGTCGAAGATGCGGAACACGTCGATGCCGTTGACCGCAGCCTTGGCCACGAACGCTTTGACCACGTCATCGCTGTAGTGGCGGTAGCCCAGCAGGTTCTGACCGCGCAGGAGCATCTGCAGGCGGGTGTTGGGCAAGGCATTGCGCAGCTTGCGCAGGCGCTCCCACGGGTCTTCCTTGAGGAAGCGCACGCAGGCGTCGAAGGTTGCGCCGCCCCACACTTCGAGCGACCAGTAGCCGACCTTGTCGAGCTTGTCGCAGATCGGCAGCATATCTTCGGTACGCATGCGGGTGGCCAGCAGGGACTGGTGGGCGTCGCGCAGGATCGTGTCGGTTACGTGGATTTTCTTGGACATTATTGGATTCCTCACAGGCCTGCGTGGGCGGCGATGGCGGCGGCGATGGCCAGGGCCAGCTCTTCGGGTTTGCGCTTGATCGAGTAGTTGGTCAGTTCAGGGTGGCTTTCGACGAAGCTGGTGTTGAACTGGCCGCTACGGAATTCTGGATTGCGCAGGATCTCCTGGTAGTACGCGGCGGTGGTCTTCACCCCTTGCACGCGCATGTCATCCAGGGCCCGCAGGCCGCGGTCCATGGCTTCTTCCCAGGTCAACGCCCAAACCACCAGTTTCAGGCACATGGAGTCGTAGAACGGCGGAATGGTGTAGCCGGTGTAGATGGCTGTGTCGGTGCGCACGCCCGGGCCGCCGGGGGCGTAGTAACGGGTGATCTTGCCGAAGCTGGGCAGGAAGTTGTTCTTCGGGTCTTCGGCGTTGATGCGGAACTGCAACGCGAAGCCGCGGTGCTGGATGTCTTCCTGCTTGACCGACAGCGGCAGGCCCGAGGCGATGCGGATCTGCTCGCGGACAATGTCGATACCGGTGATTTCTTCGGTGATGGTGTGTTCCACCTGCACGCGGGTGTTCATCTCCATGAAGTACACCTCGCCCTCGGCGAGCAGGAACTCCACGGTACCGGCGTTCTCGTAGTTCACCGCCTTGGCCGCACGTACCGCCAGGTCGCCGATGTAGGCGCGCTGTTCGGGAGTGAGCTGCGGGCTCGGGGCAATTTCGATGAGCTTCTGGTTACGGCGCTGGATCGAGCAGTCGCGCTCGAACAGGTGCACCACGTTGCCGAAGCTGTCACCGAGGATCTGCGCTTCGATGTGCTTTGGGTTGACGATGCACTTTTCCAGGAACACTTCCGCCGAACCGAAGGCTTTAGTGGCCTCGGAAATGACCCGCGGGAAGTTCTGCTCCAGTTCTTCACGGCTGTTGCAACGGCGAATACCACGCCCGCCGCCGCCCGAGGTGGCCTTGAGCATCACCGGGTAGCCGATGCGCTCGCCTTCACTCAGGGCTTCGTGGATGTCGGCAACGTTGCCTTCGGTACCAGGGGTCACGGGCACCCCGGCCTGGATCATGGTGCGGCGCGCTTCGGTCTTGTCGCCCATGCGGCGAATGACCTCGGCCGCCGGGCCGATGAACTTGATCCCGCGCTCGGCGCATATCTCTGCCAGTTCAGCGTTTTCCGACAGGAAACCATAGCCCGGGTGCAGGGCATCACAGCCGGTTTCGACAGCGAGGTTTACCAGCTTGCGCGGGTTCAGGTAGCCGGCCAGCGGCTCGGCACCAATGCTGTAGGCCTCGTCGGCGCGCTTGACGTGCAAGGCGTGACGGTCGGCGTCGGAATAGATCGCGACAGAGCGAATGCCCATCTCGGCGCAGGCACGCACGATCCGCACTGCGATTTCACCCCGGTTGGCGATCAGGATTTTTTTTATCACTGGAGTCTTCCCAAAGCCGTAGGAACAGTCGACCCGGTTCTACCGGTCGGCGCGTGACCAGACGTCGCTGGCCAGTCGCGTATTCACCCTAGCGCTGTAGGTCGATAAACAAAAATCAATATTTGTTAGGGGCTGTATTAGCAAAAGCTTATAGTTGAGTAACAAGGTTTTGCCGGAGCAGGTAAAAAATGCGTAAGTCATTGATGCGTATGACTTTGCGTCAGTTGCAGATCTTTAACGAAGTGTGTGATTTGCGCTCGTACAGCCGTGCGGCGGAAGAGATGGCGCTGACGCAACCCGCCGTAAGTCTACAAATCCGCCAGCTGGAGGAACTGGTTGGGCAGCCGTTGTTTGAGTATGTCGGCAAAAAACTCTACCTGACCGAAGCCGCCGAGGCGCTGCAACGGGCCAGCCGGGATATTTTCGGGCGCCTGGAAAGCCTCGACATGCAACTGTCAGACATGCAGGGCTCACTGCAAGGGCAGCTTAAACTGGCGATCGAATCCAGCGCCAAGTACTTCGTGCCACACCTGTTCGCCGCCTTCAAGCAGCGCCACCCGGAGGTCAACCTGACCCTCACGGTGGTCAACCGCGCCCAGGCGATCCGGCGCCTTTCCGATAACCGCGACGACCTGATCATCATGTCGATGGTGCCGCAGGACATGGGCCTGGAGTTTCTGCCGTTTCTGAACAACCCGATCGTCGCCGTGGCGCCGCCGGACCATGCCCTGTGCAAGCTTGAGCAACTGCGCCTGCAAGACCTGGAGCCTCATACCTTGCTGGTCCGTGAACAGGGGTCGGGTACGCGCAAGGCCTGCGAGGAGTACTTCAAGGACAAGCGCGTGCACTTCACCCAGACGCTTGAAGTGGCCTCGGCAGATGCCCAGCGCGAATGCGTGATCGCAGGCCTGGGCATTGCCCTGCTGACCCGCCACGCCGTCAATATGGAATTGGCTGCAGGGGTGCTAAGGGAGTTGCCGGTGGAGGAATTGCCCCTGTATCGCAGCTGGTGCGTGGTGCAGGCCAAGGCCAAGCGGCAGTCGCCGGTCGCCTTGGCGTTCCTGGCGTTCATCCGCAGCGAACGTGCGCTGATCAGCGCGCTTGTTGAACGTTTTTCGGGGAAGCCGCAGCTGAAGCCTGCCACACCGTGAGCTCTTGCAGCTCAGGGTAGTCCGCCAGGTCGCGGAGCAGTTGTCGTTGGTCGCAATAGCTTTCGATCGCGCGGCGGTACTCCATGCGGCGCTGATCCCTTTCCTGCTGTTTGCGAGCCTTGGCGTTTGGTAGGTACGAGCCATCGAAATCACGAGCCATGCCTGTCTCCCTGATCGAGTGCGAGGAGCTTCAGACTGGCTTCAATGGTTTACCGTTTTGCTGAGAAATGGTGACAAATCGGTGAAATTTGCAGCTGCTGCCTACACCCTCGATCAGTCGTCCATCGCCTTGATCGACTTGGGTGACAACCGCAGGCTGCGCAAGCTGCGCTTGACGCTCTTCAGGTGATTGACCAGGCTCGGCCCGCGGGCCATGGCCACGCCCATGGCCAGCACGTCGATCACCACCAGGTGGGCGATACGCGAGGTCAACGGGGTGTAGATTTCGGTGTCCTCGTGTACATCGATCGCCAGGTTGACGGTAGACAGCTCCGCCAATGGGGTTTGGCTCGGGCACAAGGTGATCAGGTTGGCGCCGCTCTCTCGCACCAGGTTGGCAGTAATCAGCAAATCCTTGGATCGGCCGGACTGAGATATGCACACCGCCACGTCACCCGGCTTGAGCGTGACCGCCGACATCGCCTGCATGTGCGGGTCAGAATAGGCCGCGGCACTCAGCAGCAGCCGAAAGAACTTGTGTTGAGCGTCAGCCGCTACCGCGCCGGACGCACCGAAACCATAAAACTCCACACGCTGCGCCTGGGCCATGGCACTCACCGCGCGCTGCAACGCCTGCGGGTCGAGGTGCTCGCGCACTTCCATCAGGGTGTGCAGGGTGGTGTCGAAAATCTTCAGGCTGTAGTCGGCAACCGAGTCGTCTTCATGGATCGCAAACTGACCGAAACTGGCGCCAGCGGCCAGGCTCTGCGCCAGCTTTAGCTTGAGGTCCTGAAAGCCCGAACAGCCAATCGCCCGGCAGAAGCGCACGATGGTCGGCTCGCTGATGCCCACGTTGTGCGCCAGGTCGGCCATCGAGCTGTGCATGACGGCAGCCGGGTCTAGCAGCACATGGTCTGCCACTTTCAATTCCGATTTGCGCAGCAGGTGGCGCGATTGGGCGATATGTTGCAACAGATTCACGGGCTGGACTCGGTTATGATCGGCTGGCCGGGATGTAGCTTTCTTGTAGTTATACTACATGGACGCCAACCCGCCCAGTTAAACGAACGTGGAGAGTGGCGGTTTGACGATTCCTTGCGACATTCTGGTGTTCGGCGGCACCGGCGATCTGGCCCTGCATAAACTGCTGCCAGCGCTCTATCACCTGTACCGCGAGGCGCGTCTGAACCCTGCCGTGCGCGTCATTGCCCTGGCCCGGCGCAACATAACGCGCAACGAGTACCTCAGGCTCGCAGAACGCCACTGCCGGGCGCAGATCGCCCGAAACGACTTCGATGAAGACGTGTGGCAACGCTTTTGCGCACGCCTGGACTACTTCCCCATGGATGCTGCGCAGAGCGCCGATTTTGGCCGGCTGGCGCGTTACCTCGGCGAACCTGGCGGGCTGGCCCGCATTTATTACCTGGCCACCGCGCCCAACCTGTTCGTGCCGATTGCCAATAACCTGCGCGTGGCCGGGCTCGCGGACCACGAAGCGCGCATCGTGCTTGAAAAACCGATCGGCCATTCGCTGGAGTCGGCCACCGCCATCAACGAAGCGATCGGCGCAGTATTTGACGAATCCCAGGTATTTCGGATCGACCACTACCTGGGCAAGGAGACGGTACAGAACCTCATGGCCCTGCGCTTCGCCAATGCGCTGCTTGAACCGGTGTGGCGCAACGGGCAGGTCGACCATGTACAGATCAGCGTCTGCGAAACCCTCGGTGTAGAGAACCGTGGCGGCTACTACGACCGCGCTGGTGCAACACGCGACATGCTGCAAAACCACTTGCTGCAGCTGCTGTGCCTGGTGGCCATGGAGCCGCCCGCGCAGTTCGAAGCCGAGGCGGTGCGCGACGAGAAGGTGAAGATCCTGCGTGCCCTCAAGCCGATCACCGGCCAGGACGTGCAGGACAAGACCGTGCGCGGCCAATACGGTGCGGGGCGAATCGGCGGTCAGGAAGTGCCTGCCTATTACTTCGAGAAAGACGTGGACAACGACAGCGACACCGAAACCTTCGTCGCCGTGCACGCCCACATCGACAACTGGCGCTGGGCCGGCGTGCCTTTCTACCTGCGCACCGGCAAACGCATGGCGCGTCGTTCGTCGCAGATCGTCATTCAGTTCAAGCCCGTGCCGCATGAGCTGTTCAGCGGCGGCCAGGTCAACCAGCTACTGATCCAGTTGCAGCCAGACGAGCGCATCAGCCTGCGCATGATGACCAAGAGCCCGGGCAAGGGCATGCGCCTGGAGCCGGTCGACCTCGACCTGAACCTGGCGCAAGTCTTCGGCCAGACCCGTCGCTGGGAGGCCTACGAGCGCTTGCTGCTGGATGTACTGGAGGGGGACTCTACCCTGTTCATGCGGCGCGACGAAGTTGAAGCGGCATGGGCGTGGATCGATCCGATCATCCAGGGTTGGGAGGATCACTTTCAAGCGCCCCGCCACTACGCCGCAGGTAGCAGCGGCCCAGAGCAAGCCAACAGCCTGCTGGCACATCAGGGCAGAACCTGGCATAGCTGAAGCCATTGCCGATTTCAGTCGTTCCCCAATGCAGGGCAACCGTTGACACAGAAGAAAGCCGTCCCGCTCCCAATGCTCCCGTGCAGTAGAGAAAGTCGCACTGCGCCTCTGGCGTAAACTCAACTGCCAAGGGATCCATCATGAGCAAAATCGAAAATCTGTATGCGTACAACCTTGAAGTTCCAGGCCAACCGACTTGCTTTGAAGTTCAGGGAACGGTGACCGTTGCCCACCCGGGTATCGAGCCTGTGCTGGTAGAACCCAAGAGACGTCACAGAGGTGGCTGGGAAGTGCTTCAGCTGAATCTGGAGGACAAGGGGGGAGCGAACCTTCAGGTTCTTACCGAGAAACCGGTATTTTACCGGCGCGAACGTGCGAGCTCGTGGAAAAGGCTGGAAATCATCCAGCCCGACGGCCCGCAGATAGTCGAGATCGGGCACCGTGTAGCCATCGACTGATGGCTGACAATGCCGGATCGCTGCGAGCGGTTTGGCATTGTGCTGCAGCCAAAACCCGATGAGCGACGTCCCATGAAGGTGAACATTTATACAGTAGGCGTTTGCCCCGTAACCGGCCTGCCCCTAGAATGGCCGGATGCACACAGATGACCTCTCCCTCCTGCTGAATTCCCTCAACGATGCCCAACGCCAGGCCGTCGCGGCCACGCTCGGGCGTCAGCTGGTGCTTGCTGGCGCCGGCTCCGGTAAAACCCGCGTGCTGGTGCACCGCATCGCCTGGCTGATCCAGGTGGAGCAGGCCTCGCCGCACTCGATCCTGTCGGTGACCTTCACCAACAAGGCCGCCGCCGAGATGCGCCAGCGTATCGAGCAACTGTTGGGCATCAACCCTGCCGGCATGTGGGTGGGCACCTTCCACGGGCTGGCGCACCGGCTGTTGCGGGCACACTGGCAGGAAGCGCGGCTGGTGCAGAACTTCCAGATTCTGGACAGCGATGACCAGCAGCGGCTGGTCAAGCGGGTGATCCGCGAGCTTGGCCTCGACGAGCAGCGCTGGCCGGCACGCCAGGCCCAGTGGTTCATCAACGGGCAGAAGGACGAAGGCCTGCGCCCGCAGCACATCCAAGCCAGCGGCGACCTGTTCCTGGGCACCATGCGCAGCATCTATGAGGCCTACGAACAGGCCTGCGAGCGCGCCGGGGTCATCGACTTTTCCGAACTCCTGCTGCGCGCCCTCGACCTGTGGCGCGACAACCCAGGCCTGCTCGAGCACTACCAGCGACGCTTCCGTCACCTGCTGGTGGACGAGTTCCAGGACACCAACGCCGTGCAGTACGCCTGGCTGCGCCTGCTGGCTGGCAGCGGCGGCGGCAGCCTGATGGCCGTTGGCGACGACGACCAGTCGATCTACGGCTGGCGCGGCGCCAAGATCGAGAACATTCACCAGTACACGGCCGACTTCCCAGACGCCGAAATGATCCGCCTGGAGCAGAACTACCGCTCCACCAGTGGCATCCTCAAGGCGGCCAACGCCTTGATCGCCAATAACAGCGGTCGCCTGGGCAAGGAGCTGTGGACCGACCTGGGCGAAGGCGAGCCGCTCACCCTGTACGCGGCTTATAACGAGCACGACGAAGCGCGCTACGTGGTCGAGACCATCGAGAGCCTGATCAAGCAGGGCAGCTCGCGCAACGAAATCGCCATCCTGTATCGCTCCAACGCCCAGTCGCGGGTGCTGGAAGAGGCCCTGCTGCGCGAACGCATCCCGTATCGCATCTATGGCGGCCAGCGCTTCTTCGAGCGTGCCGAAATCAAGAACGCCATGGCCTACCTGCGCCTGCTGGAAGGGCGTGGCAACGACGCGGCCCTGGAGCGGGTAATCAATGTGCCGCCGCGCGGCATTGGCGAGAAGACTGTCGAAGCCATCCGTGAGCACGCTCGCCACAGCCAGCTGTCGATGTGGGGGGCCATGTGCCAACTGCTAGCCGCCAAGGCCCTCAAAGGCCGCGCCGCCAGTGCGCTGGGCGCGTTCATCGAACTGATCGAGAATCTGTCGGGCAAAGTCGCGGACATGCCGCTGCACACCATGACCCAGACGGTCATCGAGCAGTCCGGCCTGATCCTCTATCACCAGGAAGAAAAGGGTGAAAAGGGCCAGGCACGGGTAGAAAACCTTGAGGAACTGGTCAGCGCCGCCCGCAACTTCGAAACCAGCGACGATGACGGTGACCTCTCGCCGCTGTCGGCGTTCCTCGGCCACGCCTCGCTGGAAGCCGGTGAAGCACAGGCTGACGAGCACGAAGACAGCATCCAGCTGATGACACTGCACAGCGCCAAGGGCCTGGAATTCCCCTATGTGTTCCTGGTGGGCATGGAAGAAGGCCTGTTCCCCCACAAGATGAGCCTGGAAGAGCCCGGCCGCCTTGAAGAGGAACGCCGCCTGGCGTATGTGGGCATTACCCGCGCCATGCGCCAGCTGTTCATGACTTATGCCGAAACGCGCCGCCTGTATGGCAGTGAGACCTACAACAAGGTGTCACGCTTCGTACGGGAAATACCGGCGGGCCTGGTTCAGGAAGTGCGCCTTTCCAACAGCGTCAGCCGCCCGTTCGGCGGCGCCAAGGCCACTGGCGCCAGCAGCCTGTTCGCCAATGCCAATATTCCGCAGACCTCGTTCAACCTCGGCCAGCGGGTACAGCATTCGGTCTTTGGCGAAGGCGTGATCCTCAACTTCGAAGGTTCCGGTGCCCAGGCGCGGGTGCAGGTGAACTTCGCCGAAGGCAGCAAGTGGCTGATGCTGGGGTATGCCAAGCTCGAGGCCATCTGAAGCCGCACCGGCCCTGTTCGCGGGCAGCCCCGCGACAGGCCGGACCTGGCTGCTTGTAACATTCAGGCAAAAGCTCGAAACATTATGTCGCTGGTCATGTGCCGGGGAACCTGTGCAACATGACGCGCGTGCAATCCACAACAGGGGATATCCCATTTATGCAACGTTTTCTTAGCATCGCACTGGCGCTCTGCGTCGGCCTGACGCTGAGCCTGGACGCCAACGCCAAGCGCTTCGGCGGCGGCAAGAGCTCGGGCTCCGCGCCTATTCACCAGACTCGCCAGGCTACGCCAACCACGCCTGCCGCCGCGCCGACCGCTCCGGGCCGCGCTCCGGCCGCCGCCAGCGGTGCTTCGCGCTGGCTGGGCCCACTCGCCGGCCTCGCCGCTGGCGGCCTGCTGGCATCCATGTTCATGGGTGACGGCTTCGAAGGCTTGCAGATCATGGACTTCCTGATCGTCGCCTTGATCGCTTTCCTGGTGTTCCGCTTCATCGCCGCGCGACGCCGTCAGCAGCAGCCGCAAATGGCCGCTCCGGGCCACGCGCCGTTCCAACGTGAAGCGCACGGCCAGCCTGCCCAGCCGTCGATCTTCGGTGGTTCGGCCGCACCTGCCGCTGCAGCTGCCCCGGTAATCAACGCCCCGGCCTGGTTCAACGAGCAGAGCTTCCTGGCCGCGGCCCAAAGCCACTTCCAGTCGCTGCAGCAGCACTGGGATGCCAACGAGATGGACAAGATTGCCGAGTTCGTGACACCGCAGATGCTTGAGTTCCTCAAGCGTGAGCGCGCTGACCTGGGTGATGGCTTCCAGGCCACGTACATCGACAACCTCGAAGTGCAGCTGGATGGCGTGGACGATCGCGCCGACCGTACCGACGCCACCCTGACCTTCCGTGGTGTGTCGAAGACCTCGCGCTTCGACCAGGGCGAAGCCTTCAGCGAAAGCTGGCACATGGTTCGTGCCCAGGGCGAGAACCAGCCTTGGCTGGTTGCCGGTATCCGCCAAAACGGCTAACCGACGCACGTTGCACAAAAAACCCCGGGCCTGCCCCGGGGTTTTTGCTTTTGCCAGACCGGCCTACTAGGGTATAACGCGCAGCGTTGTCATCAAGGTAAGAGGATACGAACCGTGGAAGAAGTGATCGAACAACTCCGTGAAGCCAATGAGCCGGTACCGGTACCCCTGGAGCTTCCCGACGAAGATCAGCTGGTCGAGGTCGAGGAACAGCTGTTCATCAACATTCCGTTCGTGTTCAAAGAGTTTCTGCTGACCGTCAGCGACGTGGTGTACGGCTCGCTGGAGCCGGTGACCGTCACCGACCCACAGTCGCATACCTATCTGCCTGAAGTCGCGGCCAGTGCCTGGGATGCAGGCGTACCGCGCGAACTGATACCGATCTGCCAGGACGGTGATGATTACTACTGCGTGGAAGAAGACGGCACCGTGGTGCTCTGGTCCGCTGAAGAAGAAATCGTTACCGAAGAAAGCTGGGAATCGGTCTGGCACTGGGCGCGTGACGTCTGGCTCGAAAGCTGATTCAAAGCCCGCCGCAGTAAGTGCTACCTCCTAGCTATCAGTGGCCGTACTATCGCCAGGCTTTCTGCGCCTGGCGACATCGCTACCGCTCCCCCCTCGGCCGACACTCAAACCTCGCGCAGAGGCATGCCCTCAGTGCGAATTCTCGCGGCTGTTCTCCAGCGTTTCCAGCAAGGCGATCTGCATGCGTGAATGCACGCGGATGAACCAGCGCCAGAGCACCGCCACCACCACCGCCGCCACTACTGCGATGATAAGTAGCAGTTCGTTGGTCGGCAGGATGCTCGCCGACAATGCAGACAGCAGCAGGAAGATCACCAGCAGCGACAGCAGCGGAATCACCTCTGCCACTACACGGCGCACGCGCTGGGTATGGCGGCCGGCCATTTCAGGCTTCACGCCCATCTCGGCCAGCAACATGGAAAGTGCTTTGAGCTTGCGGTAGGCCGCAATCAGGAACGGCAAAGAAAGCAGCAGCGCTGCACCCCAGATCATCGCCTTTTGCTGGCTGACATCGCCGACCCACTCACTGAGCCACGTGCCAATACGCCCGGCAAAATACCCACCGCTGAAGAAGATTGCGATCACCAGGGCCAGGTTCACCCCAACCTGCAGCAGGATGCGGCGGATCATCGCCGCCAGCATCGCGCTCTCACCTTGGGGCTGAATGCTGCGTAACCACTCGCCATACAGTGAAAGCACGCGCGATAGCCGGCTTGGCATAACCTTGCCGAGCTTTATCGACAGCGGGTCGGCCGCACGGATCAGGTACGGCGTTAACAAGGTAGTGATCGCCGAAACCGCCACGGCGACCGGGTAAAGGAAGTCGCTGGTCACCTGCAGCGTCATGCCCAGGGCCGCAATGATGAATGAAAATTCGCCAATCTGTGACAGCCCCATGCCTACGCGCAACGAGGTACGCCCGTCATTGCCGGCAATGAACGCGCCCATGCCGCAAGACAGCATCTTGCCCAGTACCACGGCCAGGGTGATGACCACGATCGGCCAGGCGTAGTCGAGCAGCACCTGGGGGTCGATCATCAAGCCGATGGCGACGAAGAAGATGGCGCTAAACAGGTCGCGCACCGGTTCGATCAACCGTTCGATTTTCAGCAACTGGCGCGACTCGGCCATGATCGCACCGATCAGGAAGGCGCCCAGTACCATGCTGTACTCGAGTTTTACCACCAGCAGGCAGAAGCCAAAGCACAGCCCCAGCACGGTGATCAGCAACATTTCGTTGCTCTCGAATTTCGCCACGTAGGCGAGCAGCCGCGGCACCAGCAGAATGCCGATGACCAACGCCACTATCATGAACAGCGACAGTTTGCCGACTGTGGAGAACACCTCGCCGGAACTGACCGAGCCACTGACCGCGATGCCTGAAAGCAGGGCGATGATGCCGATGCCGAGGATGTCCTCGACGATCAGCACGCCGAAGATCAACTGGGCAAAGCGCTCGTTCTTCATCTTCAGGTCGTTGAGCGCTTTGACGATGATGGTGGTCGAGGAAATGGCCAGGATCGCCCCGAGGAACAGCGAATCCATGGTGTTCCAGCCGAACCAGCGGCCAATCTCGAAACCGATCCAGATCATCAGCACGATTTCGAGGAACGCTGCAATAAACGCCGTGGCCCCCACCTTGAACAGCTTGCGCAGGCTGAACTCCAGCCCGAGGCAGAACATCAGGAAAATCACCCCCAGCTCCGCCAGGGTCTTGATCGTGTCTTCGTCGTGGATCAGGCCAAACGGTGGGGTATGCGGGCCGATGATGAAGCCGGCGACGATGTAGCCCAGCACCACTGGCTGCTTGAGCCGATGAAAGAGAATCGTCACCACCCCGGCGACCAGCATGATCACTGCCAGATCCTGGATGAAGCTGATGGCATGCATGGCGCGATACTCCTTTCTCGATGCCCGGGCAGACCGCTCCTCTGCCTAGGCAAACCCGAGCGAGCAGCAAGTACATACTGTATTGAATGCAGGAAGGCCCATGATGCATGGGCGTACTCAGGTTAACATCGCACCCCGCCGCAAAATGCCGGTGCAATATGCAGAAACAGATCGGCCGGTTAACGGCCCCTGATGGCATGATCGGCGTGACGACGGAGCGTCAGCCAACGTCCCGTACCAGGAAGGCAAAACTTCAAGAGGGGAAACAGAAGTGTCAGCAGATACCCGCCCCGATTCAGCGCAACCTCACCGTGAGCACACTATGGAACCTGGAAACGCCCAGCTGAGCATGACCGTCCTGATGACCCCGGACATGGCCAACTTTTCTGGCAACGTACATGGCGGCACCCTGCTCAAGTACCTCGATGAAGTGGCCTACGCCTGCGCCAGCCGTTATGCCGGCAGCTATGTGGTCACGTTGTCGGTCGACCAGGTGATCTTCCGCGAGCCGGTGCATGTCGGCGAGCTTGTGACGTTCCTGGCCTCGGTCAACTACACCGGCAATACCTCCATGGAGGTGGGCATCAAGGTAGTGACCGAGAACATCCGAGAGCGCTCGGTGCGCCATTCCAATAGCTGCTTCTTCACCATGGTTGCGGTCGATGACAACCGTCGCCCGGTAGCAGTACCGCCGCGCCAACCGCATTCAAGTGAAGAAAAACGCCGTTTCCTACAGGGCCAGCAGCGCCGGCAGATCCGCCAGGAGCTGGAAAAGCGTTACCAGGACCTGAAGACCGACGCGCTTTAAAACGCCAGGCGCTGCGCCTCGAAGCGCACGCGCGGATGGGCGATACGGTCTTGAGCCCGCACCAGCTGCAACTCGTAGCGGGTGCAGGCCTGGGTCTCCAGCAGTACTTCATGCACCGCCGCTGCGGTGAACTCGAACGCCTGCACCCAGCTGTCACCCAGTAGTACCCGTGCGAGGAAGAGCCCGGAGGTCAAGTCGCCTACCCCTACCGGCTGGCGCGGGAATGCCAGCAGCGGGCGGCGCAGGTGCCAGCTTTCGTCTCGGGTGACCAGCAACATCTCGAACATGTCTTCGGCACGCCCCGGATAATACAGATGCTTGACCAGCACCACCTGTGGCCCGCGCTCCAGCAGCCCACGGGCCATGCTGACGCAATCTTCCAGCGACTGCGCCCGCCGGCCGCAGAAACTGTCCAGCTCCAGCTGGTTGGGGCACAGTATGTCCGCCTGGGCCGCCGCCTCTTCCAGCAAGAACTCGCTGACCTCCTGCGGGACGATGCAGCCCTTTTCCGCGTGGCCCATGACCGGGTCGCACAGGTACAGTGCCCTCGGATTCACCGCCTTGATCCGCGCCACGCCCGCGAGTATCGCCCGGCCCTGTTCGGCGCTGCCCAAGTAGCCAGACAGCACGGCATCGCAGTGGCCCAATTCCCCGATGTTGGAAATGCCTTCCACCAGCGCAGGAATTTGCGCTGGAGCAAGCACTTCTCCTGCCCACTGGCCATACTGAGTGTGATTGGAGAACTGCACGGTGTTGAGCGGCCAGACATTGACCCCGATCCGCTGCATGGGGAACACCGCGGCGCTGTTGCCGGCGTGGCCGAACACCACGTGGGACTGAATGGCGAGCAGGTGCGGGGTACGTTTCATGCGAGCGTTTTCCAAAGCTGTTTCAAGGATTGTGCGTCGCGCAGTATGAACTCGATTGCCACCTGTACGACAGACCAGGGACGCAGTTAAGCTGGATCGACCTGTTTGGAGCATATGCAAATGTTGACCCTGGAGAATCTCTTCGTCCTGATGCTGGTGGCCACGGCAGGCGCTTGGTTATGGCACAACCATGGGCTGCGCGAAAAAGCCCTGGAGCGGGTCAAACAGCACTGCGCCAAGCTTGACCTTGAGTTGCTCGACGATGCCGTCGCGCTCAAGCGCATCGCGTTCATCCGCGACGCCAACGGCAGAAAACGCCTGGCCCGGGTGTACGCCTTCGAATTCACCGTCACCGGCGAACAACGCCACCCAGGTACGGTGACCCAGTTCGGTGCCCACAGCGTGCAGATTGAACTGGCGCCCTACCCGTTCGAAATCAATACCCCGCCACGCAGCGGCAACGTGATCGAGATGCAGCAGTGGCGCCAGGAGCACAATCGCTGGCGCAATTGATCACGCCACACGGCATTCATCTAATGCGGCTTGCAGGGCTTGCTGAGGTTGCGGCTGGTCGAAGATCAGCTCGATGCGCGTGTCCTTGCGCCAGTCACTCGCCTGCCAGGCTGGCAGGTCGCCGTCGAGGCCGTTGAAGGACTGCCAACCATCAGAGGTGTGGATAACACCCTTGGCCCGGCGCCAATGAAGCCCATCAAGGAAAGTCCTCAAGGCCTGTGGATAAAACTGCTGGCTGGGATGCCAACGCCAACCGATGCTCCAGCCCCCGTCACCTTGCTGAGCGTGACAAATTGGCCGATGAGGATCTGTCCACAGGGTAGTCAAGCCTGTGGATGGACTATCCACACGGGAATTATCCACAAAAAACGGCAAATAACGCTCTGTGGATGAAAGCGGAAGACTGGAAATTGCTAACATCCCCTGCACTGTCCAACACCCAGCAATTTCGGCAAATTCCTTATTTATCAACAACCTATGATTTTCATCAACACCTTCGCTCTTGTTGAAAATCACCAGTGAAGTCGCTTGTAATGCCTCTAGTTGTGCACAGGGCAACTGATCACCCCGAATCAGTGCTTGAGCATCCACGACCATTACCAGCGGCTGCACCGCCAGCACACCCTTCCAGGGGGCTTGCTTCAGCTGATTCAGTAACTGCAGGGGATGCCCCAGCCCCGAAGGCTCGATGAACAAGCGATCCGGTCGAGCTTTGCGCAACAGGCGGCCCAAGCCGACCTGGAACGGCGCGCCATTCACGCAGCACAGGCAACCACCCGCCACTTCCGCGATGGCGATGCCGTCTTCATCGCGGCTGAGAAGCGCCGCATCGAGGCCAACCTGGCCGAATTCATTGACCAGCACAGCCCAGCGCTCACCGGCTGGGCGCTGAGCCATCAACTGGCGAATGACGCTGGTCTTGCCAGCCCCCAGAGGGCCGGCGATGACGTGGGTAGGGATGTTCTGCAGCATGGGCCTACTTCTGGGCGGATTTCCCCCAACTATGCCCCTTCATGCCAGCCAGTCAAGGCTGAGCAGCAGGCGCCTGTCCTGGCTAGCCGGCGAGCGATGAACCAGCCCTGCACCTTCATTCCCCTGCCATTTCTCACCCTTGAGCACGGCAACATCCCCAGTTTGCAGGCTTCTAATGTTATCCACAGGCGCTGCAGCGAGGTGTAGGCCGGCACGTTCGATCGCCCCTTCATCCAGCCATTCGCTTCCGGGGCCCACGTAAGTGGTCAACAGCCGCACCGGCACGTTATCCACATGGAATCGCGGGCACATTGCACCTTGCAGCACCCGCAGTCGGAGCCCCACGCGCCGGGCACCCAGCAGGCAGGTGTAGGCCGAAACCAGCCAGCGGACGTCTGCCACGAAGCTTTCGTAGCCATGCAGGTCAGCTGTCTCCCTCAGCAAATCGGGAAGTAGCACAGGCTCATGCTCACTGACCTCGATTACTCGCTGGTCCGCCAGCGGTTGGCCGAGGCTGACGGCCAGCGTGGCGAAGTCTTCAAGCTGCGCTGGCAGGCGACGCTGCCAGACAGCCAAATTGACGCCATCCTGAAAAATGTCGGTCAGTACCTGGGCTGAGTGCCCCAGGCTCTGGCGGATATCCACAGGCCGCAAGGCAGGTTTCATGAGGCCTCCTCGGCATGCCAGGGCCCGAACGGATCTTGCAGCCGCAACCAGCTCATCGGGCCTGCCTCCATCTCCTCATCACTCAACAAGCAGGCGTCAAGCTCTGTGGATAACTTAGCAAGATCGATGTTCTGCCCGATGAAGACCAGTTCCTGACGGCAGTCGCCGCTCTCTGCTACCCAGTGTTTGAGGATCTGGGCCGTGCTCTGCTCATCCTGGGGCCAGTGCTCCCTTGGTACGAATCGCCACCAGCGCCCAGCCAACCCATGACGCATCATGCCGCCTGCTTGCGACCAACTGCCGGCCTCCTGGTATTTGCTGGCCAGCCAGAAGAAGCCTTTCGAACGCAGCAGCCGCCCGTTGCTCCAGTCCCTGTGGATAAAGTCGAAGAAGCGTTGCGGGTGAAACGGCCTGCGGGCTTCCCAGGTGGTGGCAGCAATGCCGTACTCTTCGGTCTCTGGCACATGCTCCCCGCGCAATTCCTGCAGCCAGCCTGGCGCCTGTGCGGCCAGCTCGAAATCGAACAGGCCGGTATCTAGAATCCGCGCCAGCGGTACCTCACCCATGACCATCGGCACGATCTGCGCCCGGGCATTGAGGCTGCGCAAAATCGCCAGCAGTTCCTCGCGCTCGTGCTGGCTGATCAGGTCGATCTTGCTCAGCAACAGCACATCGGCGAACTCGACCTGTTCGATCAGCAGATCACTGATGGAGCGCTCATCGTCATCACCCAACGTCTCACCGCGGCTCGCCAGGCTGTCGGCTGCCTGATAATCGCGCATGAAGTTCAGGCCATCGACCACCGTCACCATGGTGTCCAGGCGCGCCATGTCAGACAGGCTGCGCCCCTGCTCGTCGCGGAAGGTAAACGTCTCGGCTACCGGCAACGGCTCGGAGATGCCGGTGGACTCGATCAGCAGGTAATCGAAGCGGCCTTCCTCGGCAAGGCGTGCGACTTCTTCCAGCAGGTCTTCGCGCAGGGTGCAACAGATGCAGCCGTTGCTCATCTCGACCAGTTTCTCCTCAGCACGGTTGAGGCTGACATTGCGCTGGACCTCGCTGGCATCGATGTTGATTTCACTCATGTCGTTGACGATAACGGCGACCCGCAGGTTGTCACGATTACGCAGTACATGGTTGAGCAAGGTGCTTTTGCCGGCGCCGAGAAAGCCGGACAACACGGTGACAGGAAGGCGATTGGACATGGCGAAACCTCTTCAGGCGGACGCATTCGAAACGATGCATTGCATAATGTTATAAAGTAACAATACAATTTCGCCAAGCCGTACTCGTCGGAAGATTTCTCGGGAGATGGAAATGAGCCTGTCACGTGCTGCCGCGTTGCTGCTGCTCGCCGCATCTTCGCCGCTGCTGGCCATGCCACACAGCAATGGGCTGGCGCTATGCACGCGCAGTGCAACCCTGCTGGCCTGCAGGGTTGCTGACGGCAGCTATTACAGCGTGCGCACTGAGGGCAGCCATTTCTACCTGCGCGGCTTCGATAGTGCGACTCGCCGGCTGTGGGCGCAAACCAATAGCCGCTACGGCACGCTGACATTCTTTACCGGCCTGGCCAGTGACGGCGAGGCCTGGGTTGGCTACAGCCGGCGGGTGGGCTGGACCACGCTGAACCGCGTTTCAAGTTCAACTGGCCAACGTTTCAATCTGCATTGCAGCCTGGTCGGCGGATGCCGCTGACACACATTTTTATGCCTGGTATTGCTCATGACTAGCCTGACGCTCCCTGATATCGCAGCACAGACACAGCCGCACGCAACACCACTCGATTGGGTCGGCATGTGCGGGATAGCCCTGCCAATACAATTTGATGGGCGCACAGTGGCGGCCCACGCGGATGCCGGCGTGAGCCTGGTAGATGGCTCGTCACGCGGCATCCACATGTCGCGGTTGTACCTCTCATTGCAACGGTTGGAGCACCAGCCTCTGAGCGCATTGGCAATCTGTCGCTTGCTGGCAGATTTTCTGGTCAGTCACCAAGGCCTGGCTGATGCGGCGTATCTGCGTCTGACCTTTGAGCACTTGCTGAAACGGGGCGCGTTGATCAGCCCATTGGCAGGCTGGAAATCTTATCCGGTAACCGTCGAGGCACGGGTCGAGAACGAAATGTTCCACGTGGAACTATTTGTCCGCGTGCCCTATTCATCCACCTGCCCCTGCTCGGCAGCACTCGCAAGGCAATTGATCCAACAACAATTCCAAGCAGATTTTGACGAGCAGTATGTGGACCGCGATGTGCTTCTGGAGTGGCTAGGCAGCAGCAAAGGCATCGTTGCCACACCTCATAGCCAACGAAGCTTTGCAGAGGTCCACACGCGTTTGCGCGACAGTCTGGAGAGCTTGCCTGTCACCCAACTGATCGACTCAATAGAAACCAGCCTGGGTACCGCTGTACAGACAGCTGTGAAGCGAGCCGATGAACAGGCGTTCGCCTTGGCCAACGGCCAGAACTTGATGTTCTGTGAAGATGCCGCGCGGCGACTTCACATGTCGCTGCGACAGCTGGATTGGTGCACGGCGTTCAAGCTGCGTGTGGAACATGCAGAAAGCCTGCATGCCCACGACGCGGTTGCCTGCAATCAATGGCAGTGGTGAACGATCAGGTGCGCGGTTTGACTGTCCCGCAGTCGCTACCCAACCAAACGGCACGGGTGTTCATGCTGCCCTGCTGCTGGACGCCCGAAGCATTGAAGGTGCCGTTAACCTGGGTAGTGAATTCCTTGTCGCTGAGGAAAGTTGCCTGCCCGCTACCCTGAGCCTTCGGGCAGCTGAATTGAAACTTCCAGACATTACCCGTGCGGTCGGTAATCTTCTGAGTGCAACCCGACTTCGGGTCTTGCAGAGGGATGTCGTTGGTCTGCACCTGCTCCGGGGTGAGGCATGAGCGGACGCCGTTACCGCCGACAGTAACGCCCTGTTTGGCCAGCACCCCTTCCATCATTGCCCGTTGTTCTGGCGGCAGGTTCTTCAGCTGACCGAGCATGAACTGCATATCCGGCAGCGGCTTGCCATCGACCTGCATGTTGCTGGTGGTCAGCTCCCACAAGCCAGGTTGCAGCATCTGCGCATGCACCAGCGGGCTGCTCAGCCCTACAGCCAGAGCCAACAGTGGCAGACGAATCTTCATGGACGAACGCTCCTCGAAATAACCGGCTCTGTGGCCGGGCTCAGGCTTAGACGCCAAATCCGCTTTCAGGTTGCAAGGCGGGCCTGGAACGTGTTCTGTTATCCGCTGTGTATTCGGCAAGCAGGATGCGTATGGATTACCACAGCCCTTACTTCTTCGGCTACGTGCTCGGCGTCATTCACTTGCTAGGCATCATCGCTGCACTGCATGCGGTGTTCACCGTGCGTACTGCCCAAGGCGCGATTGCCTGGGCGATGTCGCTGATCTTCATCCCTTACTTCACCCTTATCCCTTACCTGGTTTTCGGCGCACGCTCTTTTTACGCTTACATCCAGGCACGGCGTCAGGCCAACCAGGAGATGCACGTGGCCATGGCCAATCTCAACTGGCGGCCGTGGGTGGAGGAAGCGCTCACTGCCCGCGAGTCCGAGAGTTATGCGGCGTTAAGGGCCATGCCAAAACTTGGACGGATGCCTTGCCTGGCCAACAATCAGGTGAAGCTACTGATCGACGGCAAGGCGACGTTCGATGCCATCTTCGCTGCCATCGGCCAGGCCCGGGAAGTGGTCTTGGTGCAGTTTTTCATCATCCACGACGACACCCTCGGCAAGGCACTGCAGCAACTGTTGCTGCGCAAAGCTGCAGAAGGTGTGCAGGTGTTCGTACTCTATGACCGGGTCGGAAGCCACGCCCTGCCCGCCAGTTACAGCCAGGTGCTGCGCAACGGCGGTGTGCAGATCCACGCCTTCGCTACCCGGCGCGGATGGTTCAATCGCTTCCAGGTCAACTTCCGTAACCACCGTAAGATTGTGGTCGTCGATGGTGTGGCCGGGTTCATTGGGGGGCATAACGTCGGTGATGAATACCTGGGTGAACACCCTCGCCTTTCGCCCTGGCGTGACACCCACGTGCAGATAGGCGGGCCGGTACTGGCCTGCCTGCAAGAGTCGTTCGCCGAAGACTGGTACTGGGCAACGCGCCAGCTTCCACCGCTGATCCTGCCCGACACCTACCCGGACAATGGTGTCCTTTGCCAGGCCTTGGCCAGTGGCCCGGCAGACCCTCAGGAAACCTGCTCGCTGTTCTTCATCGAAGCCATCCATTCCGCTACCCGGCGCGTATGGATTACCAGCCCGTACTTCATTCCCGACGAGGCCGTGTTCGCTGCCTTGCGTCTGGCTGTGTTGCGTGGCGTGGATGTGCGCATCCTTATCCCGTCACGCCCGGACCACCGGATCGTCTATGCGGCCTCCAGCCTGTTCGCGTTTGAAGCGGTGCGGGCAGGCGTGCGCATGTTCCGCTATCAGCCGGGCTTTCTGCATCAGAAGGTGGTGCTGGTGGATGACGAGGTCAGCGCCATCGGCAGTGCCAACCTGGACAACCGATCGTTCCGGCTCAACTTCGAAATTACGCTGCTGACAGTCGACCGGCAGTTTGCCGATGAGGTCGAGGCGATGTTGATCGATGACTTCGAACAGGCCAGGGAAATTACTGCAGAGGACAGCCGGGATACCCACCGTATCCAGCAACTGGGGATGCGGATCGCGCGGCTGATTTCGCCCATCCTCTGACATGACCGGGGCCGCTATTGCGGCCCCGGTCTGGTTTCAACGGTAAATGTCTTCCCGGGTCCAGGGCAGATCGTGGTGGCCGTCTGCGTAAGGTTTCACGGCCAGAATCTGGTGCAGGTTGATCCAGCCCTTCTGGAATGCATAGGCACAGCCCGCCAGGTACAAACGCCAGATGCGCAGGGTTTTCTCAGGCACCAGCGCCGCCGCCTTGTGCAACTGGTTCTCCAGGTTTTCACTCCAGTGGTGCAACGTCTTGGCGTAATGCAGGCGCAGGCTCTCGACGTCGACGACCTCCAGGCCTGCCTCGCAGATGTTCGCACTGATCATCGACAAGTGCGGCAGTTCGCCATTGGGGAACACATAGCGATCGATGAATTCACCGGCCCCTCTCCCCACCGGGCGGCCGTCGACATGCTTGGCGGTGATGCCGTGGTTCATCACCAGGCCACCTTCACGCACGGCGCCAAACAGCTTCTGGCAATACAGCGCCAGGTTGGCATGCCCGACATGCTCGAACATGCCGACACTCACCACTTTGTCGAACCGGCCATCCTGGGGCAGGTCGCGATAGTCGAGGATTTGCAGGTCAACCTGTTTGGCCAGACCTTCATCCTTGACCCGCTGCCGACCAAGCTTGAGTTGCTCCTTGCTCAAGGTAATGCCAAACACCCTGGCACCGTATTCCCGCGCGGCAAAGCGCGACAACCCGCCCCAACCACAACCCACATCGAGCAGGTAGTCGCCCGCCTGCAGGCGCAACTTGCGGCAGAGGTGGTCGAACTTGTCTTGCTGGGCCTGATCCAGGGTATGGTCCGGCTCACGGAAATATGCGCAGGAATACGCCATGTCCTGGTCGAGCCAGAGTTGATAGAACGCGTTGGAGACGTCGTAGTGGTAGGAAATGGACTTGGCGTCGGTACGCTTGTCGTGGGCCAGCCGCGGTGGCGGCGCCTCGTCCTCATCCTCGCCAGCCAGCAGGGCCACACTCAGCTCGTCACATACGCGAATGGCTTCACCGATATCGCCTTCCAGCTCCAGCTTGCCTTCCACGAAAGCAGCGCCCAGTTCATCCAGGCTGGGGTGGGTCAGCTGGCTGATCAGCTGCGGCTCCTTGACCAGAATGGTCACCTGAGGGCTGGGCCCCAGATCGAACTGATTGCCGTCCCACAGTTTGAGGCGAAGTGGCAAATGCAGGCTCTGCAGTGCCGGCGGAAGTTGCGCAAGCATGAACGACCCTCCTTCTGGGCTCGATGCATGAAATTTCGAACACCACCGAAAGAGGGTAGTTCATCCGTGCAAAGTTTCCGCTAACCGCGACCAAGGTCTAGAACCATCTGATCTTATGAATACGCGAGATTGTATACAATTTAGCGCGCGCGGCTTAACCTTGTGCCCCTCTGCGCTTCTTCATCTGGAGTAAAAACTCGTGAAATCCTATGACGTAGTGATCATCGGTGGCGGCCCTGGCGGCTACAACGCGGCCATTCGCGCCGGCCAATTGGGCCTGAGCGTCGCCTGTGTGGAAGGCCGCTCTACCCTCGGCGGCACCTGCCTGAACGTTGGCTGCATGCCATCCAAGGCGTTGCTGCATGCATCCGAGCTTTATGAGGCGGCCAGCGGCGACGAGTTCGCCCACCTCGGTATCGAAGTGAAGCCAACCCTGAACCTCGCCCAGATGATGAAACAGAAGGACGAGAGCGTGAGCGGCCTTACCAAAGGCATCGAGTACCTGTTCCGCAAGAACAAGGTGGAATGGATCAAGGGCTGGGGCCGCCTGGACGGCGTAGGCAAGGTCATCGTCAAGGCCGAGGATGGCAGCGAAACCGAGCTGCAGGCCAAGGACATCGTCATCGCTACCGGGTCCGAGCCCACTCCCCTGCCGGGCGTGACCATCGACAACCAGCGCATCATCGACTCCACCGGTGCCTTGGCCCTGCCTCAGGTGCCCAAGCACCTGGTGGTAATCGGCGCGGGCGTCATCGGCCTGGAGCTGGGGTCGGTATGGCGTCGCCTGGGTAGCCAGGTCACCGTCATCGAATACCTCGACCGCATCTGCCCGGGCACCGACGAGGAAACCGCCAAGACCCTGCAAAAGGCCCTGGCCAAGCAAGGCATGGCCTTCAAGCTCGGCAGCAAGGTGACCCAGGCCACAGCGTCGGCGGACAGTGTCAGCCTGACCCTCGAACCGGCTGCCGGCGGTGCGGCAGAAACCCTGCAGGCCGATTACGTGCTGGTCGCCATCGGCCGTCGCCCCTACACCAAAGGCCTCAACCTGGAGAGCGTCGGCCTGGAAACCGACAAACGCGGCATGCTCACCAACGAGCACCATCGCACCTCGGTGCCGGGTGTCTGGGTGATCGGCGACGTGACGTCCGGCCCGATGCTGGCGCACAAGGCCGAAGACGAAGCGGTCGCCTGCATCGAACGCATCGCCGGTAAACCCTATGAGGTCAATTACAACCTGATCCCGGGTGTGATCTACACACGCCCCGAACTGGCCAGCGTTGGCAAGACCGAAGAGCAGCTCAAGGCCGAAGGCCGCGCCTACAAGGTTGGCAAGTTCCCCTTCACCGCCAACAGCCGGGCCAAGATCAACCACGAGACCGAAGGCTTCGCCAAGGTCATCGCCGATGCCAATACCGATGAAGTCCTGGGCGTGCACCTGGTAGGCCCAAGCGTCAGCGAGATGATCGGTGAGTTCTGCGTAGCCATGGAATTCTCGGCCTCGGCCGAGGACATCGCCCTCACTTGCCACCCACATCCGACGCGTTCCGAGGCCTTGCGCCAGGCGGCGATGAACGTGGACGGGATGGCGATGCAGATCTGAGTTTCAAGCGCCTGAAACAACAAAACCCCCTTTCGGGGGTTTTGTTCTACAGCCATCAATTACCGTGGATTATTCCACAGTCACCGACTTCGCCAGGTTACGTGGCTGATCCACATCAGTGCCCTTGAGCACCGCCACGTAGTAAGACAGCAGCTGCAGCGGGATGGTGTACAGGATCGGCGCCAGCGCGTCTGCGATGTGCGGCACCTTGATCACGTGGGTGCCTTCGCCGTTGCTCATGCCGGCGTGCTCGTCGGCAAACACCACCAGCTCACCGCCACGGGCGCGAACTTCCTGCAGGTTCGACTTGAGCTTTTCCAGCAGTTCGTTGTTCGGCGCTACGGTTACCACCGGCATGTCGTTATCCACAAGCGCCAGCGGGCCATGTTTGAGCTCACCCGCTGGGTAGGCTTCCGCGTGGATGTAGGAAATCTCCTTGAGCTTGAGCGCACCTTCCATCGCTACTGGGTACTGCGCGCCACGGCCCAGGAACAGGGTGTGGTGCTTGTCGGCGAACAGCTCGGCAACCTTCTCGACGGTGCGGTCCATGGCCAGCGCCTCACCCAGACGCGCCGGCAGGCGACGCAGCTCTTCGACCAGTTCGGCTTCCACACCGGTCTCGAGCGTGCCGCGCACCTGGCCCAGCGCCAGGGTCAGCAGCATCAGGGATACCAACTGTGTGGTGAACGCCTTGGTCGAGGCCACGCCGATTTCCGGCCCGGCCAGGGTCAGCAGGGTCAGGTCGGATTCGCGCACCAGCGAGCTGATACCCACGTTGCAGATCGCCAGGCTACCCAGGAAGCCCAGTTCCTTGGCATTGCGCAGGGCGGCCAGGGTGTCGGCAGTCTCGCCGGATTGGGAGATCGATACGAACAGGGTGTCAGGCTGCACCACCACCTTGCGATAACGGAACTCGCTGGCCACTTCGACCTGGCAAGGGATGCCTGCCAGGCTTTCCAGCCAGTAACGGGCAACCATGCCGGCGTGGTAGCTGGTACCGCAAGCTACGATCTGCACGTTGCGCACTTTGCCGAACAGCTCGGCAGCCTGCGGGCCAAAGGCCTGCACCAGTACATGGTCCTTGCCCAGGCGGCCTTCCAGGGTGCGCTGCACCACGGACGGCTGTTCATGGATTTCCTTGAGCATGAAGTGGCGATATTCGCCCTTGTCAGCCGCTTCGGCACCTTCGTGATACTGCACGGTTTCGCGCTGGACTGGGTTGCCTGCCTGATCCCAGATCTTCACCTGGTCACGGCGGATCTCGGCGATATCTCCCTCCTCCAGGTACATGAAGCGGTCGGTAACCTGGCGCAGTGCCAACTGGTCGGATGCCAGGAAGTTCTCGCCCAGGCCCAGGCCGATCACCAGCGGGCTGCCACTGCGAGCGGCCACCAGGCGGTCAGGCTGCTTCACGCTGATCAGCGCCAAGCCATAGGCACCGTGCAGGCGCTTGACTGCGGCCTTGAGCGCGTCAGCCAGGTCCGGAATGGTCTTGAGGGTGTGGTGGATCAGGTGGACGATGACCTCGGTGTCGGTCTGGGAGGCGAACACATAACCCAGGCCTTTGAGTTCTTCACGCAGCTCTTCGTGGTTTTCGATAATGCCGTTGTGCACTACCGCCACATCTTCACCCGAGAAATGCGGGTGAGCATTGCCTTCGGTGGGCGCGCCGTGGGTAGCCCAGCGGGTGTGAGCAATGCCCAGCTGGCCGATCAACGGCTCGGCTGCATTGGCAGCGTCCAGTTCGGCGACCTTGCCGATGCGGCGGCGGCGCTGCAGTTCACCCTCTTGGGTATATACGGCCAGGCCAGCACTGTCGTACCCGCGGTACTCGAGGCGCTTGAGGCCTTCGATGAGGATGGCGGTGATGTTTCGTTCAGCTACGGCACCAACGATTCCACACATGTTTATTGCTCCTGGCTGATCGCGGCGCAGATCAGGTTGATGCCGCGGGCTTGAATGTGTTCGCGCGCTGCTGCGGGCAGGCGCTCGTCTGTAATAAGGGTGCTGACACTGCCCCAGGGCAGCTCGAGGTTGGGGATCTTGCGCCCGACCTTGTCAGACTCGACCATCACGATCACTTCGCGGGCCACCTCGGCCATGACTCGGCTCAGGCCCAGCAGTTCATTGAAGGTAGTAGTGCCGCGGTTCAGGTCTATGCCGTCAGCGCCGATGAACAGCTGATCGAAATCGTACGAGCGCAGTACCTGCTCGGCGACCTGGCCCTGGAACGACTCGGAGTGCGGGTCCCACGTACCGCCCGTCATCAACAGCACCGGCTCGTGCTCGAGCTCGCTGATGGCACGGGCCACGTTTAACGAATTGGTCATCACAACCAGGCCGGGCTGGCGGCCGAGTTCGGGAATCATGGCGGCAGTGGTGCTTCCGCTGTCGATGATGATCCGCGCGTGCTCGCGAATACGGCCCACGGCGGCGCGGGCGATGGCCTTCTTGTAGGCGGAGACCGGCAGTGCGGTTTCGCCAAGCATTTCTTGCGGAACCGGCACCGCGCCGCCGTAGCGACGCAATAACAGCCCGTTGGCCTCAAGGGCGGCAAGGTCCTTACGAATGGTCACTTCCGACGTCTCGAAGCGCTTGGCCAGCGCATCGACACTGACCTCGCCCTGCTCGCTGAGCATGGCCAGGATGTTGTGTCGGCGCTGGGGGGTATTTCGTTTCGACATGAGTGGTTAAGTTTCGATTCGAAAGATAATGATTGCAATCAAAACCTAATATGCGCGATTCGTCAAGCGCCGCTGGCCCCGTGCAGGAGCCGCACCACGCCCACAAAAAAAGCCGACTTATCCACATAAGTCGGCTTTCGATCGAAACAGCTGTGGGTAATCAGCTCTTCTTGATCTTCTCCGGCCGCTTCCAGCCATCGATGTTGCGCTGACGCGCCCGCGCCACAGCCAGCTGCCCAGGTTCAACCGCCTGAGTGATGGTAGAACCCGCAGCAGTGGTAGCACCGGCCTTGATATCCACAGGCGCCACCAGCGAGTTGTTCGAGCCGATGAACACGTCCTCGCCCATGACCGTCTTGAACTTGTTGGCCCCATCGTAGTTGCAGGTGATGGTGCCAGCACCGATGTTGGTGCGCGCGCCGATTTCGGCATCGCCCAGGTAGCTCAGGTGGCCCGCTTTGGCGCCTTCGCCCAGGTGGGCATTTTTGAGTTCTACAAAGTTACCCACATGGGCCTTGGCGTCGAGCACGCTGCCGGGGCGCAGGCGAGCGAACGGGCCGGCATCGCTGCCCTCGCCCATCACGGCGCCTTCGATATGGCTGTTGGCCTTGACCACCACGCCCTTGCGCAAGGTGCTGTTCTTGACCACGCAGTTGGGGCCGATCTGCACGTCGTCCTCGATCACCACCTTGCCTTCGAGGATCACGTTGATGTCGATCAGCACATCACGACCAACGGTCACTTCGCCGCGTACGTCGAAACGCGCCGGATCACGCAGGGTGACACCCTGGGCCATCAGGCGGCGGCCTTCGCGCAGCTGGTAGTGGCGCTCCAGTTCGGACAACTGGCGACGATCATTGGCGCCCTGCACTTCCATCGGGTCGTGCGGCTGCTCAGTGGCAACCACCAGGCCATCGGCCACCGCCATGGCGATAACGTCGGTGAGGTAGTACTCGCCCTGGGCGTTGTTGTTCGACAACCGGCCCATCCAGTCGGCCAGGCGTGCGGCGGGCAAGGCCAGAATACCGGTGTTGCCTTCTTTGATCGCCTTCTGCGCTTCGCTGGCGTCCTTGTGCTCGACGATCGCGGTAACCTTGCCGTCGGCGTCACGCACGATGCGCCCGTAGCCAGTCGGGTCTTGCAGGGTAACGGTGAGCAGGCCCAGTTGCTGTTCGCTGACTTTGGTCAGCAGGCGTTGCAGGGTTTCCACTTCAATCAGCGGCACGTCCCCGTACAGCACCAGCACCGTGTCGGCTGTAATGGCCGGCAGTGCCTGCGCAACAGCGTGACCAGTACCCAGTTGCTTGTCCTGCAGCACGAAATTCAGGTCGTCGGCCGCCAGGCGCTCACGGACCTGTTCAGCACCGTGGCCAATCACCACGTGAATACCCTGCGGCTGCAGTTGGCGGGCGCTGTGGATAACATGGCCGAGCATGGAATTGCCAGCGACCGGGTGCAGCACCTTGGGCAGCGCCGAGCGCATGCGGGTACCTTGGCCGGCGGCGAGAATAACGATATCGAGTGACATTGACTGGCTACCAATCCTGGGCGGTCAGTGAAATGACCGGGGGGGGGAAATTCGGAAAAAGAAAAAGGGTAGCCGAGGCTACCCTTTTACTCAATCGCAACAGAAGTGATCAGCCGTTAGCCGATTACTTGCCTTTGCGCATTTGCTGGACGGTACGCAGCTGGGCTGCGGCCTCGGCCAGACGTGCGGCGGCGGCGCCGTAGTCGAAGTCCGCGCCTTTCAGATTCAGGGCGTTCTCGGCAGCCTTGAGGGCTTCCTGAGCCTGCGCTTCATCCAGGTCTGCAGCACGTTGCACGGTATCGGCAAGCACCTTGACCATGTTCGGCTGAACCTCGAGGAAACCACCAGAGATGTAGAACACCTCTTGAGCGCCACCCTGCTTGGTCAGCGTGATCGGACCAGGCTTGAGATTGGTGATCAGCGGCGCGTGGCCCGGAGCGATACCAAGATCACCCAGGTTACCGTGCGCAACTACCATCTCGACCAGGCCGGAGAAAATCTCTCCTTCCGCGCTGACGATATCGCAATGGACTGTCATAGCCATCTGCTTGCCTCAACCTGATAGCGCCCCTTGCGGGGCGCAGGAATTACAGTTTCTTGGCTTTCTCGATCGCTTCGTCGATGCTGCCGACCATGTAGAACGCTTGTTCTGGCAGGTGGTCGTAGTCACCTTTGAGGATGCCGCTGAAGCCAGCGATGGTGTCTTTCAGGGAAACGTACTTGCCTGGCGAACCGGTGAAGACTTCGGCCACGAAGAACGGCTGCGACAGGAAGCGCTGGATCTTACGAGCGCGGGCTACCAGTTGCTTGTCGGTCTCGGACAGTTCGTCCATACCCAGGATCGCGATGATGTCCTTCAGCTCTTTGTAGCGCTGCAGAACATACTGAACGCCACGAGCGGTGTCGTAGTGCTCGTTGCCGATCACGTTCGGGTCCAGCTGGCGCGAAGTCGAGTCCAGTGGATCGACCGCTGGGTAGATACCCAGGGAGGCGATGTCACGGGACAGAACGACGGTGGCGTCCAAGTGGGCGAAGGTGGTCGCTGGCGACGGGTCGGTCAAGTCGTCCGCAGGTACGTATACGGCCTGTACGGAGGTGATCGAACCTTCCTTGGTGGAGGTGATGCGCTCTTGCAGAACGCCCATCTCTTCAGCCAGGGTCGGCTGGTAACCTACTGCCGAAGGCATACGGCCCAGCAGTGCGGATACTTCGGTACCGGCCAGGGTGTAACGATAGATGTTGTCGACGAACAGCAGAACGTCGTTACCTTCGTCACGGAACTTCTCAGCCATGGTCAGGCCGGTCAGCGCTACACGCAGACGGTTTCCTGGTGGCTCGTTCATCTGACCGTAGACCAGCGCTACCTTGTCGAGAACGTTGGAGTCCTTCATCTCGTGGTAGAAGTCGTTACCCTCACGAGTACGCTCACCCACACCAGCGAACACGGAGTAACCGCTGTGTTCCATGGCGATGTTACGGATCAGTTCCATCATGTTAACGGTCTTGCCGACACCGGCACCACCGAACAGACCAACCTTACCACCCTTGGCGAACGGGCAAACCAGGTCGATAACCTTGATGCCGGTTTCCAGCAGGTCGTTGCCGCCTGCCTGGTCAGCGAACGAAGGCGCTGGCTGGTGGATACCGCGACGCTCTTCTTCACCGATCGGGCCGGCTTCGTCGATCGGGTTGCCCAGTACGTCCATGATACGGCCGAGGGTGGCCTTACCAACTGGAACGGAAATGGCAGCACCGGTGTCGACGACATCCAGACCGCGCTTCAGGCCTTCGGTCGAGCCCATCGCAATGGTACGAACCACGCCGTCGCCCAGCTGCTGCTGAACTTCGAGGGTGGTTTCCGCGCCTTGTACTTTCAGCGCGTTGTATACACTCGGCACGACGTCACGTGGGAATTCCACGTCGATGACGGCGCCGATGATTTGAACGATACGTCCGCTACTCATAGCTGGATCCTCTGAATATTTGAACCGTTAAACCGCGGCAGCGCCGCCGACGATTTCCGAGATCTCCTGGGTGATCGCAGCCTGACGCGCCTTGTTGTAGATCAGCTGAAGCTCTTTGATCAAATCACCGGCGTTGTCTGTGGCGTTCTTCATGGCGATCATCCGGGCCGCTTGTTCAGCAGCGTTGTTCTCGACCACCGCCTGGTATACCTGCGACTCCACGTAACGCACCATCAAGCCGTCCAGCAGCTCTTTTGCGTCGGGTTCGTACAGGTAATCCCAGTGATGCTTGAGATCCTGATCCGGGGTTGCCACCAACGGTACCAATTGCTCGACCGTCGGCTTCTGGGTCATGGTATTGATGAACTTGTTCGAAACCACGGAGAGGCGATCGATACGGCCGTCCAGGTAGGCGTCCAGCATCACTTTGACGGAGCCGATCAGATCGTTGATCGATGGCTCTTCGCCCAAGTGGCTGATCGCTGCTACGACGTTGCCGCCAAAGATGCGGAAGAAAGTCGCACCCTTGCTGCCGATCACGCACAGGTCGATTTCCACGCCCTGTTCGCGGTTTGCGTTCATGTCCTTGACCAGGGCCTTGAACAGGTTGGTGTTCAAGCCACCGCACAGACCACGGTCACTGCTCACCACGATATAACCGGTGCGCTTTACAGGGCGCTCGATCATGAAGGGGTGGCGGTATTCCGGGTTGGCGTTGGCCAGATGACCGATCACCTGGCGGATACGCTCCGCGTAAGGACGGCTAGCAGCCATGCGCATTTGTGCCTTGCGCATCTTGCTGACCGCCACTTTCTCCATGGCGCTGGTAATTTTTTGCGTGCTTTTGATGCTCGCAATCTTACTGCGAATCTCTTTTGCGCCTGCCATGTATCACCTATCAGGTTAGCAAGCGGGGGCCTGAGCCCCCGCTGCGGCTTACCAGGTCTGGGTGGCCTTGAACTTCTCGATGCCGGCTTTCAGGCCTGCGTCGATTTCGTCGTTGAAGTCACCCTTCACGTTGATCTTCGCCATCAGTTCAGCGTGATCACGGTTGAAGAAGGCGATCAGTGCTTGCTCGAAGCTGCCGATCTTGGAGACTTCTACGTCAGTCAGGAAGCCACGCTCAGCGGCGTACAGCGACAGAGCCATGTCCGCGATGGACATCGGCGCGTACTGCTTCTGCTTCATCAGCTCGGTAACGCGCTGACCATGCTCCAGCTGCTTGCGGGTCGCTTCGTCCAGATCGGAAGCGAACTGGGCGAATGCAGCCAGCTCACGGTACTGAGCCAGAGCGGTACGAATACCACCGGACAGCTTCTTGATGATCTTGGTCTGAGCGGCACCACCTACGCGGGATACCGAAACACCGGCGTTCACTGCAGGGCGGATGCCCGAGTTGAACATGGCCGATTCCAGGAAGATCTGACCGTCGGTGATCGAGATCACGTTGGTCGGAACGAACGCGGAAACGTCGCCAGCCTGGGTTTCGATGATCGGCAGCGCGGTCAGGGAACCGGTTTTGCCAGTTACAGCACCGTTGGTGAACTTCTCGACGTACTCTTCCGAAACGCGCGATGCACGCTCCAGCAGACGGGAGTGGAGATAGAACACGTCGCCTGGGTACGCTTCACGTCCTGGTGGACGGCGCAGCAGAAGGGAGATCTGACGGTAGGCAACGGCCTGCTTGGACAGGTCATCGTAAACGATCAGTGCGTCTTCACCGCGGTCGCGGAAGAACTCGCCCATGGTGCAACCGGCGTATGGCGCCAGGAATTGCAGTGCGGCGGATTCCGAAGCACTGGCAACCACCACGATGGTGTTGGCCAGGGCGCCGTTTTCTTCCAGCTTGCGAACGATGTTGGCAACGGTGGAACGCTTCTGGCCGACAGCTACATAAACACAGAAAATACCGGAGTCTTTCTGGTTGATGATGGCGTCGATGGCCATGGCGGTCTTGCCGATCTGACGGTCACCGATGATCAGCTCACGCTGGCCACGGCCGACAGGGATCATGGCGTCGACGGATTTGTAGCCAGTCTGTACAGGCTGGTCTACCGACTTACGCCAGATCACGCCTGGAGCAACTTTCTCGACCGCATCGGTCTCGGTGTTGCCCAGCGGGCCTTTGCCGTCGATTGGGTTACCCAGTGCGTCGACGACGCGACCCAGCAGTTCCTTACCAACCGGAACTTCCAGGATGCGGCCAGTGCACTTGGCGCTCATGCCTTCGGCGAGGGTGTCATAGGCACCCAGGATCACTGCACCTACGGAGTCTTGCTCCAGGTTCAGGGCCATGCCGTAGACGCCGCCCGGGAACTCGATCATTTCGCCGTACATGACGTCGGCCAGACCGTGGATCCGCACGATACCGTCGGAAACCGAAACGACGGTACCTTCGTTACGGGCTTGAGAGCTCACATCGAGGTTGTCGATGCGGCCCTTGATGATTTCACTAATTTCGGAAGGATTGAGTTGCTGCATTGCTCTGCTGCCCCTTCAAACTCAAGATTTCAATGCTTCGGCCAGTTTCGCGATCTTGCCGCGAACAGAGCCATCGATTACCAGGTCACCAGCGCGGATGACGACGCCGCCAATCAGGCTGGCATCCTCCGACGCGTGCAGGCGCACTTCCTGGCCTAACCGTGCACTGAGAACCTTGGCGAGTTTGTCTTGCTGTTCTTGGTTCAACGCGAAGGCACTGGTGACTTCCACGTCCACGGATTTCTCTTGCTCGGCCTTGTACAGGTCGAACAGAGCGGCAATCTCCGGCAGAAGCAGGAGACGGTCGTTTTCCGCGGCAACATGAATGAAATTCTGTGCCTGTGCATTGAACTTGTCACCGCACACGTCAATGAACGTGGCGGCCTTTTCTGCGCTCGTCAGTCGCGGGGCCTTGAGCAGGCGCTGCATGGTGTCGTCTTGCGACACCGCAGCAGCCAGGCCGAGCATGGCTGACCAATTGGCCAGTTGCTGATGGGCCTGGGCATGCTCAAAGGCAGCCTTAGCGTAAGGTCGGGCCAACGTGGTCAGTTCTGCCATGATCGCCCTCGCTTAAATTTCAGCGGCCAGTTTGTTAACCAGCTCCGCATGCGCGTTTTGATCGATTGTGGCGCCAAGGATCTTTTCAGCACCGCCGACAGCCAGAGCACCCACTTGGGCACGCAGGGCGTCTTTAGCACCGTTCAGTTCCTGTTCGATCTCGGCCAGAGCCTGAGCCTTCACACGGTCAGCTTCGACGCGGGCCTGTTCACGGGCTTCCTCGACAAGCTGAGCAGCGCGTTTCTTGCTTTGCTCAATGATTTCGGCTGCCTGTGCTTTAGCTTCACGCAGTTGCTGACCCGCTTTTTCTTGGGCCAGCTCCAGGTCGCGAGCTGCGCGGTTGGCAGCGTCCAAGCCGTCGGCAATCTTCTTTTGGCGCTCTTGCAGAGCAGTAATGACCGGAGGCCATACGTACTTCATGCAGAAGAGTACAAAAATCAGAAAAGCAACGGATTGGCCAATCAGGGTTGCATTAATGTTCACGCCAACACCTCGCTCGGTCTTAATTCATACAGCCATCAACTCGTGAATACGAGTGATTAGCCGGCGATCTGACCAACGAACGGATTCGCGAAGGTGAAGAACAGAGCGATACCAACACCGATCATGGTTACGGCGTCGAGCAGACCGGCAACGATGAACATTTTGACCTGCAGCATCGGAACCATCTCAGGCTGACGAGCAGCACCTTCCAGGAATTTGCCGCCCAGCAGGCCGAAACCAATGGCGGTACCCAGAGCACCCAGGCCGATCAGCAGAGCAACAGCGATAGCGGTCAGACCAACTACAGTTTCCATCTTTCCTCCCGACTTTTACGTCGTATTGGTTAGGTTTTTAGTTTGAAGCGGTAAAACAAATCGTTTGGAACAGCTGCCCTTGCGGACTTTTTAAGCCCTCCCCCCAAACGAGCGGGGAAGGCTATCAGACACGCCAGGCGGTCTTAATGGTTATCTTCGTGAGCCATCGACAGGTAGACGATGGTAAGCATCATGAAGATGAAAGCTTGCAGGGTGATGATCAGGATGTGGAACACAGCCCACGCCCACTGCAGCACCACACCCAGGCCGCTGAGCCACAGCAGGCCGGAGCCGAACATCACGGCGATCAGGATGAACACCAGCTCGCCGGCGTACATGTTGCCGAACAGACGCAGTGCCAGCGAGATCGGCTTGGCGATCAGGGTGACGAATTCCAGCAGGAAGTTCACCGGGATCAGCAGGATCTGCACGAAGATGTTCTTGCTGCCGAACGGGTGCAGGGTCAGCTCACCGATGAAGCCGCCCAGGCCCTTCACCTTGATGCTGTAGAAGATGATCAGGGCGAATACGCTGAAGGCCATGGCCAGCGTCGCGTTCGGGTCGGTGGTCGACACGGCGCGGAACGGAATGTGCGGGTCACCGGAGATCAGGATGGCCAGCTGAGGAATCCAGTCGACCGGGACCAGGTCGACGGCGTTCATCAGGAATACCCAGACGAAGATGGTCAGCGCCAGCGGTGCGATCACCGGGCTACGGCCGTGGAAGGAGTCCTTCACGCTGCCGTTGACGAAATCGACCATCACCTCGACGAAGTTCTGCAGACCGCCAGGTTGGCCGGAGGTCGCCTTCTTCGCCGCCATGCGGAAGATGAACAGGAAGATCAGACCCAGCGCGACGGACCAACCCAGGGTGTCCAGGTGGAACGCCCAGAAGCCCATTGCCTTGGCTTCTGCAGCCGAATGGGCGAAGCCCCAGCTGCCGTCTGGTAGTTGACCGTAGGTCAGGTTCTGCAAGTGGTGCTGGATATAGCCCGAAGCGGTTTCTGCTGCCATGGTTGCCTCAAACGCCCTAAGGTCTCGAAAGTCTTTTATTCATCAGCAGGGGCGCAAACCAGCTGACCAAAAGGGTCAACACGAAGACGCCGAATACTGCTAACGGCGCCAGTGGCTTCACTCCTGCGAAGGTCAGTGCGAACAGCACTGCCGTCAAAATCATCTTGCCAGCCTCGCCTGCGTAAAACGACTTGACGATGGCTTGTGCCGCCCGGGCTCCGCTAAAGCGAAAAGCCTTCCAGGCGAAATACATGTTGGGTAGCCAGGCAATCAAACCTCCGCAGAGACCTGAATATCCACTGACCGCCCCTTTCCACTGCCACAACACCAACGTTGCCAGCAGCAGTACGACAAATTGAGCCAACAGTACCGGAAAAACCGCCCAGCGATGGAAAGGCAGGCGGTTTGGCGTGCGGATTTCCATCACAACTGCTCCTCGGAAGTCGACCAACAAGTCAGTATCGACTTGGCATAATTTGTGCCGACAAAATGCGCGCAGAGTATAGGGGTGGATTAACCCCTATTCAACTCTTCGGTAGTGATTTCCGACTGCGCGCTACAACGGGAATTGTTTCAGCGGATGTGAGCAAGGACGCCCTGCAACTCGTCAAGCGAATTATATCGAATAACCAACTGGCCTTTTCCCTTGTTCCCATGACGTATCTGCACGGGGGAGCCCAGGCGCTCTGCGAGCCGCTGTTCAAGGCGCTCGATATCCGGATCAGGTTTGCTCGGTTCTACCGGATCAGGTTTGCCGCTGAGCCACTGGCGCACCAGTGCCTCGGTTTGGCGCACGGTGAGGCCGCGTGCGACAACATGACGCGCCCCCTCTTCCTGCCGATCTTCTTCCAGGCCGAGCAAAGCACGGGCGTGGCCCATCTCCAGATCGCCGTGGGCGAGCATGGTCTTGATCGCTTCAGGCAGCGAGATCAGGCGCAGCAAGTTGGCCACGGTAACCCGCGACTTGCCGACGGCATCGGCCACCTGCTGCTGGGTCAACTCGAACTCCTGCTGCAGGCGCTGCAGTGCCAGGGCCTCTTCCAGCGGGTTAAGGTCCTCGCGCTGGATGTTCTCGATCAGGGCCATGGCGATAGCGGCTTCGTCCGGCACTTCACGGACCATTGCCGGGATGGTGTCCAGCCCGGCCTGCTGCGTGGCGCGCCAGCGGCGCTCACCGGCAATGATCTCGAAGCGGTTGCCATCGACCGGGCGCACCACGATCGGCTGCATCACGCCATGGGTGCGGATCGAGTGCGCCAGCTCTTCCAGCGCTTGCGGATCCATGTCCCGGCGCGGCTGGTACTTGCCACGCTGGATCAGCTCGACCGGCAGGTGTTGCAGTTCTTTCTGGTCGATCTTCACAGCCTGCTCTTCGAGCGCGCTGACGGACGGACCACTGAGCAGTGCATCCAACCCACGTCCGAGACCCCGTTTCTTAACGGCCATGCGGATTCCTTAAGTTGTCTGTGCAGTGCGTGATTGACGGCGTTGACGGCGAACCAGTTCCCCGGCCAGGGCCAGGTAGGCCAATGCGCCACGCGATTGCTTGTCGTACGCCAGCGCCGGCATGCCGAAGCTCGGTGCCTCGGCCAGGCGGATGTTGCGCGGAATGACGGTGTCGTACAGCTGCTCGCCGAAGTGTTCCTTGAGCTGCGCCGAAACATCGTTGTTCAGGCTCAGGCGCGGGTCGTACATGGTCCGCAACAAGCCTTCGATCTTCAGCTGAGGATTCAGACGAGCGGCAATGCGCTTGATGTTATCCACAAGGTCGCTGAGACCTTCCAGTGCGTAGTACTCGCACTGCATCGGGATAATCACCCCATCCGAAGCGACCAGCGCGTTGAGCGTCAGCATCGACAGCGACGGTGGGCAGTCGATGAGGATGTAGTCGTAGTTCTCGCGGATCGGCGCCAGGGCATTGCGCAGGCGGCTCTCCTTGACCTGCATTTCCAGCAGCACCACTTCCGCGGCAGTCAGGTCGCGGTTGGCCGGCAACAACTGGAAGCCGCCGTGCTCGGAGTAGTGCATGGCCTGGGCAAGGTCGCATTCCCCGATCAGCAGGTCGTAGACCGAGTGCTCGAGTTCATGTTTGTCCACGCCGCTGCCCATGGTGGCGTTGCCCTGCGGATCGAGGTCGATCAGCAGCACACGACGTTTGGTCGCGGCCAGCGATGCAGCGAGATTGATACAGGTGGTGGTTTTACCCACACCACCTTTCTGGTTCGCGATTGCGAATACCTTAGCCATTGTTGCGTGTGTTCCCAGTCATGCCTTGCGGCGCAGTATCAGCAGATGGCGCTGGCCCTGGCAACCTGGAACGGTCAGGGCCTGCTCGCTTTCCACTGTGAAGTCTGCGGGCAATGCTACCAGTTCATCGGCAGGATGCAGCCCCTTCATTGCAAGCCATTGCGTCCCGGTGTCGCCCAAGTGGCGGGTCCAGTTGGTGAAGTTCTCCATGCTGCTGAAGGCGCGGGAGATGATGCCGCTGAACGGCTGTGGTGGCTGGAAGGCCTCGACCCGGCTGTGGATAACCGTGAGGTTGTCGAGCTTCAACTCCATTTTCACCTGGGTGAGGAAACGGGTTTTCTTGCCATTGGCATCCAGCACGGTCACGCGTTTGTGCGGGTGCAGGATAGCCAAGGGAATACCCGGCATGCCACCACCGCTGCCGACATCCAGCCAGCTGTCGCGCGCGTTGTGGATAAATTCCATGACGCTGAGGCTGTCGAGCAGATGGCGCGAAACCATCTCGTCTGGGTCGCGCACCGCGGTCAGGTTGTACGCTTTGTTCCACTTGATCAACAAGGCCAGGTAGCCGAGCAGACGTTCATGTTGTTCGGCGCTCAGCTCGACACCGAGCTGGCGCGCGCCTGTGGACAACTCTTCAGCGTGTTGCGGGGTGACCAGGGAACTCAAGCGCTTTGCTCCAATTCGCGGCCAGCGCCGCGTTTTTTCAGATGAATCAGCAACAGGGAAATCGCCGCAGGCGTGACGCCTGGGATACGCGAAGCCTGGCCCAGGGTTTCCGGGCGAGTCTGGCCGAGCTTGCCCTGAATCTCCTTGGACAGGCCGGAAATCGTGGTGTAGTCGATATCCACAGGCAGGCGGGTGTCTTCGCTGGCCCGCAGGCGCGCGATCTCATCCTGCTGGCGGTCGATGTAACCGGCGTACTTGGTCTTGATCTCGACCTGTTCGGCAACCTGTGGATCGATCACCTCACCGCCGGTGGCTTCGATCAGCCCGGCGTAGTCGATTTCCGGACGGGCCAGCAGGTTGAGCAGGCTGTATTCGTGGCTCAGTGGGGTACCGAACTTATCCACAACGGCCTGGCCTTGCGGTGTGTTCGGGCGCACCCAGGTCGACTTCAAGCGTTGTTCTTCGCGCTCGATGCCGTCGCGCTTGGCGCAGAACGCCGCCCAGCGCTCGTCGTCAATCAGGCCAAGCTCGCGGCCTTTCTCGGTCAGGCGCAGGTCGGCGTTGTCTTCACGCAGAATCAGCCGGTATTCGGCACGCGACGTGAACATGCGGTACGGCTCCTGGGTACCCAGGGTGATCAGGTCGTCGACCAGTACCCCGATGTACGCCTCGTCACGGCGCGGGCACCAGCTTTCGCGGCCTTGCGCGCGCAACGCGGCGTTGGTCCCGGCCAACAGGCCCTGGGCGCCGGCTTCTTCGTAACCGGTTGTACCGTTGATCTGGCCCGCGAAGAACAGGCCGCCGATGACTTTGGTCTCGAGGCTGTACTTGAGGTCACGCGGGTCGAAGTAGTCGTACTCGATCGCATAGCCCGGGCGGACGATGTGGGCGTTTTCCATGCCGCGGATCGAGCGAACCAGCTGCAGCTGCACGTCGAATGGCAACGAAGTTGAAATCCCGTTGGGGTACAGCTCGTGGGTGGTCAGGCCTTCCGGCTCGATGAACACCTGGTGGCTTTCCTTGTCGGCAAAGCGGTGGATCTTGTCTTCGATCGACGGGCAGTAACGTGGGCCGACGCCTTCGATTACACCGGAATACATCGGCGAACGGTCGAGGTTCGAGGCGATGATTTCGTGGGTGCGCGCGTTGGTGTGGGTAATCCAGCAGCTGACTTGGCGCGGGTGCATCGCCGCGTTGCCCATGAACGACATGACCGGGATCGGCGTGTCGCCCGGTTGCTCGGTCATGACCGAAAAGTCCACCGAACGCCCATCGATACGCGGTGGGGTACCGGTTTTCAGGCGGCCGACGCGCAGCGGCAGTTCACGCATGCGGTGAGCCAGGGCAATCGAAGGTGGATCGCCGGCACGGCCACCAGAATGGTTCTGCAGGCCAATGTGGATAAGGCCGCCGAGGAAAGTGCCGGTAGTCAGTACGACGGAGTCGGCGAAAAAGCGCAGGCCCATCTGCGTGACCACGCCTTTGACCTGGTCCTGCTCGACGATCAGGTCGTCACAGGACTGCTGGAATATCCACAGGTTGGGCTGGTTTTCCAGGATCTCGCGTACCACAGCCTTGTAGATGGCGCGGTCTGCCTGTGCACGGGTGGCGCGCACGGCCGGCCCCTTGCGGTTGTTCAGGACGCGGAACTGGATGCCGCTCTTGTCGGTGGCCAGTGCCATTGCACCGCCGAGCGCATCGATCTCTTTGACCAGATGGCTTTTGCCGATGCCACCGATGGCGGGGTTGCAGCTCATGTGACCGAGGGTTTCCACGTTATGGGTCAGCAGCAGGGTTTTTACACCCATGCGTGCAGACGCAAGCGCAGCCTCGGTACCGGCATGGCCGCCGCCGATGACGATCACTTCAAAACGGGAAGGGAAATCCACCACGCACCTCGTGCCTGTTTTTGCGAATAGAGAAGGTAAGCGGACAAGTATAGGGACTTCACCCCCTCTAAAGAAACCTTATGGGCAAATTTTGACCAGGCTGTGGATGAGTGGCAGACAACAGAAATCAGAGAGAAGAAATTTAAAAAGCTTTGTTTTTATGTTTATTCTTATGCACGTCATGTTCTGTGGATAAGGTTCTGTAGCCCAATATATTCGCTGTGTACAGCAAAATTAAACCCTGTGCCTGGAGTGCCCTGAGGGCTCTGGATAAGCCGATTTAGCCTGTGGATGAAATGCCTATTTACCCACAGGCGGTTTTGTCCTCATGAAAAAAGCAGGGTTATCAACTGAGCCTATGGTGAGTTTTCCACAGGGCTCAGAGCGTAGATTTGCGGTCTTCGCTGGAAATTTTCTTGCCCAGGTACGGGTCAGGTTTCTGGATTACTCGAATTTCAGGCAAAAAAAAGCCGCTCCGTAGGGAGCGGCTGTGGATGGTTCGGCGAAAAAAACTATTTGCCGATGCAGAAACTGGAGAAGATCCGCCCTAGCAGGTCATCGGAACTGAACGCCCCAGTGATCTCGGCAAGCGCTTGTTGTGCCTGCCGCAGGTCCTCGGCCAGCAGCTCTCCAGCACCGGCCAGGGTCAATTGCGCACGGCCGTGTTCCAGGTGAGTGCTGGCCTGATGCAGGGCATCCAGGTGCCTGCGACGGGCGCTAAAGCCGCTCTCGGCGGTCTGTTCATAGCCCATGCACGCCTTCAGGTGATCGCGCAGCAACTGCAGCCCCTGGTCGTCGCCCTTGGCGCTCAAAGTGATCGTCACGTGGCCGTCGTCGCACTGCTCAAGCCCCACCTGCTCGCCACTGAGATCAGCCTTGTTACGTATCAGCGTGACCTTGCCCGGCTCGGGCCGCTGGTCCAGAAACTCAGGCCACAAGGCGAACGGGTCGCAGGCTTCCGGCGCGGTGGAGTCGACCACCAGCAACACCCGATCGGCCTCGCCAATGGCCTTGAGCGCGCGTTCTACACCAATCTTTTCCACATGGTCGTCGGTGTCGCGCAAGCCCGCTGTATCGACCACATGCAGCGGCATGCCGTCGATGTGGATATGTTCACGCAGAATGTCCCGAGTGGTGCCGGCGATGTCGGTGACGATAGCCGCCTCACGCCCGGCGAGGGTGTTGAGCAAGCTCGACTTGCCGGCATTGGGCCTGCCGGCAATCACGACTGTCATGCCGTCGCGCAGCAATGCACCCTGCCCGGCTTCACGCTGCACTGTGGACAACTCGGCGCGCACGGTATCGAGCATCGACAGGACATGGCCATCGGCGAGGAAATCGATTTCTTCCTCAGGGAAGTCGATGGCCGCCTCGACGTAGATACGTAAAGCGATCAGCGCTTCGGTAAGGCTGTGCACACGTTTGGAAAATTCGCCCTGGAGCGAGCGCAGGGCATTGCGCGCCGCCTGGCTGGAGCTGGCCTCGATCAGGTCGGCGATGGCTTCGGCCTGGGCCAGGTCGAGCTTGTCGTTGAGGAATGCCCGCTCGCTGAACTCGCCGGGGCGCGCCAGCCGGCAGCCGACCTGTACGCAACGCTGCAGCAGCATGTCCAGCACCACCGGGCCGCCGTGCCCTTGCAACTCGAGCACGTCTTCGCCGGTGAACGAGTTCGGCCCAGGGAAGAACAGCGCAATGCCCTCATCCAGCACCAGCCCTTCCTCGTCGCGGAACGGGCCGTAATGGGCATGGCGCGGCGTCAGCGTGCGGCCGGTAATGAGCTGGCCAGCCTGGGCTGCTAGTGGCCCGGACAGCCTGACGATGCCCACGCCTCCACGGCCTTGGGCAGTAGCGATGGCAGCGATGGTTTCACGCACAGTGTTCATGCTCGAAAGCCTCTACGACAAAAACGACAGATAGCAAAAACGCCCCCGAGGGGGCGTTTTTATTCACAGGCTAGCGCAGTAGCCCGTCAAGCAGCAGCTTTTTTGGTCGCTGCTTCGATACGGCGGGTGATGTACCACTGCTGCGAAATCGACAGGCAGTTGTTCACAACCCAGTACAGCACCAGGCCAGCCGGGAACCACAGGAAGAAGAAGGTGAAGATGATTGGCATCATTTTCATCACCTTGGCCTGCATCGGATCCGGCGGCGTCGGGTTCAGGCGCTGCTGGATGAACATGGTCGCGCCCATGATGATCGGCAGGATGAAGAACGGATCCTTGATCGACAGGTCGGTGATCCACAGCATCCATGGGGCTTGGCGCATCTCTACGCTTTCCAGCAGTACCCAGTACAGGGCCAGGAATACCGGCATCTGAACCAGGATCGGCAGGCAGCCACCCAGCGGGTTGATCTTCTCTTTCTTGTACAGCTCCATCATCGCCTGGGACATCTTCTGGCGATCGTCACCGAAGCGTTCCTTCAGCGCAGCAAGCTTCGGCGCAACGGCACGCATACGCGCCATCGAGCGGTAGCTGGCAGCCGACAGCGGGAAGAACAGGCCCTTGATGAGCATGGTCAGGACGATGATCGACCAGCCCCAGTTACCCAACAGGCTGTGGATATGTTGCAGCAGCCAGAAGATCGGCTGGGCGATGAACCACAGGAAGCCGTAGTCGACGGTCAGTTCCAGGCCTGGGGACAACTCCTTGAGCTTGGACTGAATTTTCGGACCGGCGTACAGCATCGCGCTGGTTTCGACCTTACCGCCAGCAGGTACGCTGATGGCTGGGCCGGTGTAGCCGATGATGTAGTTGCCCTGGCTGTCCTTGCGCGTCTGAACAACGTTGTTGTCGGACTTGGCAGGGATCCACGCAGTCACGAAGTAGTGCTGCAGCCAGGCAACCCAGCCGCCGGACACATTTTCTTTCAAACTACCTTTGTCGATGTCCTTCATCGACACTTTCTTGTACGGCTCGCCAGCTGTCCACAGGGCAGCGCCCAGGTACGTGGCAGTACCGGTTGCAGTGCTCGAAGATGGATCGCCGCTGGCGTCACGCTTGAGCTGGGCAAACATGTTGCCGCTCCAGGCCTGGCCGCTCTGGTTGTCGATCAGGTAGCTGACGTTCAGGTCGTACTCACCGCGCTTGAAGCTGAAGCGCTTGATGTAGTTGACGCCGTTGTCGCTGAACTTCAGGTCGACTACCAGTTGTTCCTGGCCGTTGGCCAGCTGGTAGGACTTCTGCTCGGCTGCATAGAGCGGACGGCCGGTAGAACGGGCATCCGGGCCATTGGCGCCGGTCAGGCCGCTCTGGGCCAGGTACACACGCTCGCCACCGTTGTCGAACAGCTGGAACGGAATGTCCGGATGGTCCTGACGGCGTGGGTACTTCGGCAGGTTCAGCTGGACGATGTCACCGCCGACTGGGTCGATAGCCAGTTCCAGCACATCGGTCTTGACCCGGATCAGATCCTTGCTGAGTGCAACGGGTGCCAGTTCGGCAGGGCTCGCCTCGCCGTTGGCGCTCGGTACATCGGCGCTGGCGCCGTTGTTTGCGGCAGGTACGCCATCGGGCAGGCCCGGAGCAACTGTGCTGGCAGCAGTATTCTGAGTCGGCAGGGCAGCCTGGCCGTAGTCATCGTTCCACTTCAGGACCATGACGTAGGACACGATTGCCAGGGCGGCGATCAGGATCGTGCGTTTAATATCCATGATTACTCGGCTATCGAAGAAGTTCGGGAGGAAGGCGCGGGGGGAACGGGATCGAAACCACCGTCGTTCCACGGATGACAACGCCCCAGGCGACGAACGGTTAGCCACCCGCCACGCAAGAGGCCATGAGTTTCAATGGCTTCTAACGCATAACAGGAGCAACTGGGGTAGAAACGACAGTGGCTGGCCATCAGAGGACTGATGGCGTAACGGTAAAACTGGATCGGAACGAGGGCCAGTTTACGCATTTTGACTGTCTACCCCTGCGGAATTGGCGTCTGCCGCTGGAGTGGGCCGGCTGCGCGCCAGGCGTTTCCAGAGCTTGCCAAAGTGTTGGTGCAATTCCGGGTTTTCTATCTCACCCAATCCCTTGCGCGCGACGATCACTATGTCCAGGCCAGCCAGCATGTGCTGGTGCAGACGGAAGGAATCGCGCATCAAGCGCTTGAGGCGATTGCGTTGAACAGCGAGCTTGACGCTCTTCTTGCCGATCACCAAGCCGAGGCGTGGGTGATCGAGACCGTTCTCGCGGGCAAGGATCAGCAGGTTTTTCCCTGGAACCTTGCCGGTTGGGGAGTCGAAGACCGCTTTGAAATGCCGGGGTGTAAGCAGTCGCTTTTCCCGACTGAAGTCCTGACTCACCACCTGTGCCGAAAAATCAAATGGCCAGACGCTTACGGCCTTTGGCACGACGACGCGACAGAACAGCGCGGCCGTTCTTGGTAGCCATACGGGCACGGAAGCCGTGGGTGCGAGCGCGCTTGATGGTGCTTGGTTGGAAAGTACGTTTCATGGCGTTGTTACCTGGGTTTGTCGACAACGGGCCGGAATGGCCCCCTTTTTAAGAGATCGGCGATTCTAGAGAAAGCAAGCCAATAGGTCAATTTCCAACCAGCCTTTCCTTATGGATGGTGCCGTGGCTCACCCCCTTCCAACGTTCGTCGGGGCGGAGCATGATCGAGCAGGCAGACGGACGACAAAATGAAAAAAAAGAAGAGACATATAAAAAGCTTTTCTGAATAACTTATAAATCTTAAGTGGATAAGTTTCTGTGGATAAACCGCTAGAGGCCATGGATCACGGGCTGTACAGAGTTTTGAAACGTTGTCCACAACCGGTGCTGCGCTTGTGTCACGGCTGAGCATAGCCTGTGGATGAAAAGGGTCATTATCCACAGGCGAGTTATCAACAGGGCTCGACCCAGGGTTGTGCATAGCCCTCAGGTACGGTTATCCACAGAGCTTATTCACAGTGCCGAAGTGTCTTTTTGGTCGCTAAATGGCTGTTTTGTCATGGCTCTGAATGTTTCCACATGTGGATAACTGGTCGCTCGACCGGTACAATGGCGGTTTGTTTTTGCCTCATCCGGCTTTCAAACTCAGGGGATATCCGTGTCAGTGGAACTTTGGCAGCAGTGCGTGGAGCTTCTGCGCGATGAACTGCCTGCCCAGCAATTCAACACCTGGATCCGTCCACTACAGGTCGAAGCCGAAGGCGACGAGTTGCGCGTGTATGCGCCTAACCGTTTCGTTCTCGATTGGGTGAATGAAAAGTACCTCGGCCGTCTGCTCGAACTGTTGGGTGAGAACGGGACCGGCATTGCGCCTGCCCTTTCCTTGTTAATAGGCAGCCGTCGCAGCTCCGCCCCGCGCGCTGCACCTAATGCACCGGTCAGCGCGGCGGTAGCTGCTTCTCTGGCGCAGAATCCTGCGCAACCTGCAGCCGCACCCGTCTTGGCGGTGGCTGGCCCAGTGTCGTCGCCGGTGGCCGAGCCCGTGATGGCCAACGACTCGGCCGAGCCGTCTTCGCGCGACACTTATGACTCGATGGCCGATAGCGCTCCGGCACCCGTCGCATCGGGTCGCACCGAACAGCGCAACGTGCAGGTAGAAGGTGCGCTCAAGCACACCAGCTACCTGAACCGCACCTTCACCTTCGAAACGTTCGTCGAAGGTAAGTCGAACCAGCTGGCCCGGGCTGCTGCCTGGCAGGTTGCCGACAACCCCAAGCACGGTTACAACCCGCTGTTCCTGTATGGCGGTGTAGGCCTGGGCAAGACGCACCTGATGCACGCTGTGGGTAACCATCTGTTGAAGAAGAACCCGAATGCCAAGGTGGTCTACCTGCATTCCGAGCGTTTCGTCGCCGACATGGTCAAGGCCTTGCAGCTCAACGCGATCAATGAATTCAAACGCTTCTACCGTTCGGTCGATGCGTTGCTGATCGACGACATCCAGTTCTTCGCCCGCAAGGAGCGTTCGCAGGAGGAGTTTTTCCACACCTTCAACGCGCTGCTTGAAGGTGGTCAGCAGGTGATTCTTACCAGCGACCGCTATCCGAAAGAGATCGAAGGCCTGGAAGAGCGCCTGAAGTCACGTTTCGGCTGGGGTTTGACGGTGGCCGTGGAGCCGCCGGAGCTGGAAACCCGCGTGGCGATCCTGATGAAGAAGGCCGACCAGGCCAAGGTCGAGCTGCCGCACGATGCGGCGTTCTTCATCGCCCAGCGTATTCGCTCCAACGTGCGTGAGCTTGAAGGCGCATTGAAGCGGGTTATCGCCCACTCGCACTTCATGGGCCGCGACATCACCATCGAGCTGATTCGTGAATCGCTGAAGGACTTGCTGGCGCTGCAAGACAAGCTGGTGAGTGTGGATAACATTCAGCGCACTGTCGCTGAGTACTACAAGATCAAGATCTCCGATCTGTTGTCCAAGCGCCGTTCGCGCTCGGTCGCCCGCCCGCGTCAGGTTGCCATGGCGTTGTCCAAGGAGCTGACAAACCACAGTCTGCCGGAGATCGGCGACATGTTTGGCGGCCGTGACCACACCACCGTGCTACACGCCTGCCGCAAGATCAACGAACTGAAAGAATCCGACGCGGACATCCGCGAGGACTACAAGAACCTGCTGCGCACGCTGACTACCTGATGGCCGTCAGCGCAGCTAATTGAAGGCAAGGGACTAGACCATGCATTTCACCATTCAACGCGAAGCCCTGTTGAAACCCCTGCAACTGGTCGCCGGTGTCGTCGAGCGCCGTCAGACCTTGCCGGTCCTGTCCAACGTACTGCTGGTCGTGCAAGGCCAGCAGTTGTCGTTGACCGGTACCGACCTGGAAGTCGAACTGGTAGGCCGCGTGCAACTGGAAGAGCCGGCAGAGCCCGGCGAAATCACTGTCCCGGCGCGCAAGCTGATGGACATCTGCAAGAGCCTGCCGAACGACGTTCTGATCGATATCAAGGTCGACGAGCAGAAGCTGTTGGTCAAGGCCGGCCGTAGCCGTTTCACCCTGTCGACCCTGCCTGCCAACGACTTTCCGACGGTGGAAGAAGGCCCAGGTTCGCTCACTTGCAACCTGGAGCAGAGCAAGCTGCGTCGCCTGATCGAGCGCACCAGTTTCGCCATGGCTCAACAGGACGTGCGTTACTACCTCAACGGCATGCTGCTCGAGGTATCTCGCAATACCCTGCGCGCAGTCTCCACTGACGGTCACCGCCTCGCGCTGTGCTCCATGAGCGCAGCCATCGAGCAGGATGAGCGCCACCAGGTTATCGTGCCGCGTAAAGGTATCCTCGAGCTGGCGCGCCTGCTAACCGACCCAGAAGGCATGGTCAGCATCGTCCTGGGTCAGCACCACATCCGTGCGACCACTGGCGAATTCACCTTCACCTCGAAACTGGTGGACGGCAAGTTCCCGGATTACGAGCGAGTACTGCCCAAGGGCGGTGACAAGCTGGTCATCGGCGACCGTCAGGCGCTGCGTGAAGCGTTCAGCCGCACCGCGATCTTGTCTAACGAGAAGTACCGCGGTATCCGCCTGCAGTTGGCCGCAGGTCAGCTGAAGATTCAGGCCAACAACCCTGAGCAGGAAGAAGCAGAAGAAGAGATCAGCGTGGACTATGAAGGCACCTCGCTAGAGATCGGCTTCAACGTCAGCTACCTGCTGGACGTATTGGGTGTGATGACTACAGAACAGGTGCGTCTGATTCTGTCCGACTCCAACAGCAGTGCGCTGTTGCAGGAAGCGGGCAATGACGACTCGTCCTACGTTGTCATGCCGATGCGTCTGTAACACGTAGCAGGCCTAATGTCCCTTAGACGTATCATGGTCACCGCGGTGCGCAATCTGCACCCGGTGACCCTCTCACCCTCCCCGCGCATCAATATCCTCTACGGCGCCAACGGCAGCGGCAAAACGAGTGTGCTTGAAGCGATCCACTTGCTTGGGCTGGCCAGGTCGTTTCGCAGCACTCGCCTGAACCCCGTCATTCAGTACGAGCAAGCGGCGTGCACCGTTTTTGGCGAAGTGCAGTTGGCCGAAGGCGGCACTACCAACCTGGGCGTATCGCGTGAGCGGGCGGGCGATTTCACTATCCGTATAGACGGGCAGAACGCCAAGAGCGCCGCTCAGCTGGCTGAGCTTTTGCCGCTACAGTTGATCAACCCAGACAGTTTCCGCTTACTGGAAGGTGCGCCGAAGATCCGGCGGCAGTTTCTGGATTGGGGAGTGTTCCACGTGGAACCCCGCTTTATGCCGGCCTGGCAACGGCTGCAGAAGGCGCTGCGGCAGCGGAACTCATGGTTGCGGCATGGTACACTTGACCCAGCTTCGCAAGCGGCCTGGGACCGGGAATTGTGCCTCGCCAGTGCCGAAATAGATGAATACCGTCGCAACTATATCAAGGCCTTGAAGCCCGTCTTCGAGCAAACCCTGAGCGAACTGGTCGAGCTGGACGGGTTGACCCTTAGCTACTACCGAGGCTGGGACAAGGACCGGGAACTCAACGAAGTACTCGCCTCTTCTCTTCTTCGCGATCAGCAGATGGGCCATACCCAGGCCGGTCCGCAGCGTGCTGATCTACGTCTTCGTCTGGCTGCCAACAACGCAGCCGACATCTTGTCGCGTGGTCAGCAAAAGTTGGTGGTTTGTGCATTGCGCATTGCCCAAGGTCACCTCGTTAGCCAGGCCCGCCGCGGACACTGTATTTATCTGGTGGATGACTTGCCGTCCGAATTGGACGATCAGCATCGCCGTGCGCTGTGCCGCTTGCTAGAAGAATTACGCTGCCAGGTGTTCATCACCTGTGTAGATCACGAATTACTGAGGGAAGGCTGGCAGACGGAAACGCCAGTTGCTTTGTTCCACGTGGAACAAGGCTGTATCACCCAGACCCACGACCATCGGGAGTGAAGGCATGAGCGAAAATCAAACGTACGACTCCTCCAGCATTAAGGTGCTGAAAGGTTTGGATGCCGTGCGCAAGCGTCCCGGCATGTACATTGGCGACACCGATGACGGTAGCGGCCTGCACCACATGGTCTTCGAGGTGGTCGACAACTCGATCGACGAAGCCCTCGCGGGGCACTGCGATGACATCACCGTCATCATCCACACGGATGAATCCATCAGTGTGCGCGACAACGGTCGCGGCATTCCGGTCGACGTGCATAAAGAAGAAGGCGTTTCCGCAGCCGAGGTCATCATGACCGTGCTGCACGCTGGCGGTAAGTTCGACGACAACTCCTACAAGGTTTCCGGCGGTCTGCACGGTGTAGGTGTTTCGGTTGTAAACGCCCTTTCCGAGAAGCTGGTACTCACCGTTCGCCGTAGTGGCAAGATCTGGGAACAGACTTACGTACACGGTGTTCCACAGGCGCCTATGGCCATTGTGGGCGAAAGCGAAACCACCGGTACTCACATCCACTTCAAGCCGTCGGCTGAAACCTTCAAGAACATTCACTTCAGCTGGGACATCCTGGCCAAGCGTATTCGTGAACTGTCGTTCCTGAACTCTGGCGTGGGTATTCTGCTGAAGGACGAGCGCTCGGGTAAGGAAGAGTACTTCAAATATGAAGGCGGCCTGCGTGCGTTCGTTGAGTACCTGAACACCAACAAGACTCCGGTCAACTCCCAGGTGTTCCACTTCAATGTGCAGCGTGATGATGGCGTGGGTGTTGAAGTCGCCCTGCAGTGGAACGACAGCTTCAACGAAAACCTACTGTGCTTCACCAACAACATCCCGCAGCGCGATGGTGGTACCCACCTGGTCGGTTTCCGTTCCTCGCTGACCCGTAGCTTGAACAGCTACATCGAGCAGGAAGGCCTGGCGAAGAAAAACAAGGTCGCCACCACCGGTGACGATGCCCGTGAAGGCCTGACCGCGATTATTTCGGTCAAGGTTCCGGACCCTAAGTTCAGCTCGCAGACCAAGGACAAGCTGGTCTCCTCGGAGGTGAAAACCGCCGTGGAACAGGAGATGAACAAGTACTTCTCCGACTTCCTGCTGGAAAACCCGAACGAAGCCAAAGCGGTTGTCGGCAAGATGATCGACGCGGCCCGCGCCCGTGAAGCCGCGCGCAAGGCTCGTGAAATGACGCGCCGTAAAGGTGCGCTGGACATCGCTGGCCTGCCGGGCAAACTGGCGGACTGCCAGGAGAAGGACCCTGCCCTTTCCGAACTGTACCTGGTGGAGGGTGACTCCGCAGGTGGTTCGGCCAAGCAAGGCCGTAACCGTCGTACCCAGGCAATCCTGCCGCTGAAGGGCAAGATCCTCAACGTCGAGAAAGCGCGTTTCGACAAGATGATCTCGTCCCAGGAAGTGGGCACGCTGATCACTGCGCTGGGCTGTGGCATCGGTCGCGAAGAGTACAACATCGACAAGCTGCGCTATCACAACATCATCATCATGACCGATGCTGACGTTGACGGTTCGCACATTCGTACCTTGTTGCTGACCTTCTTCTTCCGTCAGCTGCCTGAGCTGGTCGAGCGTGGCTACATCTACATTGCGCAGCCACCGCTGTACAAGGTGAAGAAAGGCAAGCAGGAGCAGTACATCAAGGACGACGAGGCCATGGAAGAATACATGACCCAATCGGCCCTCGAAGATGCCAGCCTGCACCTGGACGAATCGGCGCCAGCCGTTTCCGGTGTACAACTGGAAGCGTTGGTCAACGAATTCCGTAGCGTGATGAAGACGCTCAAGCGTTTGTCGCGCCTGTACCCGGAAGAGCTGACCGAGCACTTCATCTATCTGCCGGAAGTCACCCTGGAGCAGCTGGGCGACCACGCTGTCATGGAGAGCTGGTTGGCTAAGCTGCAAGAACGCCTTAACAACAGCCAGAAGTCTGGCCTGGCGTACAAGGCTACGCTGCGCGAAGACAAGGAACGAAATGTGTGGCTGCCGGAAGTGGAAATCACCTCCCACGGCCTGGCCAGCTACATCACCTTCAACCGCGACTTCTTCGGCAGTAATGACTACCGCACTGTGGTCAACATCGGCTCCAAGCTGGCTAGCCTGCTGGGTGAAGGTGCCTACGTGCAGCGCGGTGAGCGTCGCAAGGCGATTGTCGAGTTCAAGGAAGGCCTCGATTGGCTGATGAACGAGACCACCAAGCGTCACACCATCCAGCGATACAAGGGGCTGGGTGAGATGAACCCGGACCAGCTGTGGGAAACCACGATGGACCCAACCGTGCGCCGCATGCTCAAGGTCACCATCGAAGATGCGATCGCCGCGGACCAGATCTTCAACACCCTGATGGGTGATGCGGTCGAGCCACGTCGCGAGTTCATCGAAAGCAACGCCCTGTCGGTATCGAACCTGGACTTCTGATTCGGTGTAGGTTCACAGAATAGCTGCACGGTTTCACAAATAGTTGACCGGCCGGGCTCCATGCCTGGTCCCAGCTGGTCACCATCAAGCCCGCCTTTGCGGGCTTTTTTTTTGCCTGAAATTCCTGCCGAGGCGCCCTCTCCTCTCCTTCCAGAAATGTAGAAGGAAGACGTTGAGGAAGTGATCTGATGGCAGACCGAAAAATCTGAAAAGCTCATCGGGCGGATTTGAGGTGTAGAGGGAACAACGCGTATTTAAGAATTAATAAGTGAACAAGTTAAGAGTGAAATACACATACTTGTTATGTATTAATTTATATAACTTGGCATTGAGTCATCTTTTATCCGTAATTGGCCATTCAGACTTTTTGTGGATTTCGAAGAGATGTTGGAATAAGATCTATGACCAACTTTTTCCGCTTCGCTATGCGGATCTCTAGTCGAATCAACTGGTTGAAGCGAGAACCTAAGACCAGATCCAAACCGGGCCGGCGACCACGATGTGATCGTTTAGAAATAAAGAGAGTAAACCGGTTGCTTGAGATTCTGATCAGTCATGAGTGTCATGACTTAATGAGCAGAAAAGGAGACCTGAAAATGTAGAAAAACGCGATCAATCCCGAGAGGACTGACCGCGCTTAGCAAAGCAGACTTGCGTCCTGAGAACCCGCAATGTCTGCTTTTTCGAAGCGACTGTCAATCCTCTCCCATCTTTTCGACCTTAGCGAGGCTACTCGACGGCACAGTGTTGCCTGTCGAAAGGCCTCACTTCGCCCGCCCTGCGCCTTGATTTTTTGGCGCAGCGTCGGCGCTCGTTTCGAGATTTTCGGAGGTGTTTCATGACAGTACGAAAGGTGGTCACGCGGCGGTCCAACCATTACCGCGGCTACTTCCCATCGCTCAAAAATAAAAAGCCTATGCCCTGGGAGTCCCAGCTCGAAGGCGCGTTTTATCGGCTTCTTGAGCTGTCTCCTGCGGTCATCGGCTACGTCCCGCAGCCCAGTGAGGAGCGTATTCCATCGCTCCAGGGCTATTTCAAATACTACCCGGACGTACAGGTTTTCCTCGCGGATGGGCGCGAGTGGTGGTTTGAAGTGAAACCTCACGACCGACTGAAGATAGCCAGTGTCAGGCAGCGACTGGATGCCGCTGAGCGCTACTTCAGCGCCACCGCTCGTAACTTTTCGGTGGTCACTGAAAGGTTAATTGAAGCTGAGCCCCTGGCTACCAATCTTCGAAGGCTGATGTATCACCGGCGCGGTCCAGAGCTTTCGCATCAGGCGTTGGAGGAGGTAATGGTGGCCTTCAACAAATGGCCGCCTATGACCGTTGCAGATTTGCTCTGCGTGGTTGGTGAGAGGAAAGCCTGGCGCTTGTTAGGCCTTGGGGTGGTGGGCATTGACCTTGATAGGTCAATTGACACTGACTCCCCGGTCTTCCTGCAGGGGGGGCACCGTCATGCAAACCTTTTCCCTTAGGGTGAAATTGGTCGTCATCGTTCGTGGCGTACTGATGGTGCTTGAGAAGAGGCTTATCGACCGGAAGCTGCTCTTTTTCGATGAGCTTGGTGAGCCCACGAAGCTATCCGAGAAGGAGTTCTATGAGGCCTACGAGAAGCGCGAGATCGAGATCTCCGCTGATCAGCCTTATCTCGGGAAGGTTCCGTATGTACGGAACATCCCTCCAGACATCTCATGCTTCCCCAAAAAACATGGGGATGAAGCATTGCGCCGACGCAAGTATCTGGACGACTTAACTAAGCGCGGTAAATACAAGCTGCCGGGTGACGAAGACATGATCAAGACACTTAGAGATATCGCCAAAAAGATTGGGGATGCATGCGTACCCTCGGTTTCCACCATTCGACGCTGGGCCTCTAAATACATTGGCCAGAACGTAGTAAAGCTCATCCCTCAGCATGCCAAAAAGGGCCGGGCTCCCGCGATCAAGGGTGAGCTTGAAGCAATTCTTGAAGGGGTGATCAATGAGACCTACCTGCAAGACACGATTCCTGCGGTCAGCGTGGTCGTTTCAGAGTTCGAGGATCAGATTAAAGAGAGGAACAAAAGTCGTTTGCCCTCGGATCAGCTCAAGATCCCAAGCGGAATGACTGTCCGAAGGTACATCGCCAAGCTGGATCCGTACCTTGTGGATAAGGAGAGGCTTGGAAAATACGCAGCAGACAAAAAGCACCGCGTTGCGGCGGGTGTCCTACGTGTCCATGAGATTCTGGAACGGTGGGAGATTGATCACACGCTCTTGGACGTACAGCTTGTGGATGAAACCTCGGGGTTGTGTATTGGGCGCCCCTATCTGACGATCGTCCTGGACCGCTTCTCTCGTATGGTGATGGGATATCTGCTTCACCTGTCGGCGCCAAATACGGAAACCGTGCTTCGTGTGATCGAACGCTCAATCCGTCCAAAGACCGAACTGCTGAAGCGTTTTCCTAAAGTGAGAAATGAATGGTGGGCACGTGGGCTGCCGGCTCGCATCGTCCCAGACAACGCGGCGGAATTTCACGCGGGTGATCTCATCATGGGGTTCAACGAGTTGGGTATCGAGATCATGTATCCCGCTTCCAGGGCCCCTCAAAGGAAAGGTGCCGTCGAACGCTTTTTCAGCACACAGAACCTGGGGCTTATCCACAACCTCCCGGGTACCACCTTCTCGAATATCCAGCAGCGTGGCGATTACGACTCGGAGAAGAATGCATGCTTCACGCTCCCTCAATTGGAAGCGGTGGTAGTGAAATGGATCGTCGATGGTTACCACCAGACTCCTCATCGGGGGCTGGACAACAGAACACCGGCTCAAGTCTGGGGGACTAGCGAGGCGAACCATGTCATTAGCCTTCCCGTCGACCTGGATTCGTTGGAGTGCATTCTGGCCAAGCGGGCCTCGGTGAAGGTTCACCATTACGGCATCGAGGTAGCCAAAGTGGGCTACCACTCTACGGAACTTGCTGAACTCCGTATGCGTTTGGCAGACGGGGAAAAGGTAAACGTCCGCTATCGAGACGAAGCCGGGCACGTCTGGGTTCACGACCGCTTCAGAAACTTGTTCTTCAAAGTGCCCGCCAAAGATGAGCGAATGGCCGGTAAGAGCAGGGAGGTGTGGAAGGCTGCCGAGAAAGCGCTTCGAGAAAAATACAATGAGCAGCCTAGCTTCGAGGCTACGCACAGGTGCTACCAGGAAATTATGGAGGATGCAGACGAGGCCCGCCGTTCGCAGACGCTCAGAAAACGGCGCGCAGCTGCCATAGCGAAAATTGACAAGGAGGGTCGAGTGACCGAAAGCACGCCTCCACCCAAGGTACTCGCTGAAGTGGAATGGACCGGTGACTCTATTCCTAACATTCCGCCAGCAGCCTTCAAGGTTTCGGTTCGTCGCCCTGCTGGGAGTTCTAAGCCATGAACGCCATCGATCTTTCTGAGTGCTATGAGCATGGTGAATACAGCTTTACGCTCCGCGATCGTTTTATTCACAGCCCTCAAGTCGAGCGAGCGTTGACGCGACTAGGCGATATCCACGGCGATAGTCGGCGTACCAGAGCAAGTAAAGGGTTGCTGATCCAAGGTCCAAGCGGTGTGGGCAAGAGCACATTGGTCAAGGAGTACATTCGGTCACTGGAGGAATCGGAGAGCCATGACCCACAGAAGCGGGCAGTTCTGTTCGTTGAGATGCCTTCGTCACCTACGAAGAAGAACCTGGCAGCAGCCATTTTGGCGGAGTTGAAGGACCCCTTCGCTGAGGCACGAGGACATTCGGCTGAGGTTAAATTTGCACGTGTAGTCCTGCTGCTGAAGAACCTTGGCGTGGAGATGTTGGTCCTCGATGAGGCGCAGCACCTGGTCGATTATCGTCGTAACGGTGCGTATGAGGCAGCAGACTGGATCAAGAGTCTGATGAATGAAACCAATATCGCGTTTGTTCTGATTGGGCTGAAGCGCACCGAAAATCTCCTGCTAGCAAACGAGCAACTGCGACGCAGGTTTTCGGCCACGGTGGCATACGATCGCTTCACCTTCTCCGCTAATACGTCTCTTCATTTCGTGATGTTGTTGCAGGCAATCGAGGGCGAACTGCCTGTTCAAACCATCAGTTTTGTAGAGCCAGCGATGATTAAACGCTTCTACCTGGCTTCCTATGGATTGATCGACTACCTCATAAAGATTGTGGACAGGGCTGTTTGGCTGGTTCAAGTCCAGGACCTTGCCGGGATTGAACTTCCGGTACTTGCCCAGGCTTTTGAGGACGAGGTTTGGAGCTGCGCCACCGAGGAACGAAACCCCTTCAGTGCGAGCTTCAATTTCCAGCCTCTGTTCGGGAAGCGGGAGCCGTTTGAAACGTTCGAAGAGAGCAATACCTGACGGCCAAGGGCCGGGCTTATCGGCCCGGCTCTACTCCCCTGATTTTTATGTCTTCGATTTCATGGATGTGTAGGAATGTTTGGTCTTTTAATCAACCCACGACCACACCACGACGAAAGTCTTTTGGGGTACCTGCAGCGCCTGGCGAAAGCCAACGGATTACCCAGAAAGGAACTGCTCACAGCTTTTGCACGAGCAGGCGAGACCGAGGTTGCGGACTGGCTGCAGCAGATCGAGGGACCTTTGAGTTGGCCAATCGTAGCTGCTGAGTTTCGTGATCCTAAGCCTAAAGGGGTCAAGCTATGGACGACTCATCACGCTCGTTACTGTCCGATCTGTTTGGGCGAAGCCGGTTATTGGAGAGAAAGCTGGGGCTTGACCCTGGTTACGACATGTTCTGTCCACGGCACTGAACTCCACGGGCGGTGCCCCAACTGTCTGAAGGAAACCGATCCAAGCGCAATGAGTGCGAATAGTTGCCAAGCGTGTGGCACCTCATTGAGTGGGAGCAATTTTGAGATCGCACCGGCGAGTGATACAGCCGCCTGGCTCACCTCTGGCTTTGAAGATAGGTTTTACGCCGACTCGTTGCCAGCTGACGCGGGATTGGCTGCCCTCACCTACGATCAGTTTCACGAGTTGTCATCGCGTCTCGCTGTCAGAAGTTTGCCTACGGAAAGAATCCAGCCGCTGAAGGTCGCTGATTCGGGTTCGCTAGAGATATCGCGGCATATGGCAAACGCTGCGGGCGTGGTTCTCATGAACTGGCCTCTCGCATTCAGAGAACTGCTGAGTGGCCTCAAGGAAGTCCATTCCGATAGCGGCAATTGGACGCTCAGCAGGTCGTTCGGACCGATATACCACGACATCCACCGTGATCTGGATGACCCTTGTTTTGACTTTCTTCGTCGAGAGTTCGAATCATTTCTGCAGCATGCGTGGGAAGCACCGTTAGCGAAGCGAAATCGCAATTTGAGTGAGGAGACGATTGAGAGACATCGTTGGGTGTCCTTCGCTTCTGCTGCTGAAGCTTGTGGTCTCGGGGTATCAGTCGTAAAACGCCTTCATCAGCAGGGACAAATCGCCTATAGGGAAAAGGCCCCTGAAGGTCGTGTCTTTACGGTCGTGGACCTGGATCAGTTGAAGTCGATTTCGCAGCAGCTCCAGGGCGCGGTTGATATGAAACAAACCGTGAATTTGCTAAGCCTCTGTCACAAGCGGGTTAGGCAGCTGCTGGCTGGCGGTACCCTCCAGTTCTTTGGAGGAGAACCGCGCCCAGGCGAAAGGTGGCTCATTGACTGCCGCTCGGTCAACGAACTGATTGAAGATAAGCTGTCCACCAGCACTGACCAAAGTCTGGTGACGATCAACTACTTGGCCAAGCATTCGCTGCCCAAGGGTGGTGGGTTGGTCGAATTGGTTCAAGCAATCCGCGCAGGTGAACTTCGTGCCTACCGACAGGCCGAGTCTGGCCCGGTTGGTGTGGGGGCGTGGTTACTCAAGCCGCAAGAGTTTGCATCGTGGCAACAAGCCCGAACAGGGGGCAAGGGCTTAACCCTACCCGGTTTATCGGTGGTCAAAGCAGCTACGTTATTAGGTGTCAAAGAAGAATGCGCTTATGCGTTTGTTCGGCTTGGCCTGCTTTGGAGTACCAACGTCGAACACGGCAGGCGTACGCAACTGGTGGTTAAGCCCCAAGCGATCGAAAGATTCAGGCGAGGCTATATTTTGGGACCGGAGATCGCTGTGTACCTGGGAACGTCGACCAAGGAAGCGTTCAAACTCCTTTGGGAGGCTAGGTTTCGCCCGGTTGCGGGACCATCCATACCAAATGCAGCATGCCGGCAGTACGTATGGGTGAGAAGCAAAAAACTGATTGAATGCCTAATGGGTGAGGCGATGCAGAGCGACGACCCAGATGCCACCACCCTTTTATCCACGCCGATCGCTCAGCCTCGCGATAGCCGATTCAAGCATGTGGGATCAAGATAGTTAGCAAGCTCTCTTTTTTGGTTGCTAAAATCACCGAACATCATCTGGAGAATCCAATGTCCCGTCTCGCTGAATTTCGCTTACTCGAACAACAGCTCGCAGCCCAACTGGCCGAGCTGGAAGCGCTAAAAAATGACTCTTCCTTGAAGCAGGAAATGGAATTCGAAAAGAAGCTTCGCGCCCTGCTCAACGAGTACGGCTACGGTCTGCGCCAAGTGGTGATGATCCTCGATCCGCAAGCGGTGGCTTCCGCTGATATGGCCCCAAAAACCTCTCGGAAACCGCGCGAAGTGAAGGTGTACAAGAATCCACACAGCGGTGAGGTTGTTGAGACCAAGGGTGGTAATCAGCGTACGCTCAAGGCCTGGAAAAACGAGTATGGCGCTGAGGTAGTCGAGTCTTGGCTCGCCAACTGATTGCACTGCAGGCGGCTTCTGGCACGACATAAATCGTGGTGCGCCCCGAATGCGAATTCCCATTCTGGGGCGTGACGAAATTTTCTGCGGGTGGTGGTGACACACAGTTTATGCGCATTAAATAGAGGTCCACTTCAAAAAATAGACTCCAAAATGCGTAACGCTCTCGTTTCAATCTCAGTGAACACCATCGCGAGCCTCCTGACTGCGCTCGTGCTTCACTGGATCACTCCCCCTCTTACTGACCCGTCGATTCGACTAATCACTGTGTCAAGCTGCGCATCCCAAAGCGCTGCGTAGCTGAGTGATCTGTAAGCGTCCGGTCAAGTCACCTTCCGAACTCCAGCATTAAGGGAGATGGTGTCTGTGTATCTTCAAGCGGGCGCGATCACCTTTGTCGTCAGGATTTTCATGCGTCAACGAAGCTATCGGCTCCCGGCGTCACCGAAATAATCATCCTTTGCGACCAGACCAAGATCATCGATGAAATCCTGGCCATCCTCGCTGAACAGATTTTGAGTCCGCCGCTCCTGCTTGAGGTAAGCCAATGTTTGGAAGAAGCAATCCTCACACAGGTGCAGTTCATAGCGCTCCCCATCATGGGCAGTACCATAGCCCCAGTGTGCTTGTAGGGCGCCGAACTGATTCCCGCCAGTATCCAAGCGGGTGGAGCAACGGCATACATCGCACACGACGTCTATAACGGTCTCGACTTCGACTCTTCCGGTTATTTTCATCGCTGACTCCTACAAGCGCCTCTGACTTTCGCGTTCAGCATGCTACCTCCAGGACGGAGCGTAGGCTTGCCATTGTAGTCTCCATTGTGTGAATCCATAGCCGTTCTTTACCGGTCATGATCATGGAATGTAGTGGTCACTTCCATGCCAATGGCTACTCAGATCAAAGTGATCTGGCCTTTAGGGCCCGCGCAGGTCGGTCAGGCATGCTTTGGGCGGGCTTCAAACCAGTGGGTGACCACCAAAAGGGTCAGTTAGGCCTACTGCTGCCTATCCTCGCTCGTTACCATCCAGAGACCCTCTATTGATACGGTTTCAGCAAAGATGGATGTCTATAAGCTCCGCATCGAAGACACAGAAAGCAAGATCATCGACAAGGAAGGTTTCGAGGCCGAGACCTTCCGCAGAGATCCGTGGTACCAGCCTGGGAGTGCGGGCAAGCTAGCTCAGTTTGCTGTATGCCCGGCATGCGACAACCCTGTCCAGCTGGTTGGGCTGTATGAGCTACCGCCTAACGTGAAGAACCCATTCGGGAAACATGCTACTAAGAGCATTAGCGGCATCGCTCCATTTGATAGTGAGGCCCGTAACGATTGCCCGTACTTCCAGCCTCGCCAGCACAAGAAAACAGAACGAAAAACCAGGTTTGACGGCGTCCCGCGGAAGATTCTCAAGCTATTGATCGAACAGTTCGATCGCGTGGTTTACATCCTGGAGAAAGAGACCCAACTGGTCCTTTCCGAGAACGCGTTGAGAGGCATGCTGCAGCGTTACAAGGGAGAGCGTGGCTACCTCTATACCGGCGCGACGCTTCGCAATGTGCCATGGATCTTTGCTTACATGTCGGACGCCACCCGCCTGTTTGGCCAGAAGGTCAGTGGAAATGCTGAGCTGGTGAAAGCTATTGCCGCTGAGGTGCCGGGGGCGGAAATCAGCAGCGCTGGTCGGCTGGAATCGAAGAAGGTGCCTGGTTCGAAGGCGGCATATTTTGATCTCAAAATGAGTTTCATCCGCCATCGAATCGTCAAAGACAGTGAAGTGTCCGGCTTGGTCGAAAGCATGGAGTTTGTGGTGTCACAGCCTCGCAGAGGTGAGCTTGAGCACATTCACAAGGAAGTCATCAAATTCGATTCGGCTTGGTTCGAATCCCTTATCCGGATGCCGGTTGATCATCCTTATCGCAGAATGGATAGAGTGAAGATGGCCCGGGAGGAACTGGGCGATCTGCTGGAGCTGACTCAAGCCTGAGGAGGCCTGCTGTAAACCACTTTTTTCACTGTAAACCACAGTGGTTTACAGTGAAAAAAAGTGGTTTACAACGTAGCTACGACACGCGCCCTGGCCACTCCCCAGGCCAGCGCGCTCCTCATTGATTCGTTCTGCCGGGTGTCGAACACCTGTGCTGCTCGGGGCCTTGCAACGCCGCGGTGTCCTATAATTCATCTTGAGCTGAATGGAGCAAAATGTTGTGAAGCGCACATTCATTGGAATGGTCGAGGCTGGTGAGCCACTGATGAGACAAGCGCTTGAAGCTATCCGACAGGCCCACGAAGCGGAGGATGCTGGATTGCCAGACCTTGAAGTACAGCGTCTTCACCTATTGGCAGATTCGCTGTACCAGGCTGTCATTGATCGCAGAATCACAATTTCGGGCTGTCAGCGAGTATCAGCTCAACGCTCTGGGATATCAGTCTCGTCGTCCGCACTGAAGGGATAACCGATCCGGAGGTAGCTTCAGAATCCATCAAGCCAAGCGGAAGACTCACGACGCGGTCCGATTGATCAGCGAGACGGTCGGGAGGGTTTGCACACAGCCCAAAAAAAGCAGCTCCCGAGAGCTGCTTTTTTCTTACTCCCCCTTTTTGTGCTTGTGGGGTTTCAGGTCCGGATGGTCCTTCTGCTTTTCAGGGGTGACTCGCTGCCTTTTGTCCGGAGTGCCATCTTCATTGGTGCGCTTTGGGCCTGGTTTGATGCTCATGCAAAACTTCCTTTTCCGCTTGGGTTGTTGAATGCAGCTATGTAAATAGTCCAGCTTCTCTCAGCTGTCAAAGCAGGCTGGTGCAGAACCGCCTGGCCGATGATCCGGTCCACAACGAACATTCAGAGGCCAGAATAAGAGCCTCCGGCCAAGGGCTTGCAAGGGGCTGTGAAATCCAGCGCTGAGCGATACGAAGACGTCTGAACGTTCATCATGCCGAGCACGGTGTGAAACAGGTAAGAGTTCAGCAGATCGAGCGCCTACTGAGCGCCGGAGGCGGAATAGTCACAGCCTGGTGGTTGAACGCGGTACAGCTGGTGTACGCAGAGCTGGACTCATTGTTTTTTGAATGGCGCATTGCAGCACATAGAAATATAAAATCCCGGAAGAAAATACGATTGCGGACAGGGAAACCATTTCTGAATCTAAGACCCCAGAAATCATATACTGCTTAATCGTGACAGATCCCAGGATGATTCCAGTGCAGTACATGACCCCTGTGAACTGGTTTCCCAAAAAACTTAGGATACCGCTGAAAGCATTATTCGCACTCAGTAGAACTGCTTTCAGAATTGTCCACCCAAGAAGTGGCAGAAAAGCCTTAATCATGAAGGCGAATAACATCGATGATGCGAATAGTTTTATCGGCGTTTCTGCCCACGGCTTGATGGTACCGTCTATTTCAACCCCGGTATACAAGATCACATTAAGAACAAGTGCCATGACGGTGCATATGCCGAGGCGTATCATTTCCCGCTTTAGTGGGGCCATCATTATAACGGCGTGAATCTTGCGTCCGATGAATCGGTTTAGTCCTTGGGTCGACATTTCTCTTCCTATGTTTTCGGGGATGACACTGTTGTAACGTTGTAAGAAGGTCACCCTTTTACCCGAAGAGAGGTGACGCTTCAACGGTTGTGGATTGCGCAGGGGGTCATGTCCTTCCCTTACTGGTAGCTTGCTGAGTAATCCTCATCTACCTGCGTGGCAAAGATGCGTCCACCCCGTCGCCGTCAGAGCTCGGGAGGACTGGCTGCTGTCAGTAACTCATCAAGTGACGGAACCTTAGCGTTAGCACTCAGGACGAGTGTCCTGGATCGGAGTATGGATACATCATAGAAAGATTCGCACTCGACTCTTCCATTCACTTCTCTCCAGTGGGTGACTTCTGGTATCAGCTCGTTAGGCACCGGATGTAATGCCATAGGGTTATGGAAGACCTCCACTTCAGCAGACCACGGCTCGTAGCCATACTGCGGCCAGAGCTGACCGTAATCGCTGGACGCTACATCCAACAAAAATGGGATACCTTGTGATGCACCTGGAGAACGGTCGAAAAACTCACCAAACCGCAAGTATCGGTACCCGTCTAGATGAGCTCCACCTGAAATCGGCACTCGGCTGAGCTTTGGGACTGTGCAGGCATTGGTGAAAATGACCGCTGAAAGATGGGCATTTTCCCTTAGCGTAAATAGGCCGTTGGGGCGCCCTGATAGCAGAGATGTCTCTTCCTCCACAGTTATCAGCTGCATTCCACGATGCGCAGATGAGTGAACTGAAAAGCCATAGAGATAGCTGATGAGTGACTCCCTGCTCCACAGCATTGAACTGGGCGCATGGAAATCGGCTAAGGCCAGAATGAGCGGCTTACCCTCCACGTGCGGTAGGGATTCGTAACGCTTGTCCAATTTGTTTTGGATGGTCCTCGCAAACCTTTCTGCAGCCGCTCCAAAGAAGCGCTCATGTCGGTCAGCGGGTGGGAGGACCGGCGAGGCGCCAAAATGCTCATACCGCTCTTCCGGGTTGGCTGTCACTGCTTCAACCCAGGCCTCACCTCCCAGCCTATTCTCGATATGAAAATCGGGTGATTCTTTAGGCTGGGTGACCAAGAGTCCCTGCTCACGAAAAATCGCTAATAGGTGGGCCTCCCAAAGGCGGGTGTGAAAATTCTCAGTCTGGCAATCGGGAACCCAATTTCTGTCTGGGGATGGCAGTGCGAGATACAGTTGATTGAGCGCCCACGCCCCAATACGGCGGCTTGGATCAAATAGTGATTTGAACACCACGCTTGGTGTGCGCTTACCCATTCTGCTTAGAGGAGCACGTCGTCGTTCGCCTGAGGGGAGTGGAAGCGGATGGGCTTGGGTATTGAGAAAATGGCTGATTGAGGCGCGGGCTTCGGACTCGCGAGCGGTGCACTCACCATGGCTGAGGAGCACCCACACGCTATCGACACGACGCCGTAAGGTGACTACTCCGAAGCTGCCGGACTGGATATTTCGGGTTAGAGCGGCACAAGAAAGTCCGTCCTCACTAAGCCATGCCCCTACTGGCGGGCTGTCCCCAAACCCCAACCCTCGTGGAAGCGACAAAGCGATTAGATCGAACATCGGCGCAGCAATTTCTTTCATTCACTGATCTCGGCAGCCGTGAAATGCATTCCTTCATTGCCTCGGAGCGTGCCCGCCGGCGATGGCATCGGTGGAGGTACCTATTGAAGGAGGGGGCTTTGCTCCACCAGGACGTCTCGGTTGGTGAAGATGGTCTCAATGGTTGCAGCCTCGGCAGCCACATGAGTCTTGCGCGTAATCTCTTCGAGGGCCAGTTCGAGCCGGTAGTCTTGGAAATACTCGTACAGCTTTTCAGAGCTCTCGGATATCTCCTCCCCACCATTCTTTGCGAACAAGATGTGGATGATCGCTGCGAGTGGGAGGGAGATGTCGAGATCCTTCTCTTCTGCATCCGACTCCGAGTTCAAACCGTCGAAATACCTCTCCAGATGATTCTGGAGCTCCTCAAGCCAGAACTGAGATAGGTTGCTAGGTAGGGAGCTTTCAGGCCCGGCCAAAAGGACTTCATCTCTGAATCGAACGAGCAGATTGGGGTTTGCCATGGAGGACCTCACGATTAGATTTGAGAGCAACTGGTCAGCATAGTCCACCTCAAAATGACCAGCTCCTTGACGCCTATCCTGGTGCTCCTGATCCTCAGACGAGGTCTGAATGGGGGCGATCCCTCAAACTCAAATCAGGACACCGCTCATAGGAATGGAGTCGTCTCCCTTGACTCTAACTGCTACCATGGTGGCATAACGTAATCCTGCTTTGGCGAGCAGGATGCGAGTCATTGAGTCCCTCCTATCCTGAGCACCGCGTCGTCGCCATAGCCACGGATTGGGCATTTTTTGCAGAGATCAGGTAACAGAAATGGCCAGCGCCGAACAGCTCAAAGCGCTCGTGAAATCTCACATCGAACGGGATGACAGTCAGTTCTATTCCGTAGCGATGCAGGTTGCCGCGCGCGAAGCTAAATCGGGCCATGGCAAGCTGGCGACCGATCTGCGCGACATGATTGATGCTGCCAAAAGCAGTGTGAGTCTGGAAGGTCGACGCAATAGCCCTACTCCCCTTGCCAAGCCTCGCGGCGAAATGGCGGGCTTGCTGAGCGTTACCTATCCTAAAGATCGCTTCGTAGAGATGGTTCTCGACGAAACGGCATCTGCTCAGTTGCAACGAGTCTTGAAAGAACAACGAATGTTTTCTCGTCTACGAGAGCATGGGCTTTCTCCTCGCAGGAAGGTGCTGTTGGTAGGCCCCCCAGGGACGGGTAAATCCATGACTGCCTCCGCTCTAGCTGGTGAGCTCGGAGTGCCACTTTTCCTTGTCCGCTTGGACACGCTTATTACCAAGTTTATGGGTGAAACTGCGGCGAAGCTTAGGCAGGTTTTTGATGCCATAGCTGAAGTCCGTGGTGTCTATTTTTTTGATGAGTTCGACGCAATTGGTTCCCAGCGTGGAATGCCAAACGATGTTGGCGAGATCCGACGGGTCCTAAACAGCTTTTTGATGATGATCGAAGAAGACCAATCAAATAGCCTAATCATTGCCGCGACTAATCACCCCGAGATCCTTGACTACGCCTTATTTCGTCGTTTCGATGACGTCATCGAGTATCACTTACCTACTGCTGAACAAGCATCGAGTCTTATTCGTTCGCGGCTTGGCCATTTCGCACCTAAGCCCTTTTCAGCTAAAGCCATTGGGGAAAAGGCTGCTGGCTTGAGCTATGCCGAAATCCGGCGGGCGGTGGATGACGCTATTAAAGATGCCGTTATGCATGATGAAGAACGCGTCAAAGGACAGACGCTGGGCAAGGCATTGATGGACCGCCAACTGCTCAGCCAGAAATTGGCAAAACAACGTAGCAGCGAGCCATGCCGGACAAAAGAAACGCAAAGCGTGAACACTTAATACTGCCAAAAAATTCTAAGCCGAGAGATTTCACGGCACATGCCTCTAAGGGTGGCGTAAAGCCGCAGATCCCAGATTTGCCAAGGCAGCAGCATGGTGCGTCACTTCAGCATCAACTGCACGCATTGAAGCCAATGGCCGAAGCAGCTAAGAACTTTCAACAGGGGATAGATGTTGAAAGCGGCTTGGGCTTGCAAATCCAGTTCATCGGTCAACCCGATGTGGAAATGGCTTTCCAAAGCCTTGGTGATGAGCGCAAGAAAATCGAACTCCTCAGCGTACGCCAAGAGGGACACCAGACCATTGCCAACGTCTTCGTCCCCGATGGCAAGCTCGACCACTTTGAGAGGATCGTTACGGAGTACCTTCAGGAGAAGAAGGACAAGAACGGTAATCCCCGAGACCACCGTAACCTAGTCAACACGATCGAATCGATTCGCAACGCCGAGTTGGAAGCGTTATGGACAGACGATCCAGATTTGCTGCCGGACGACAAATCAAAAGAGTTTTGGTGGGAGGTGTGGCTTCCGGTACGAGGTGCGCGCCAGGCCGTTATTAACGATTTCACTAAGATCGTCGAAGGTAGTGGATGCGTAGTCAGCGAAGCACGAGCTGATTTTCCCGAACGAACTGTGGTGCTGATGAAAGGTTCACAGCGCCAATTTTCGCAATCGGTGATGGGGCTCAACTGCGTCGCTGAGCTTCGTCGAGCCAAAGAAACCGCAGATAGCTTCGATGACTTGGCCAATGAAGAGCAAATCGAATGGCTGGATGAACTGGTTGCGAGAACTGATTTCCCAGCAGTCAATCGTCGCGCTCCTAGAATTTGTTTGCTGGACTCTGGGGTCAATCGCGCTCACCCCTTGCTCAGTCCACTGATCGAGGAAGAGGATACTCACACCGTTAACCCTCAGTGGGGTAAGCACGATGAGGAGAACCACGGCACCGGCATGGCAGCCCTCGCAGCCTATGGCGATCTTACCGACTGCCTGTCATCACTTGAACGTGTGAGCATTCATCATCGGCTTGAGTCGGTGAAGCTTCTTCCAAGCCATGGGGCGAACGAGGGGAACGCACTGCTTCATGCATCGCTTTTTGCTGAAGGGGTGGCGCGACCAGAAATTAGCCACGCGGATCGATCCAGGGTCTTTAATTCAGCAGTTAGCGCCGAGGACTATCGTGACCGCGGTCGCCCATCCTCCTGGTCTTCAAAGCTGGACAGCCTAGCTGCGGATGCCGATAACGAAGGTGAGTTCCCCAGGCTGTTCATCCAATCGGCCGGGAACATTCGCGACATCAACGCCTGGATGCTTTATCCCGCGAGCTTGAGCACCAACCTGATCCATGATCCGGGGCAGGCTTGGAACGCTCTGACAGTGGGTGCCTGTACCCGCAAAATGGACACGAGACCCACGGCCTATGAACCAATAGCGCAAGAAGGTGGGCTCAGCCCCTTCACTACAACCTCTGCTACGTGGGAAAGTGCCTGGCCATTGAAACCGGACGTGGTTTTTGAGGGGGGCAATGCTGCCAAGGACCGATATGGCGCAGCGGGGATGGCGAGCCTTAATTTGCTCACCGCCAAGAATGAGTTCGAGGCAAGACGATTCTGCACCTTTAACGCTACGAGCGCAGCGTCGGCATTGTGCTCACGTATGGCGGCCCAAATTCTGGTTCAGTACCCAGCCTTGCGTCCAGAGACAGTCCGCGCCCTGATTGTTCACTCAGCGGAATGGTCGGAAGCTATGCGTGACGCTTATCTTCCTGCTCGCCCAGTGAAATCGGACTACGTAAACCTTATTCGACATGCCGGCTGGGGAGAACCGAGTCTTGAGCGTGCTCTTTGGAGTGCGAGCAACTCTCTGACCTTGGTGGTGGAAGACCAGCTCTTTCCTTATAAAAAAGGGAAGGGGAAGATCGATACGAAGGAGATGAACCTCCACAACATCCCTTGGCCAAAGGACGAGCTTGAAGCTCTGCAAGGCGCAGAGGTGGAGATGAAGGTCACCCTTTCCTATTTTGTTGAGCCGAATCCCTCTGCTCGCGGCTCCGCGTCCAAGTATCACTACCCATCACACCGCCTACGATTCGATGTTAAGCGGCCTTTGGAAGGGCCTGATGATTTTGTGGGACGCGTAAATGCGGCTGCTGAGCAAGTGAATGAAGGGATGGCGCCCAAGGATCCCGACTGGCTCCTCGGGGGGCAATACAGGCACAAAGGGTCCATTCACCAAGACATTTGGAAAGGCACTGCTGCTGATCTCGCAAGCCGTGGCTTGCTGGCTGTGTTTCCTGGAATGGGCTGGTGGAGAACCCGACCCAATCTCAACCGGTACGCGCTCCCCGCTCGTTACAGCCTGATCATCTCTATCAAAACCCCAGAGACGGACATCGATCTGTATACCGCTGTCGAAAACAAGCTGGCTATCTTGGTTTAAATATCGTTCAAATGGCTCACCGGCCGCTCTGGGTTGATCGCGGTCAGTCGAAACCGGCTGCTTTCGACCCATTGCAGGCGAGAATCACCGCTTCTGCGGTAGATTAGCTAGTCGACAAGCTCAATGTAACTAGACTCGCCCCCACCCGTCGCACCGGATAACCATCCCCAAACAAAATGAAGCGTCGTGCGCCCAAGATCGTCTTGGCCAATCTCACCGCGCGACCAGCCAGCAAGGATCTCATCCTCAGTGGTAAGGCAGTGATAAAGAAGCTCGATGGTGTTGCTGCCGGTCACCCGCCCCACTTGACTGCCCATGCGGATCCGGCCGCCGTGGTATGTGCCGGTGATGGCTCCACCGTCGACGAGATAGTGAAATATCGTTCCACTACCAGATAGCCCTTGGGAGTTGTTGGCTACCGTGAATCGACGGTTGTTCAACCGCTCGTGAATTTCGGAACTAGTCATAAGCCACATGCCCTCACTTGGAAATCCATTTCAGAAGCGCAAAGCATATACCTAGATGGCTGGGGCTTCTCTCTGAATGTCCGCAATGGGTCGATTGCAATCATCGCGAGTGACCGCTTTCGACCCGAAGCTGCCCTTCACGAAGGGCAGAAATCGGCCAAAAGCAGCCTTTCGGGGGGGGGGGAGAAAGTTCAGGTCGATTCACATTGCTTAGGATTGAAGAAAGATTTTGACTTTGAGCCGCAATATGATTCAACACCATCAAATGTCCCCCGGCGCCACTAGATGTGCTAAAAATCACCAATTGTCAGGCGTTCTTACTTAGACTAATATCTGACGCAGCTCGCGGGCTTGGTGATTTTCGCTCTGAACGGTGTACATAAGCCCGCAGTGCCGCGACTAGAGAAAAAACAATCAAATAGGAAGAATCATGACCACACCTCAATTGGGAAGACCTTTCAATTTTCCGGATCCACGAAATGTTACTGTTGGAAATCCAACTTTTTTAGCTTCGAAAGAGCTTGTCGTAGCTATCTACAATCAGTCCAATCCGACAACTAAAGTATCAAACTATTGTCAGCGTGCTAAGGAGTGGTTCATTGCTGAAGCATTTGCATTTGGCTGGTCTGACGCTTTAGAAACAGGAAATGGATTAGGTATTTTGCTGCACTTGCAATTGAGCATTCCACAGACACAACAAGGCTTGCTCCCAAAAAGCATCTAATCTGTAAAAAGCCACCTAAATCAGGTGGCCTTTTACCTAAAGTCACCACAACATCCAATACATCTATTGAGAGACCGGCTGGCGCTGCTATTATTTTTTGGATTGCTTCAAATCAAGCTTTTCAAGCGATTGAATGATTAGTTCAACAGAAAAACCTCGAATTCCTCTGTCGAGTGATGTCGGGCTTGCTCAGTCATTCGACACAGGAGACGAGACAAAAGTCCGCGAACCTCAATCATATGTTCGACTAGCACTTCGTCCGTAGTTACCCCACCATGTGCCGCTTTCGAGCGGTAATCGTATAGCTTTTTGATGCGCTGCCCCCCTCTCACTGCTTGTTGGAACTCGCCAAGCTCGGCTTTACAAGACCTCCCGCTCGATGGCTACGGCTTTTTTTCGCTATTCCTTGCTGTGATTTTGACACGCTCTCACTCTCGCCTTGCATGGCCGCAGCGCTTTTGGGCACATTGCTTTTCTCGATGTGTTGGAGCGATGTAGGGAGCTGCAATCGTCAGGTAATGTGTCACAGGATGTACTATCTCGGCTTGAGCGTTACCATCTAGTGTTCGCCTACATGCTTCCATTCGTATCAGGAGCAATTGGCACAAACGTTATTTCCGGTGCGCTACTGAAACACCATACTTATGAGCGACCATTTCGTACACTCCAGTTTCTCCAAGATCTTGCGCAAGTTTTTTTGATGCCAATCGGTCTAGTCATCGGTATTGTTGTCAGCATCTTCTGGCTCGTACTTTTGCCGATAGCTCCCGCTCGCCGCCTGCTTCGCTCCATGCTTCCAAAAACGTGGCGCTGCATATTTCTGAGAATTTTCAAACTCAGCATCATTACCCGAAATAATATTCGCTCGGTGCGCGGTAGCCTAAAGCCAGCTCCACCCCCTGACAACTTGTTCAAATCGTTCGTTTCGCTCAATCGGGACCGGCTAAAGCCGCCCCCTTAGCCTAATCATTAGTGACAGCTTTTGGCAGGGTTCGGCCGTGCGTGGGGTACCGCTTTGGGTCGAAAGCGGTCATTCACGACCGACCGCTTTTGACCTCAAAGCCCGGCTGTTGTGAGGAATCTGAGCCTTTCATCGCATGGGATTGAACGAGCTTGCCTCCTCGGGTAACGTCGTATCGGAGGACTGCAATCGCGCATTCGTCGTGACTGGGTACCAGCAAAGGCCCCCCGGCATTTTTGGCAGCAGAGAAAGCTGGTTTCTCTGAAGTAGTGACGACAGGTCTAGCCTGTCGGATTCTGAACCCAAGGTCATTAGACTGGGAGCTAAAGGATCGCTGCGACTACTCCTCAGACATATTGAAAAGGCACCCGTGGGGTGCCTTTTTTTGCGGTGCGCCAGGCATGGCGCGTTGCGCGTAAGCGCAACCCGCTTGGCTGTGGTGGCCAAGCAGGTGACTTGGAGGTGAAAGCCCTCTACACACCCGGCAAGGGGAAGTATTAGCCAGAGGCAAGGGTCTCGCGGGCGACTGCGAATCTGAAGGAAGCCCGAGGCAAAATGCTGGCCTGACGAACAGGAAGCGGATACGAGGCGGTGCAGCGGGGTAAGAAGGCCACAATCTTCAAAGCCCAATATTTGCACTGAACGCTGTGACGTAGATCCGACAGGCATAAGCAGGAAGGTCGCGCGAATTACCCTGGGAGATCTGCACGTTTGCCACTGTGCTACCGAGCGTCGAGAGGCGTCGGGATGAGCGTGTAGAAGTCAGCCGAAGCCGTAGTAAGTGGCGGTTAACCGCGCCACCAAGGGCCGAACAGGTTATGCCTGTTGGCGGCGATGCCGAATTGATCCACGTGCCGACGCAAGACTGATCCACCTCCACTCGGGAAAAATCCAGCACAGGCAATAGTTCTCAAGAAATTAGATTGGGTCAGCGACATCTCGGCCAGTGGGTCAATTCGGCATCAGCGCCAACAGTCTAGGAAACCCGGGATGATTCAGACGCTATTTTCAAAATCGTATGAATCACGTGGCCCTGAAGTGCTTCATAAAATCAAACATCTGTGTAATCCTTGCTCTAATTTATGCCTGCGGATTGCTTCTATGTTAGTATTTTGCCCCTCCTGTAACGCTGAAGTTAATGGCGATCAAGATCAGATAAACCGCTGTTCTACCTGTGAAGAGCACTTTGTGCCGGTCAAAGCGTTTTGTATGGTTAGTGGGGAGGAGCTTACAGCGTTAGTGGACGATGTGTTGTATCGCTCCAGCGCAACCAAAGCAGATGGCGCAGCTACGCTGTACAGCTCCCCGACCGACTACAAGTGCGAATGTACGTTGAAAACAGGGGTAAGAAGCTTTCGCGATGAAGGCATACAGCCGTTCTGCGGTTATTACGTCGTGAAACTCCAGTACTTCAAACAACAACGGATCTATCATGGAACCAATTCGGACTATCTAGATAGCATCGCGCGCACAGGACTGCGTGTGCCTGATGGCGTACTTATCAAAAAAAGGCAAGGGTTTGAAAGTGAAGGACTGCTCCGATATGCGGGAATTGACAAATCACCAGCAGAGCACCACGGGGACAGCATTGTGGAGCTTGATTTTAGTGGTTGGGTTGCGGTCTTGGACGTCTCGTTTAGCGGGGACAATCTCAACCGTTATCTGAAGAAACTTCCCGGTGACGTGTGCGGTATCGAGTTCTGGGAGCACGGCCGTGCGCTCGCGCTAGCCCCTCATGCCGTAATGCAAGTGGTGAATCCAAAACAGTACATGGATGCCCCGAAGCCAGGTTGGCGTGAGCAGCTCTGTCAATCTCTACGAGCTTGCGCGTTTTGGAGGTAAAAGACTTAGCTGCGGTGTTCATTCAAGCTTTCCCGCTCGATCCAGGGCAGGCTTACCGTGCCCCTCTACGACCTCGGCCCAGCGCTTGGCTGCGCTTCGTGTGCGCCTGATGCGTTTCCGTTAACCGTTCGCTGACCATGAAGTGGTGGTTCCACGGCACCCGGTGTCAGGATTGATGACGAATCGCGAACGATCCTGAGAGAGTTGGCTGCGTGCCTCCTGAGTAGTTTACAGGCCTGTTGGCCGTGCTGTTCACGGAAAATCGTATTTGTATGCGTCCCCCCTGATGACGCTCTAGTGCACAGCATTGATCACCAGGTCCGATAAGACGCTAGGGATGGTGCGGATTGCGCCGACAAGTTCTGGGGTATTTGACACAGTCTGGGCCGATTACACCCATTTGCGCATGCTCCCGATTGGCTAGGAGCTGAACTCGGTGGATCCCCAGTCAAGAAAAGCTAGGACGACTAAACCTGATCCGAGAGATCATCTATTTTGTGAGTCCGATAGGCTTTTCTCATCTTTTCTGTGACTCCCCTGCTCCGCACTCACATAAAAGGTGACTTTTTCGCAGTGTTTGCTGGGCCTCCCGTATCATCTATTTTGTGAACCTACATTCGGTAGATTGACCGCCAATAAAAAGCCCGCGCAAGCGGGCTTTTTATTGGCTGCTGATTCCAAGTCTTCAATAGCCGGTGAGAATGTTCGCGATTACCCCAGATGCAATCGCCACCAATACGTAGTCACCGTTAACGTACAACCAGCGGTGGTCGCGCGGCGGTGGCGACAGGTGGCGGGCGCGCCAGTCAGTTACCCAGTAGCGGTCATCACGGTAGTGCGGGTCCACAACATGGCCGCGTTGCCATTGCTGGTGAGGTATCGGCATACCGGGTTGCGGGCGATAGTTGGGGTTGCGGTAGCCCTGAGCGTGGCCGTTGCCGGGTTTGCCTTGTGGCTGCGGATGACCCTGCTGCTGCCCTTTATGTGGGCGACCCTGATCCTGGTGCGATGGGCCGCCATCGTGCCCCTGAGGTGGGCCAGGTTGAGCGAAGCTGGCCAGTGGTGCGCTGAGCATCAGCGTGGCGCAGAGCACGGAGAGGGTTTTTTTCATCGAATGTCGATCCTTGCAAGTTCACGCCCGGCGGTTTGATCGGGACGCCTGGTACGGTTGATACGTCAGACCATGATTCGATCAGAGTAATCCGTGCCCAGAGGTAAAGGTCCGGTAAAGAACTACGGTGCGCTCAGCCCCAAGGCTTTCAAGCGCCGATACAGGGTGCGTTCACTCATGCCCAGGTGGCGCGCCAATTCACTGCGTGGCCCTTGGAACTGCGCCAGCGCATGGGCCAGATCACTCAGGTTGTTCCCCCTGCTCAACCCGGCTGGCTGAGGGTTGATATCCTCCGGCAGGTGCTCAGGCCGGATCAGCCCGTCATCGGCGAACAATCGTGCCCGCTCCAGGATGTTGCGCAGTTCGCGAATATTGCCGGGGAACGGATGCAGTGCCAGTTGCTGCAGTGCCTCAGCCGTCAGGCTTGCGCTGGGTTTGCCAGCCATACGTTGCAACAGGCTCTGCGCGAGCAGTGGCAGGTCCTCAACCCGCTCACGCAACGCGGGCAAGCGGATCGGAAAACCGCTGATGCGGTAATACAGGTCTTCACGGAAAGTACCTGCTGCCACCATCTGCTTGAGCGGTTTATGAGTGGCTGACACCAGGCGGAAATCCGCATGCACGGTCCGTGTGCTGCCAACCGGGCGGAAACTGCCGGACTCGATCAGACGCAGCAATTTGACCTGCATCGCCAGGGGCACTTCGCCGATCTCGTCGAGGAATAGCGTACCGCCATGGGCAGCTTCGGCAAGGCCGACCTTGCGTTGGTGGGCACCGGTAAAGGCGCCCTTCTCATAGCCGAACAATTCACTCTCGAACAGCGACTCTGTCAGGCCGGTACAGTCCACCACTACCAGGGGGCCATTTGCCCGTGGGCTGCCCATATGGATCGCCCGGGCGAACAGCTCTTTGCCGGTGCCTGATTCGCCTTGGAGCAATACCGGGATCTGCGCGGGTGCTGCCCGTTGCAAGCTGGCCAGCGCAGCCTTGAACGCCGGCGCACGGCCGACCAGGCCCTGTTGCTGAGGCTGTGCCGAGGCCAGCGTGATTGTGGTCAGGCGCTCGACAAAGGCCACCACCCTACCCTGCTCATCCAGGATCGGCCGCAGTTCCACATCCACATGTTCGGGCCCGCGCGGGGTGTGGTGAATGTGCAGTACGCGCTCCGGCAGCTTACTGTCCCAGGCCTTGCGCATCGGGCAATGCTCGCCAGCCTGATCGCAAGGCACGGCGTAGTGATGGGAAACCCGGTGGCATTTCTCACCCAGCGGCGCCTGGTCGTCACGGCCGAATTGCCGGCGATGGGCAGCATTGGCGGCGAGGATGTTGTAGTCGGTGTCCAGTACGATGGTAGGCAGCGCATCGTGTTCGAGGTAGGAAACCAGAGCTAGGATGAGTGAATGGGAATCAGACATGACGGCACCGGATGGATAACCCGGCGCAGGGTAACAAGGACTGCCAAACACTGCCATTGGCTGACAGTCGACTGCCACTTCGGCTGACAGCCTGCCAGCCGCACGCCACTTAGGCCCGTTATTACTCGCCATGACGCTGGCAAATTCCTGGCATGCATCTTGATAAACCACCTGTCACCGCCTACGCCTGCACAAGGCGCGGTGGATTACTTGGAGAACGAGATGATCATCGGCAACAACTTGCACGTGGAAGCTTTCTACGACGAGGCGACCTCGACCATCAGCTACCTGGTGCTGGACCGTGAAACCAACCAGTGCGCGTTGATCGACAGCGTGCTGGATTACGACCCCAAGTCAGGCCGCACCTGCACTGCATCCGCCGATCGGCTTGTCGAGCGGGTACAGGCCTTGGGCGCCCAGGTACAGTGGGTGCTTGAAACCCATGTGCACGCCGACCACCTTTCGGCTGCGGCTTATCTCAAGGAAAAGCTCGGGGGCCACACCGCCATCGGTGCCGAAATAATCAGGGTACAGAAGACCTTCGGCGCCTTGTTCAACGCCGAGCCTGGCTTTGCCCGTGACGGCAGCCAGTTCGATGTGTTGCTGATGGATGAGGAAGGCTTTCGCATCGGCAACCTGCATGCACGTGCCCTGCATACCCCAGGGCATACGCCGGCCTGCATGAGTTACCTGGTAATGGATGCCGGGGAACAGGCGCTGTTCGTGGGCGACACCCTGTTCATGCCCGACTACGGCACCGCGCGCTGCGACTTCCCGGGTGCCGACGCGCGTACCTTGTACAAGTCGATCCGGCGCCTGCTGGCCTTCCCGGACCAGACCAAGCTGTTCATGTGCCACGACTACCTGCCAGGCGGGCGCGACATGCAGTACGTCACCACTGTGGCTGAGCAGCGCGCCAACAATATCCACATCCATCAGGGGATCGACGAGGACAGCTTCGTGACCATGCGTGAAGCCCGCGACAAGACCCTGGAGATGCCGGTACTGATTCTGCCGTCGGTACAGGTCAACATGCGCAGCGGTCATTTCCCTGAGCCTGAAGACAACGGGGTGAGCTACCTGAAGATTCCGCTGAACAAGCTCTGAATGCCCTGCCCATAACCAGATTTCCAGGATTTACCGCCATGCCTGCCTTGTTGTCCCCTGCCACTTCCGACCACCACAAGGTGGTGATCGTTGGTGCCGGCGCTGCCGGAATCGCCACGGCTTCCAGCCTCATCAACCGCGACCCCTCACTGGACATTGCAGTGATCGACCCCGCGGACGTGCATTACTACCAACCTGGCTGGACCATGGTCGGCGCTGGCGTGTTCAACGCGCCAAGCACTGCTCGTACCATGGCTTCGACCATTCCCCGGGGTGTGCACTGGGTCAAGGCGCACGTTCAAGGTTTCGACCCATTGCGCCAGTTGGTCCTGCTGGATGACGGCCGTTCCATCAGTTACGAACAATTAGTGGTTTGCCCTGGCCTTACGCTCGATTGGGCAGCCATCGACGGGCTCAGCGAAACCCTTGGCCGTAACGGCGTGACCTCCAATTACCGCTACGACCTGGCACCTTATACCTGGGAGCTGGTGCAAAACCTCAAGCAAGGCCGCGCCCTGTTCACCCAGCCGCCCATGCCGATCAAATGCGCGGGTGCGCCGCAGAAGGCGTTGTACCTGTCCTGCGACCATTGGTTGCGCCACGGTCAGCTGGGCGATGTAAAAGCCAGCTTCTTCAATGCCGGCACCGTGCTGTTCGGTGTGCCCGACTATGTGCCTGCGCTGATGGCCTACATCGACAAGTACGGCGTCGACCTCAACTACAGCCAGCGCCTTGTGGCGGTAGATGGCCCCAACAAACGCGCCACGTTCGTGCGTACCCTGGCCGATGGCAGCAGCGAAAGCCGCACCGAGGCCTTCGACATGTTGCACGTGGTACCGCCGCAGGTTGCCCCGGACTTCATCCGCCAGAGCCTGTTGGCCGATGCTGCCGGCTGGGTCGATGTGGACCCGCATACCCTGCGCCATCGTCAATTCGCCAATATCCATGCCTTGGGTGATGTGGCCAGCACCAGCAATGCCAAGACCGCCGCCGCCGCGCGCAAGCAAGCGCCGGTGGTGGCCAACAACGTGCTGGTGGCGCTGGGTCGGCTGCCTACGCTCGCCCAGTACGATGGCTATGGCTCCTGCCCGCTGACCGTCGAGCGCGGCAAGATCGTCCTCGCCGAATTCACCTACGGTGGCAAGGTCGCGCCGAGCTTCCCTCGCTGGTTGCTCGATGGCCGCAAGCCCACGCGCCTGGCTTGGCTGCTCAAGGCGCGGGTGCTGCCACCGCTGTACTGGCAAGGCATGCTCAAGGGGCGGGAGTGGATGGCCCGGCCCCAGCCGCTGGTAGCCGAGGCGGCGCAGTGATCGATCATCAATTGCTCGGTGCCATGTTGGGCGCGATCATCGGCGCGGTGCTGGCGCTGACCGGCGCAGGCGGTGGCATCCTGGCGGTGCCGCTGCTGGTGTTCGGCCTTGGCCTGTCGATGGTCGAGGCTGCGCCGATCGGCCTGCTTGCCGTAGGCCTTGCTGCTGCTGTCGGGGCGATACTTGGTTTGCGCCAAGGGCTGGTGCGATATCGCGCGGCTGTGTTTATCGCCCTGATCGGCATAGCAGCAGCGCCACTCGGCCTGATGCTCGCCCACCGCTTGCCTGATACACCGTTGGCGCTGGTGTTCGCCGGGGTGCTGGTCAATGCCTGCCTACGCATCTGGCGCAAGGCGGCCAGGGAGCTGCGTGGCGAAACCAACGACGCACACCGCTTTATCGAACCCTGCGTGCTCAACCCGTTGCAGGGCCGGCTGCGTTGGACGCTGCCCTGCGCCAGGGCACTGGCCATGACTGGCGCAGCTTCTGGGCTGTTGTCCGGCTTGCTGGGTGTGGGCGGCGGCTTCGTGATCATCCCAGCCCTGAACCGCTACACCAACCTGCGCATGAAAAGCATCGTCTCGACCTCGCTGGCGGTGATCGCACTGGTGTCCACCGGCAGCGTGGTCAGCGCCAGCGTGGCCGGTGTGATGCACTGGCGGGTCGGTGCACCGTTTGCCGTCGGCGCAGTGCTCGGTTTGCTGCTGGCGCGGCCATTGGCAAGCAAGCTGGCCGGGCCACGCCTGCAGCAGCTGTTCGCGGTGGTTGGCGTTGGCGCTGCGCTGCTGCTGGCCGGCAAGGCATTACTCGGCTAGCAGCTCGTCCTGCTCGGCCGCGCACAGCGCCAGCAGGTAGTCCCAGACCACCCGCAGGCGCACCGACTTGTGCAACTCGCGGCGGGTGCAGATCCAGTAGCTGCGCTGGATGGTTTCGCTGGGCAGCACGCGCACCAGGCTTGGGTCGTGGCGGGCCATGTAGTTGGGCAGCACGGCGATGCCCAACCCTGCGCGGGCAGCGGTTTGCTGGGCGATCACGCTGGTGCTGCGAAAGGCCACGCTGGGTGCCCGGCAGAAGCTGTTGAGGAACAGCAGTTCCTGGCTGAACAGCAGGTCGTCGACGTAACCAATCCAGCTATGCCGGGCGAGGTCTTCACGGTTGCGCAGGGGCGGCGCGCGGTCGAGATACGCCTGGCTGGCATACAACGCCAGGCGGTAGTCGGTGAGTTTGCGGGTGATCAGCAGGTCGGCGTTGGGCCGCTCGAGGTGAATGCTGATTTCCGCCTCGCGGTTGAGGATGCTGACAAACCGAGGCACTGCCACCAGTTCCACCTCAAGGCCCGGGTAACGCTCGAACAGCGGGTTCATGCGCGGGGTGAAGAACATGATGCCGATGCCTTCGGTCACCCCCAGGCGCACTTTGCCCAGCGGCGTGATGGCCTGGGTGATTTCTTCCTGCGCCAGCAGCGCGACGTTCTCCATGGCTTCGGCGTGCTTGAGCAATGCCTGGCCCGAAGGCGTCAGTTCGTAGCCTTGGGCGTGTTGCACGAACAGGGCAGTGCCCAGGCTCTTCTCGATGCTTTCGATGTGCCGGGCGACAGTGCTGTGGGTAGTGTTGAGGCGTTTGGCGGCGCTCAGCAAGCGGCCGCTGCGCTGCAACTCGAGGAAAAACCGCAGATCATTCCAGTCGAACATGCATCCTTTCCCTGTTTGTCGCTGTGCTAAAACGCACAACGGCTGCGCGAAATCACGTGTTCCCTCAGCGAAATTAATCAATAAGATGTGGGACGACAAGAATAAAAATCAGGCGCGAGGTTGCACATGCCATCAGCCGATTCTGTCTTCGATTACGTGGTCGTCGGTGCCGGGCCCGCCGGGTGCCTGCTGGCCAATCGTTTGTCTGCCGACCCTTCCTGCCGCGTGCTGCTGCTCGAAGCGGGCGGCCGCGATAACTATCCCTGGATTCATATCCCCGTCGGTTACCTCTACTGCATCGGCAACCCCCGCACCGACTGGTGCTTCAAGACGCAAGCGCAAGCCGGCCTGGGTGGCCGTAGCCTGGGTTATCCACGGGGCAAGGTGCTCGGTGGCTGTTCTTCGATCAACGGCATGATCTACATGCGTGGCCAAGCCGCCGATTACGACGCCTGGGCCGCCCAAGGCAACGACGGTTGGGCCTGGAATGACGTGCTGCCGCTGTTCAAGGCCAGCGAAAACCACTTTGCCGGCGCCAGCGAGCATCACGGTGGCGCTGGAGAATGGCGTGTAGAGCGCCAGCGTTACAGCTGGCCGATCCTCGATGCCTTCCGGGACGCTGCCGAGCAGAGCGGTATCGGCAAGGTCGACGATTTCAACACGGGTGACAACCTGGGCTGTGGATACTTTCAGGTGAACCAGCGCAGTGGTGTGCGCTGGAACGCATCCAAGGCTTTCCTGCGGCCTGTGCATAACCGCACCAACCTGACGGTGCTGACGGGTGTGCAGGTTGACCAGGTGTTGCTGAACAATACCCGCGCCCGCGCCGTGAAAGCGTTCTGGCAAGGCGCCTGGCATGAGTTCGCGGCGCGCCGCGAGATTATCCTTTGCGCTGGCGCCGTGGGCTCGCCCGGCATCCTGCAGCGCTCCGGTATCGGCCCGCGCCCACTGCTGGAAACCTTGGGCATAGGCGTACGCCACGATATGCCAGGTGTCGGCGGCAACCTGCAGGACCACCTGCAGTTGCGCCTGATCTACCAGATCCGCAACACCCGCACCCTCAACCAGATGGCCAACAGTATGTGGGGCAAGATGGGCATGGGCCTGCGCTACCTCTACGACCGTAGCGGTCCGCTGGCCATGGCGCCGAGCCAATTGGGCGCGTTTGTGCGCTCCAGCCCGGAGCAGGCCACCGCCAACTTGCAGTATCACGTGCAACCCTTGTCGCTGGAGCGCTTCGGTGAGCCGTTGCATCGCTTCCCGGCTTTCACGGCGTCGGTGTGTAACTTGCGCCCGGTGAGCCGAGGGCGTATCGACATCTGCAGCGCGGACATGAACAGCGCACCGTCGATCGACCCCAATTACCTGAGCGACCCGCAAGACCTGCGCGTTGCCGCCGACGCCATCCGCCTCACCCGGCGGATTGTCCAGGCCCCTGCCCTTGCGGCCTTCGACCCGCAGGAATACCTGCCCGGCGCTGCCCTGCAGAGCGAAGAGGACCTGTTCGAAGCCGCCGGCAAGATCGGCACGACCATTTTCCACCCAGTGGGTACCTGCCGTATGGGCAATGGCCCGCTCGACGTTGTGGATAACCAGCTGCGCGTGCACGGCATCCCTGGCTTGCGCGTGGCGGATGCTTCGATCATGCCGCAGATCACCTCCGGCAATACCTGTTCACCCACGCTGATGATCGCCGAGAAGGCGGCACAACTCATTCTCAAGGGAGCGGCTACTCAAACCTACCTCAACGAAGACGCGCTACCGACGCCCTGACCGGGTGCGTGCAGTACCGGCAGCTTGCGGTCGAAGGCTGCCGACAGTGGAACAACAAGAATAATCACTGTGGCCTGCGGGCCGAGGACAGCAACGATGTCGGATTACATCCAAGAGCAGGGTACGACGGCGGCCAGCCCTAGCCGCCGTGAAGAACGCAAGATCATTTTCGCGTCATCCCTCGGGACAGTTTTCGAGTGGTATGACTTTTTTCTCTATGGCGCGCTGGCCGCGGTCATCAGCAAGCAGTTCTTTGCTGGCGTGAACGACACCACCGCCTTCATCTTTGCCCTGATGGCCTTTGCCGCCGGCTTTCTGGTACGGCCCTTCGGCGCGCTGGTGTTCGGCCGCCTGGGTGACATGATCGGGCGCAAGTACACCTTCCTGGTGACCATCGTGCTGATGGGCCTTTCGACCTTTGCCGTGGGCCTGCTGCCGACCTACGCCAGCATCGGCATTGCTGCGCCGATCATCCTGGTGATCCTGCGCATGCTCCAGGGCCTGGCGCTGGGTGGTGAGTACGGTGGTGCGGCCACCTATGTGGCGGAACACGCGCCGCACGGCAAGCGCGGTTTCCACACGGGCTTCATCCAGTCCACCGCCACCCTCGGCCTGCTGTTGTCGTTGCTGGTGGTACTGGGCAGCCGCTATATCAGTGGCGACCAGTTCGAGACCTGGGGCTGGCGCCTGCCCTTCCTGCTGTCGATCGTGCTGCTGGCGATTTCGACGTGGATCCGCATGAGCATGCACGAGTCGCCGGCCTTCGTGAAAATGAAGGCCCAGGGCAAGATCAGCAAGTCGCCGATCCGTGAGTCGTTCACCTCGTGGCCCAACCTCAAGGTGGTGCTCACTGCGCTGTTCAGCATCAATGCCGGCCAGGCTGTGACCTTCTATACGGCGCAGTTCTACGTGCTGTTCTTCATGACCCAGATGCTCAAGATGGACCCGGCACAGGCCAATACCCTGCTGATCATCAGCGTGGTGATCGGTGCACCGTTCTTCGTGTTCTTCGGTTGGCTGTCCGATCGTGTCGGCCGTAAACCAATCCTGATGCTCGGCCTGTTGCTGGCCACCGTCCTGTACTTCCCGCTGTTCAAGGCCCTCAGCCACTACGCCAACCCGCAGATCGACATGGCCAGCCGCCAAGCGCCGATCGTGGTCACCGCTGACCCGCAAGGCTGCACCTTCCAGTTCGACCCGGTCGGCAAGGCGCGCTTCGACAGCCCTTGCGACAAGGTAAAGACCTTCCTGGTCAAGCAGGGCCTGCCGTACAGCTCGGTGAATGTGGCCGGCAGCCAGGTGGTGGTGAACATTGGCGACAAAAGCATCAATGGCTTTGACGAAACCGCCATGCGCACGGCAATCGAGCAGGCTGGCTACCCGGCGAAGGCGGACCCGGCGCAGGTCAATCAGGTGATGGTGGTGGTGCTGATCGTAGCGATGATCCTGATCGCGACCATGACCTATGGGCCACTGGCAGCCGTCATGGTCGAGCTGTTCCCCACCCGTATCCGCTACACCTCGATGTCCCTGCCTTACCACATCGGCAATGGCTGGTTCGGCGGCTTCTTGCCCACGGTGTCGTTTGCACTGGTGGTGTACACCGGGGATATCTTCTACGGGCTGTGGTACCCGGTGCTGGTGACGGGGATCAGCCTGGTGGTGGGCATCTTCTGCCTGAAAGAAACCAAGGATGTGGATATCGACAAGGTCTGACTGAAGCCATAAAAAAACCGGCTGTAAAAGCCGGTTTTCTTATGCCTCGAAAAAACTTATGCACGTTTTTCAGAAAAATGTCATACGCAGAAATAAACAGCTAATTCATACACTTAGCGATGACTTCGGGTATTGCGTTGAAAAACTGCTAACAAGTTATCCACAGAACGTCAGGCAATCTGCTCGTGGGGTTTTTCATCCACCGGTGGCAGCGAGCCCATCGCCCGTTGGGTCGCTTCATTCCAGGCAGCCGCGCGGTCATTGAGCTCGGCAATGGCACGCGGGCCGGTGCCATTGGCGTACATCGGCGCGCCGATCACCACCTCGATGGTACCTGCGCGTTTGCCCCAACCCGTCTTCGGCCAGAACTTGCCAGCGTTGTGCGCGATCGGCAGCACCGGCAGCCCGGCGTTCACCGCCAGTGCGGTACCCCCGCGGGAGAACTTGCCCACCGTACCGAACGGCACCCGCGTACCTTCCGGGAAGATCAGCACCCATACCTTTTGCTTGAGCAGCTCATCACCCTTGCTGGCCACATGGCGCAGCGCTTCCTTGGGGTTGTCGCGGTCAATCGCGATCGGCCGCAGCATGGCCATTGCCCAGCCGAAGAACGGTACGTACAGCAGCTCGCGCTTGAGCACCTGGCTCAGCGGCGAAAAGTACTGGGAAAGGAAGAAGGTCTCCCAGGTGCTCTGGTGGTTGGACAGGATCACGCATGGCTCACTCGGCACATTCTCGGCGCCGGTGATCTTGTAATCGATGCCAAGGATGGTGCGGGTCAAAAACAGCGCGCAGCGACACCAGTACACGTTGATGAACTTGTAACGCTTGGGGAACGACAAGAATGGCGCGATAAAAAAGCTCAGCGAGCACCACAGCAGCGAACTGGTGCCCAGCAGCAGGTAAAAAAGAAAGATTCTGATCGCCTGCAGGATCGACATAGTGGCATGTACCATTGCGGGGCTCGCCCGCCTGAGAAAAATGCGCCCTGGGGCGCATCGTTTAAATTAGTTCTCTGGCGATAGCTGCCAGATCGTCGAAAATCAGTGTAGTTTCAGCGACGCCTTTTTCCAGGGTTCGCTCGCCCTTGCCGGTTTTCACCAACACGGGTTTTGCACCGACGGCCAGGGCGGCCTCCAGGTCACCTTTGCTGTCGCCGACGAACCATACGCCGTGCAGGTCGGCGTGGTAGTGGTCGGCGATTGCCCGCAGCATGCCTGGCTTGGGCTTGCGGCATTCGCAGCCCTCGTCCGGCCCATGCGGGCAATACACGATATGGCCGACTTCGCCGCCCTGCTCGGCCACTAGCGTGCGCAGGCGCGCATGCATGGCCTCGAGGGTTGCCAGCGAATAGTAGCCACGGGCAATGCCGGACTGGTTGGTGGCCACGGCCACCGTCCAGCCCGCTTTGCTCAACTGCGCGATGGCCTCGACGGAACCTGGGATCGGCACCCACTCCTCCAGCGACTTGATGTAGGCGTCGGAGTCGTGGTTGATCACCCCGTCACGATCGAGAATCAGCAGTTTCAAGGCTTACCCCAGCAGCGAAATGTCGGCCACACCCAGGAACAGCCCGCGCAGGCGGCTGAGCAGGGCATAACGGTTGGCGCGCACCTTGGCGTCCTCGGCGTTGACCATCACCGCCTCGAAGAAGGCGTCGACCGGGTCACGCAAGGCAGCCAGGCGGGCCAGCGCTTCGCTGTACTGACGCGCAGCCGCCATCGGTTGCACGGCCTGGTCGGCCTGCTGGATGGCGGAGTACAGGGAGAACTCGTTGGCGTTGTCGAAGTACTTCGGCTCGACCTGTTCGGCGATAGCGCCTTCGGCCTTGCCCAGCAGGTTCGACACGCGCTTGTTCACCGCAGCCAGGGCTTCGGCTTCGGGCAGCTTGCGGAAGCCCTGCACGGCCTGCACACGCTGGTCGAAGTCCAGCGCCGAGCCCGGCTTCAGGGCACGGACCGACAGGTAGGTGGCGACGTCGATGCCTTCGTCTTCGTAACGCGCACGCAGGCGGTCGAAGATGAACTCCAGCACCTGCTCGGCCAGGCCGGCAGCCTTGATCTTGGCGCCGAACTGCTTGACCGCGAACTCGACCGCACCGGTCAGGTCCAGGTCCAGCTGCTTCTCGATCAGGATGCGCAGCACGCCCAGGGCGGCACGGCGCAGGGCGTACGGGTCTTTGCTGCCGGTGGGCAGCATGCCGATGCCGAAGATGCCGACCAGGGTGTCGAGCTTGTCGGCGATGGCCACGGCAGCACCGGTAAGGGTCTGCGGCAGCTCGGCGCCAGCACCGCGCGGCATGTACTGCTCGTTCAGGGCCAGGGCGACGTCTTGCGGCTCGCCGTCGTTGAGCGCGTAGTAGTAACCGGCAACGCCCTGCATCTCAGGGAATTCACCGACCATCTCGGTGGCCAGGTCGCATTTGCACAGCAGGCCGGCGCGGCTGGCGCGCTGGGCGTCGCCGCCGATCAGCGGGGCAATGAAGGCTGCCAGCCTGGAAACGCGCTCGGCCTTGTCGTAGACGGTACCCAGCTGTGCCTGGAACACCACGTTCTTCAGGCGCTCGTTGAAGGTTGCCAGCGGCTGCTTCTTGTCCTGCTTGAAGAAGAACTCGGCGTCGGTCAGGCGCGGGCGCACGACCTTTTCGTTACCCTGGACGATCTGCTGCGGGTCACGGCTTTCGACGTTGGCCACGGTGATGAACCGCGGCAGCAGCTTGCCTTCGCTGTCCAGCAGGCAGAAGTACTTCTGGTTGTCCTGCATGGTGGTGATCAGGGCTTCTTGCGGCACCTCGAGGAACCGCTCCTCGAACGAGCACACCAGCGGCACTGGCCACTCGACCAGGGCAGTCACCTCGTCCAGCAGCGCCGGTGGCACGATGGCGGTGCCTTCCTGCTGCATGGCCAGTTCTGCGGTGCGCTTGGCAATCAGCTCGCGGCGCTCGGCGAAGTCGGCCAGCACGTAGGCTTTGCGCAGGTCTTCGACATAGTTGGCCGGGGTGGTGATAACCACGTTTTCGGGGTGGTGGAAACGGTGGCCACGCGATTCACGGCCGGCCTGCTGCGAGAGGATGGTGCAGTCGACAACCTGGTCGCCGAGCAGCATCACCAGCCACTGGGTCGGGCGCACGAATTCTTCACGGCTGGCGGCCCAGCGCATGCGCTTGGGGATCGGCAGGTCGTTGAGCGAGTCTTCGACGATGGTCGGCAGCAGGCTGGCGGTTTCTTTACCCGGGATGTGCTGGGAGAAACGCAGCTTGGCGCCGCTCTGGTCGATTTCCGACAGCTCTACACCGCACTTTTTGGCAAAGCCCAAGGCAGCCTGGGTCGGCTCGCCGTCTTTGAAAGCCGCCTGCAGGGGCGGGCCATCGATATTGATGCTGCGGTCAGGCTGCTGCACGTCCAGCTGGCGAATCAGCACGGCCAGGCGGCGCGGCGCGGCGTAGACCTGCTTGCCGGTGTAGTTCAGGCCAGCGGCCTGCAGGCCTTTCTCGATGCCGGCCAGGAAGGCGTCGCCGAGGGTGGCCAGGGCTTTGGGTGGCAGCTCTTCGGTGCCCAGTTCTACCAGGAAATCTTGAGCACTCATTGTGCAGCCTCCAGCTTAGCCAACACTTCGTCACGCAGTTCAGGGGTGGCCATCGGGAAGCCCAGGCGTGCGCGGGCTTGCAGATAGCTTTGCGCCACGTCCCGGGCCAGGGTACGGACACGCAGGATGTAACGCTGGCGCTCGGTCACCGAGATGGCGCGGCGGGCGTCGAGCAGGTTGAAGGTGTGCGAAGCCTTCAGCACCATTTCGTAGGTCGGCAGCGGCAGGTCCAGCTTGATCAGGCGGTTGGCTTCGCTTTCGTAGAAGTCGAACAGCTCGAACAGTTTCTCGACGTTGGCGTGCTCGAAGTTGTAGGTCGACTGCTCCACTTCGTTCTGGTGGAACACGTCGCCGTAGGTGACCTTGCCGAACGGGCCGTCGGCCCAGACCAGGTCGTACACCGAGTCGACACCCTGGATGTACATGGCCAGGCGCTCCAGGCCGTAGGTGATTTCACCGGTGACCGGGTAGCACTCGATGCCGCCCACTTGCTGGAAGTAGGTGAACTGGGTGACTTCCATGCCGTTGAGCCAGATTTCCCAGCCCAGGCCCCAGGCGCCCAGGGTTGGCGATTCCCAGTTGTCTTCGACGAAACGGATATCGTGGACCAGCGGATCCAGGCCAATGGCTTTCAGCGAGCCGAGGTACAGCTCCTGGAAGTTGGCCGGGTTGGGCTTGAGCACTACCTGGAACTGGTAGTAATGCTGCAGGCGGTTGGGGTTTTCGCCATACCGCCCGTCGGCAGGGCGACGGCTTGGCTGCACGTAGGCGGCGTTCCAGGTTTCTGGGCCGACGGCGCGCAGGAACGTGGCGGTATGGAAAGTGCCGGCGCCTACTTCCATATCGTAGGGCTGAAGCACCACACAACCTTGAGCTGCCCAGTAGTTCTGCAGGGCGAGGATCAGGTCTTGGAAGGTACGCACGGCTGGCGTAGGCTGGCTCACGAAATTCACCTGTATCTGGGGATGCGGATGTAAAGAGCGGGAGTATAACCTGATTCGCCTCGCCCTCTACTCATTGGAGCCTTATGCCACGCTGCTTTTGGTGTACCGACGATCCGTTGTACCAGGCCTACCATGACCAGGAATGGGGAACGCCGCAGCGTGATCCGGCGTTGCTGTTCGAGATGCTTTTGCTCGAAGGGTTCCAGGCAGGCCTGTCATGGATCACCGTTTTGCGTAAACGCGAGCGCTATCGCGAGGTGCTGGAGGGCTTCGACCCGGTCAAACTGGCGCAGATGAGCGATGAGCGGATCGAGGAGCTGATGCTTGATGCCGGCATCATCCGCAACCGCCTCAAGCTCAATGCCGTAAGGCGCAATGCCAAGGCCTGGCTGGCTGTGGATAACCCCGCCGAGTGGCTCTGGTCGTTCGTTGGCGGCGTGCCGAAGGTCAACCACTTCAAGGGCCGCAGCGATATCCCGGCGGTTACCGACGAGGCCAGGGCGATGAGCAAGGCCCTGCAGAAGGCCGGCTTCACCTTCGTTGGCCCGACCATCTGCTACGCCTTCATGCAGGCTACCGGCATGGTCATGGACCACACCACCGATTGTGATCGCTACGCCGCCTTGCTGCGCTGAGGGGTTACAATGCGCGCCTTGCTGAAATAAGGAATTCGCCTGTGGAAAAGTTCAAGGGCGCCCTGATGGTCGGGGTGCTGCGTCTGTTTGCCAAGCTGCCCTGGGGCGCGGTGCAGCGCGTCGGCGCCGGGATCGGCTGGCTGATGTGGAAAATCCCCAACGGTTCGCGCAACGTCGTGCGGATCAACCTGGCCAAGTGCTTCCCGGAGATGGCCCCGGCCGAGCGTGAGCAACTGGTCGGCCGCGCGCTGAGAGACATCGGCAAATCCTTTGTCGAAAGTGCCTGCGCCTGGATCTGGCCGCCCCAGCGGTCGCTGGACCTGGTCAAGGAAGTGCACGGCCTGGAAGTGCTGGAGCAGGCCCTGGCGTCTGGCAAGGGCGTGGTGGGTATCACCAGCCACCTGGGTAACTGGGAAGTGCTCAACCACTTCTACTGCAACCAGTGCAAACCGATCATCTTCTACCGCCCGCCGAAGCTCAAAGCTGTGGATGATCTGCTGCGCGAACAGCGCGTGCAGATGGGTAACCGGGTGGCGCCTTCGACCAAGGAAGGCATCCTCAGCGTGATCAAGGAAGTGCGCCGGGGTGGCCAGGTGGGCATCCCCGCAGACCCCGAGCCGGCTGAATCGGCGGGTGTGTTCGTGCCCTTCCTGGGTACCCAGGCGCTCACCAGCAAGTTCGTGCCTAACATGCTGGCGGGTGGCAAGGCGGTCGGGGTTTTCCTGCATGCGCTGCGGCTGCCCGATGGCTCGGGCTTCCGGGTGATTCTGGAAGCGGCACCAGACGCCATGTACAGCACCGATGTGACCGAATCGGCGGCGGCCATGAGCAAGGTGGTCGAGCGCTATGTGCGCGAGTACCCGAGCCAGTACATGTGGAGCATGAAGCGCTTCAAGAAGCGCCCGGCTGGCGAGCCGCGCTGGTACTGAGATTGTTGGGGGCGCTTTGCGCCCCTTTCGCTGGCAAGCCAGCTCCCACCTTGACCGTGCCGGCCCGAGCTCATGCTTTCGCCTTAGACAGCCTTTGGCTTGTACAAAGCCCATGGGCTTGCTCGGCCCCTGTGGGAGCTGGCTTGCCGGCGATGGGCTGCAAAGCAGCCCCGGCAATCTCAGACCTTGTCGAGTTTCTTCAGGAACACGGTCATCTCTTTCTCGGCCTGCTTGTCGCCATGGGCCTGTGCCGCCACGATGCCGTCTTGCCAGGCCTTGCGCGCCGCTGGCAGGTCACCCTGCAACTGATGCGCCTTGCCCAGCAGTTTCCACGCTGCAGAATACTTCGGATCCTGCTCCACACACCGTGCCAGGTGCACCGCCGCCTCAACGCCGTTGCCCTCGTCCAGCCAAGCCTTGCCCAGGCCGAACCTCAGCAGCGGGTTATCCACACCCTTGGCCAGCATTTTCTCCAGCGATTCGCGCATGCCCTCTTCCCCTAGAAGAAACTCAAGCCGACGTGGAACAGCTTCTCCACATCCCGAATATGCTTTTTATCCACAACGAACAGAATCACATGGTCGCCCGATTCGATCACCGTGTCGTCGTGGGCAATCAGCACTGCTTCGTCGCGGATGATCGCGCCGATGGTGGTGCCGGGTGGCAGGGTGATGTCTTCGATGGCCTTGCCGACCACCTTGCTCGACTTCGAGTCGCCGTGTGCAACCGCCTCGATAGCCTCGGCGGCGCCGCGGCGCAGGGAGTGGACGCTGACGATATCGCCACGGCGCACATGCGCCAGCAGGGTACCGATGGTGGCCAGCTGCGGGCTGATGGCGATATCGATGTCGCCGCCTTGCACCAGGTCGACGTAGGCCGGGTTGTTGATGATGGTCATCACCTTGCGTGCACCCAGGCGCTTGGCCAGCAGCGACGACATGATGTTGGCTTCGTCATCGTTGGTCAGGGCCAGGAAGATGTCGGCATCGGCGATGTTCTCTTCGAGCATCAGGTCCTTGTCCGAGGCACTGCCCTGCAGCACCACGGTGCTTTCCAGGGTGTCGGAGAGGTGGCGGCAGCGTGCCGGGCTCATCTCGATGATCTTCACCTGGTAACGGCTTTCGATAGCCTCGGCCAGCCGTTCGCCGATCTGCCCGCCGCCGGCGATGACCACGCGCTTGTTGGTCTCGTCGATGCGCCGCAGTTCGCCCATTACGGCGCGGATGTCTTTCTTGGCGGCGATGAAGAACACTTCGTCGTCGGCCTCGATCACGGTATCCCCGCGCGGGGTAATCGGCCGGTCACGGCGGAAGATCGCCGCCACGCGGGTATCGACGTTTGGCATATGCGCACGGATCTGGCGCAGTTGCTGGCCCACCAGTGGGCCGCCGTAGTAAGCCTTGACCGCTACCAGCTGCGCCTTGCCTTCGGCAAAGTCGATCACCTGAAGCGAACCCGGGTGTTCGATCAGGCGCTTGATGTAGTTGGTCACCACCTGCTCGGGGCTGATCAGCACGTCCACCGGGATGTGGTCGTTGTGGAACAGCTCTTCACGGGTGAGGTAGGCCGACTCACGCACCCGGGCAATCTTGGTCGGGGTGTGGAACAGCGAATAGGCCACCTGGCAGGCGACCATGTTGGTCTCGTCGCTGTTGGTCACCGCCACCAGCATGTCGGCGTCGTCGGCACCGGCTTGGCGCAGCACCGTCGGCAGCGAGCCGCGGCCCTGCACGGTACGGATATCCAGGCGGTCGCCGAGGTCGCGCAGGCGGTCGCCGTCGGTGTCGACCACGGTAATGTCATTGGCTTCGCTGGCCAGGTGCTCCGCCAGCGTACCGCCCACCTGCCCTGCGCCGAGGATGATGATCTTCATCCGCTACTCCCTACCCTGTTTATTCACCCGCGCGAGGCGGCGATCTTGATCAGCTTGGCATAGTAGAAACCGTCGTGGCCGCCTTCCTGGGCCAGCAACTGGCGGCCATGCGGCTGGCGTATGCCCGCCTCGGTGGCCAGGTCCAGCTCACGGGCACCCGGGGTGCGAGCGAGGAACGCCTCGATCACTTCGGTGTTCTCGGTCGGCAGGCTGGAACAGGTGGCGTACAGCAGCATGCCGCCCACTTCCAGGGTCGGCCACAGGGCATCGAGCAGCTCGCCCTGCAGCGTGGCCAGGGCCGGAATATCGTCGGCCTGGCGGGTCAGCTTGATGTCCGGGTGGCGGCGGATCACGCCGGTGGCCGAGCACGGGGCGTCGAGCAGGATGCGCTGGAACGGTTTGCCGTCCCACCAGCTGGCGGTGTCACGGGCGTCGCAGGCGATCAGCTCGGCGTCCAGCTGCAGGCGGTCGAGGTTCTCGCGCACACGGGTCAGGCGCTTGGCTTCGAGGTCGATGGCAACCAGGTGCGCCAGGCCGGCTTCGGCTTCGAGCAGGTGGCAGGTTTTGCCGCCCGGCGCGCAGCAGGCGTCGAGCACGCGCTGGCCGGGAGCCAGTTCGAGCAGGTCGGCCGACAGCTGCGCGGCCTCGTCCTGCACACTCACCCAGCCCTCGGCGAAGCCCGGCAGGCTGCGCACGTCACAGGCCTCGCTCAGCACGATACCGTCGCGGCTGTACTGACAGGCGCTGGCGTCGATGCCGGCCTCTGCCAGCAGCGCAAGGTAGGCATCGCGGCCGTGGTGGCGGCGGTTGACCCGCAGGATCATCGGCGGGTGCGCGTTGTTGGCGGCGCAGATGGCCTCCCACTGCTCGGGCCAGAAGGCCTTCAGCGCCTTTTGCAGCCAGCGCGGGTGCGCGGTACGGACCACGGGGTCGCGCTGCATGCCGGCGAGCAATGCTTCGCCTTCGCGCTGGGCACGGCGCAGCAAGGCATTGAGCAGGCCCTTGGCCCAAGGCTTTTTCAGCTTGTCGGCGCAACCGACGGTCTCGCCGATGGCGGCATGGGCCGGGATGCGTGTGTAGAACAGCTGATAAAGGCCGACCAGCAGCAAGGCTTGCACATCGGCATCAGCTGCCTTGAACGGCTTCTGCAGCAGTTGCGCAGCGAGCAGGTCGAGGCGCGGCTGCCAGCGGGCGGTGCCGAAGGCCAAGTCCTGAGTCAGGCCACGGTCGCGTTCATCGACTTTGTCCAGTTGTGCGGGCAGCGAGCTGTTCAGCGAGGCCTTGCCACTGAGTACAGCGGCCAAGGCACGGGCGGCGGCGAGGCGTGGGTTCATTGGCCGAGTACCTTGCCGGTGGCGAACTTCTCGCGGCGGCTGTTGAACAGGTCGCTGAAGGCCAGGGCCTTGCCGCCGGGCAATTGCAGGCGGGTCAGGCTGAGCGCCTGGTCACCGCAGGCGACCACCAGGCCGTCCTTGCTGGCCGACAGGATCTCACCCGGGGCACCTTTGCCTGTGGACAGGTTGGCGGCCAGCACCTTCACACTTTCGCCATCCAGGGTGCTGTGGCACACCGGCCAAGGGTTGAAGGCGCGGATCAGGCGCTCCAGCTCGACGGCCGGGCGGCTCCAGTCGATGCGCGCTTCGTCCTTGTTCAGCTTGTGAGCGTACGTTGCGAGGGTGTCGTCCTGCACTTCACCTTGCAGGCTGCCGTCGGCCAGGCCGGCGATGGCTTGAACCACGGCAGGCGGGCCCATTTGGGCGAGGCGGTCATGCAGGCTGCCGCCGGTGTCTTCGGCGCTGATGGGCGTCACTACCTTGAGCAGCATCGGCCCGGTGTCCAGGCCGGCTTCCATGCGCATCACGGTCACGCCGCTCTCGGCATCGCCGGCTTCCACGGCGCGCTGGATCGGCGCAGCACCGCGCCAGCGTGGCAGCAGCGAGGCGTGGCTGTTGATGCAGCCCAGGCGTGGGATGTCCAGCACCGCCTGCGGCAGGATCAGGCCATAGGCGACCACCACCATCAGGTCTGGCTTCAGTGCCGCGAGTTCGGCCTGGGCATCTGCGTTGCGCAGGGTTGGCGGCTGGAACACCGGGATGTCATGGGCCACGGCCAGCGCCTTGACCGCGCTTGGCATCAGCTTCTGGCCACGCCCCGCGGGGCGGTCGGGCTGGGTGTAGACCGCGACGATCTGGTAAGGGCTGTCGAGCAGGGCCTTGAGGTGTTCGGCGGCAAACTCTGGAGTGCCTGCAAAGACGATGCGCATGGAGTTCTCGCTTCAAAAAAGAAAAAGGCTTGCCGGAGCAAGCCTTCTGGAAGGTGGGGATCAGGCTTGCTGGCGGTGCTGCTTTTCCAGCTTCTTCTTGATCCGGTCGCGTTTGAGCTGCGACAGGTAGTCGACGAACAGCTTGCCGTTGAGGTGATCGAATTCGTGCTGCACGCACACGGCCAGCAGGCCTTCGGCTTCCAGTTCGTAGTGCTTGCCGTCACGGTCCTGGGCCTTGACGCGCACCCGCAGTGGGCGGTCGACGTTTTCGTAGAAGCCAGGTACCGACAGGCAGCCTTCCTGGTACTGGCCCATGTCGTGGGTCAGCTCTTCGACGGTCGGGTTGATGAAGACGCGCGGCTCGCTGCGGTCTTCGCTCAGGTCCATCACCACGACCTGCAGGTGGACGTTGACCTGCGTGGCAGCCAGGCCGATGCCGGGCGCTTCGTACATGGTTTCAAACATGTCGTCGATCAGCTGGCGCAGGGCGTCGTCAAACTCCGTCACCGGTTTGGCAATGGTGCGCAGGCGCGGGTCTGGGAATTCGAGAATGTTCAAGATGGCCATAAGGTCAGGCAGTCACTGTGCGTTCGGTTGAAAACTGAGCACACATAATAAAGGGAATCGGCGATTTCGGCACCTGGCAAGCTCGTCTAGGGTGTCTATGGGCTTGATAGCGTCCACTTAATGGACAGCTTTTCAAAGTGTTACCCACAAGGTTATCCACAGGTTGTGCCACGTAAATGGCCCTGTTTCGATCAAGGACGATCACCATGCCGACCCACCATTCGTCGCTCTGCCCGCCTGCCGAACTGGAGGCCCGATTACGCCTGCACCGCCTTCCCGAGACAGGCTTGCGTCGTTTTCACACCTTGCTGGAAGCCTTTGGCAGCGCCTCTTCGGCGCTCAGTGCTCCCGCCGGGGCGTGGCGTGCGCTGGGCATTGCCCAAGCCACAATCGACGCCCGCCGCAGCCCAGAAGTTCGCGATGGGGCCTTGGCTGCAATGGCCTGGCTAGAGCAGCCGGGCCAGCATTTACTGATGTGGGACAGCCCTGGCTACCCTGCGCTGCTGGCTGAAATCGACGATGCGCCGCCCCTGCTTTTCGTCGCAGGCGACCCCACGTTGCTCGACCGACCGCAGCTTGCGATCGTGGGCAGCAGGCGTGCTTCACCACCGGCAATCGACACGGCCCGCGCCTTTTCTCGTTACTTGGCCCAAGCCGGTTTCACCATCACCAGCGGGCTTGCCCTGGGCATCGACGGTGCCGCCCATCGGGCTGCTTTGCAAGCTGGAGGCGGCACCATTGGCGTGCTCGGCACGGGGTTGCAAAAACTTTATCCACAACGCCACCGGGAGCTTGCCAAGTCGATAATCGACAGCGGCAGCGCGCTGGTTTCCGAGTACCCGCTGGACGCCGGGCCGCTGCCCGGTAACTTCCCACGGCGCAACCGCATCATCAGCGGCCTGTCGCTGGGTGTGCTGGTGGTCGAGGCTAGCCTGGCCAGCGGTTCTTTGATAACAGCGCGCCTGGCTGCGGGACAGGGGCGGGAGGTTTATGCCGTCCCAGGCTCCATTCACCACCCCGGTGCCAAGGGTTGCCACCAGCTGATCCGTGACGGCGCGCTGTTGGTGGAAAGCGTGCAACAGATTCTAGAGAGCCTGCAGGGTTGGCAGAACCTGCCGCCCGCTGTGGCGGATAAACCCAACCACCCGTTGCTGGCCTTGCTGCATGCCGCACCGCAGACCAGCGAGGCGCTGGCGCTGTGCAGCGAGCAGCCTCTGGCGCAGGTATTGGCACAACTGACCGAACTGGAGCTCGAAGGCCGAGTAACGAATGAAGCTGGACGTTGGTTTGCCCGCGTGGGCTAAGTAAACTGCGCCCATGGCTTAAATGCGGAGAATACAAATGGTGAGCAGTTGGCGTGTGCAACAAGCCGCACGTGAGATCCGGGCTGGCGCAGTGATCGCCTACCCGACGGAAGCGGTCTGGGGCCTGGGCTGCGACCCGTGGAACGAGGACGCGGTGTATCGCCTGCTGGCGCTGAAGTCACGGCCTGTGGATAAAGGGCTGATTCTGGTCGCCGACAACATCCGCCAGTTCGACTTCCTGTTCGAGGATTTCCCCGAAGACTGGATCGACCGCATGGGCAGTACCTGGCCGGGCCCGAACACCTGGCTGGTGCCGCACCAGGACCTGTTGCCCGAGTGGGTGACCGGGGTGCATGACACGGTGGCGCTGCGGGTCAGTGACCACCCGGTGGTGCGTGAACTGTGCGCGCTGGTGGGGCCGCTGATTTCCACCTCGTGCAACCCCGGCGGGCGCCCGGCGGCGAAGACCCGGTTGCGGGTTGAGCAGTACTTCCACGGCCAGCTGGACCTGGTGCTTGGCGGGGCGCTGGGGGGCCGGAAAAACCCGAGTGTGATTCGCAACCTGGCAACCGGCGAGGTTGTGCGCCCGGGCTGATACCGCTGGCGAGGGCTTCGCCCTCGATCGCCGGCAAGCCAGCTCCTACAGGTACTGCACATGGCTCGAAGCCGGTGCGGTCGGTGTAGGAGCTGGCTTGCCGGCGATTGGGCCGCAAACCCCTGCAGATTTTTCTGATTCTGTCTCGAATGGTTGTCCGGTTTGAGGATTGGAGAATATCCTACGAGCCGCGTCCCCTGCCATCACCTGTTCAGTAGGAACCAGTGCCTTTAGGCTCAATCCGTCGCCGAATACCTTGGCGATCGGGTGTGGTAGCCCGGATGCATTTTTTCCATGACAGTCTATGGCGGCTGTGCGTGGGAGGCTTTCGAGCCTGCCTGGATTGGAAAATGCCCGGGTCTACCACCTCGCGTACAGTCGCCACCCATTCACGTGGTAGTGATGGTTGGCGGCCTTGACGAGCATTTTCCAATGATGAAGAAAATAGTCCCCGATCCACCCCTACCCTGCACCTCCACCCGCCCCTTCGGCCGCTGCGACGCCGGCCACGACCCTCTCTTCACCGTCAACCCGAACATTCCCGCCGAGGACGCTCTGGTCCACGTAGCCCTGTACCTGCGCAGTGCCTACGAAACCGGCTACAAAGCCCTGGACTACATGCGCGAAGAAGGCCGTGGCATGTTCTGGTCGAACCTCCATGCGATTGAAATGGCAGAGGGTGTGATTGAGGCGATACTCGATGGCATTGAGTCGACCCGTCCACCGACAAACCGGCCCTCACAGGCATAGCGCAGCCATCGAAGCCGACGCAATACCTGTAGGAGCGGGCTTGCCCGCGAACACCGGCAGAGCCGGTGCCATCCACCGAGGTGGCTTCTTCACGGGTAAACCCGCGCCCACACGGAACGTGTGTGGCTCACGGAGTGAGTACAGTCGACCCTACAGTCCGCCGCGCCGACAGCTGCGCCTGTGCCTTGGCCGCTTCACTCAACGGATACCGCTGCTGGATATCCACAACCAGCTTGCCACTCGCAATCATCGCAAACAGGTCATCGGCCATGGCCTGGGTGTTCTCGGCATTATTCGCATAGGTCGCCAAGGTTGGCCGGGTGACGTACAGCGACCCCTTCTGCGCCAGGATCCCCAGGTTCACCCCGCTGACCGCGCCGGACGCATTGCCAAAGCTCACCATCAACCCGCGTGGCTGCAGGCAGTCCAGCGAGGTCAGCCAGGTATCGGCGCCTACCCCGTCATACACCACCGGGCATTTTTTGCCGTCGGTCAGCTCCAGTACACGCTTGGCCACGTCTTCGTGGCTGTAGTCGATGGTCGCCCAAGCCCCCAGCGCCTTGGCCCGTTCCGCCTTCTCGGCAGAACTCACGGTGCCGATCAGCTTGGCGCCCAGCGCCTTGGCCCACTGGCAGGCCAGCGAGCCCACACCGCCGGCTGCAGCATGGAACAGAATCACATCGCCCGCCTTCACCTCATAGGTCTGCTTCAGCAGGTACTGAACGGTCAAACCCTTGAGCATCACCGCAGCCGCCTGCTCGAAGCTGATGTTGTCGGGCAGCTTGACCAGGTTGGCCTCCGGCAACGTGTGCAGCTCGCTGTAGGCACCCAGCGGGCCGCCGCCATAGGCCACGCGGTCGCCCACTTTCAGGCGGGTGACGCCCTCACCCACCGCATCGACCACGCCGGCGCCCTCGGTGCCCAGGCCCGACGGCAGCGCAGGCGGGGCATACAGCCCGCTGCGGAAATAGGTGTCGATGAAGTTCAAGCCGATCGCATGATTACGTACGCGCACTTGCTGCGGCCCCGGCGGTGCCGGGTCGAACTCTACAAGCTGCAGCACTTCGGGGCCGCCATGCTGGCTGAACTGGATACGCTTGGCCATCTCGCACTCCTGTTGTCGGGATCGGAAAAGGCCTTCTATCGGACGCCTTTGCTTGATCGCCGTCAACTGCGGCGCGCAGGTTTGCGGTGGTATGCTACGCGGCGAATTCTTCCCTGCCCGTTCCTGGTGACCCGATGACTAGCCGCACCGAGGCCGTGAAAGCCTACCTGCTCGACCTGCAAGACCGCATCTGTTCTGCCCTCGAAACCGAGGACGGTGGCGCCCGCTTCGTCGAGGATGCCTGGGTGCGCGAAGCCGGTGGCGGGGGCCGCACGCGAGTGATTGGCGACGGCAAGGTGATCGAAAAAGGCGGGGTCAACTTCTCCCATGTGTTCGGCTCTGGCCTGCCACCGTCGGCCAGTGCACACCGGCCCGAGCTGGCGGGCCGAGGGTTCGAGGCATTGGGCGTTTCGCTGGTGATTCACCCGCACAACCCGCACGTGCCGACGTCCCACGCCAACGTGCGCTTCTTCATTGCCGAGAAAGAAGGCGAAGAGGCGGTGTGGTGGTTCGGCGGCGGTTTCGACCTGACCCCGTACTACGGCAACGAAGAAGACTGCATTCACTGGCACCGCGTGGCCGAGCAGGCCTGTGCGCCCTTTGGCGCAGACGTATACCCCCGCTACAAAGCCTGGTGCGATCGCTATTTCCACATCAAGCACCGTGGCGAGCCACGAGGCATCGGCGGGCTGTTCTTCGATGACTTGAACGAGTGGGATTTCGATACCTGCTTCGCGTTCATTCGCGCCATCGGCGATGCTTTCGTCGACGCCTACCTGCCGATCGTCCAGCGCCGCAAGGGCATGCCTTACACCGCCGAGCAGCGCGAATTCCAGGAGTTCCGCCGCGGCCGCTACGTGGAGTTCAACCTGGTCTACGACCGGGGCACCCTGTTCGGGCTGCAGTCCGGCGGCCGCACCGAGTCCATCCTGATGTCGCTGCCACCGCAAGTGCGCTGGGGTTACGATTGGAAGGCCGTGCCCGGCAGCGAAGAAGCCCGCCTGACCGAGTACTACTTGCAGGACCGCGACTGGCTCGGCCAGTAAGCTTGTGGATAACCGAGGAGCCCCCATGGACCAGTACGTCGTGTTTGGTAACCCCATCGGCCACAGCAAGTCGCCGCTGATTCACCGGCTGTTCGCCGAACAGACCGGACAGGATCTGGAATACAGCACGCTGCTGGCGCCGCTGGACGAATTCAGCGACTGCGCCCGCGGCTTCTTCAAGCAAGGTAGCGGCGCCAACGTGACCGTGCCATTCAAGGAAGAGGCCTACCGCCTGTGCGACAGCCTCACCCCACGGGCCCAGCGCGCGGGTGCGGTGAACACTTTGAGCAGGCTGGCCGACGGCACGTTGCGGGGTGATAACACCGATGGTGCTGGCTTGGTGCGTGACCTGACGGTGAATGCCGGGGTGGTGCTGGCCGGCAAGCGCATTCTCATCCTGGGCGCCGGTGGCGCGGTGCGTGGCGTGCTGGAGCCGATCCTGGCACACGACCCGCAGTCACTGGTGATTGCCAACCGCACCCTGGAAAAGGCCGAGCAGCTGGCACGTGAGTTCGATGAGATGGGGCCTGTCGTTGCCAGCGGTTTTGCCTGGCTGCAGGAGCCGGTGGATGTGATCATCAACGCCACGTCGGCCAGCCTGTCCGGCGAGCTGCCGCCGATTGCCGACAGCCTGGTCGAGGCTGGGCGGACCGTGTGCTACGACATGATGTATGGCAAGCAGCCCACGCCGTTCTGCCAGTGGGCCAGCAAGCTGGGCGCGGCAAAGGTGCTGGATGGGCTGGGCATGCTGGCTGAGCAGGCGGCTGAAGCGTTCTTCATCTGGCGTGGGGTGCGGCCGGATACGGCGCCGGTGTTGGCAGAGTTGCGCCGGCAGCTGGCGCGGGGCTGAGATTGCTGGGGCCGCTTTGCGGCCCATCGCCGGCAAGCCAGCTCCTACACCTACAGCGCCGGCCTTAGGCCTTGTGATACCTCTGTGGGAGCCGGCTTGCCGGCGATGGGCTGCAAAGCAGCCCCAATGCTCATTCCGCAAATTGGATCGGGCAAAGCTCCACCCCTTCCAGCTTCTGCAATTCTTCGACCACCTGCGGCCTGGCGCGCAGCAAGGTCAAACTCCCGCCCGCCCGCCGCAACCGCCGCGCTTCGCGGTGCAACATATCCACACCCGAATAATCGATGAAGTTCACCTGCCGCGCGTCGATTACCACATCCGGCCCTTGGCAGCGTTGCAAGCGCACCTGCAGGTAATGCGCTGCGCCGAAGAAGATCGACCCACCCACCCGCAGTACATCGGCCTGCCCTTCGCGGCTGTGCTGCACCCGTGGTCGTGAAGTGCGCTTTAGGTAGAAGAACAACGAAGCCAGCACGCCGGCGTAAATCGCGGTCTGCAGTTCCAGCAGCAAGGTTGCGGCGGCGGTCAGGGCCATGACCAGAAATTCCGAGCGGCTGACCCGGAACAGTGCCCGTATGGCCCGGTGGTCCACCAACCCCCAACAGATCAGCAAAATGCTGCCCGCCATGGCCGGGATCGGCAAGTGGGCGATCAAGCCCGCGCCTGCGACCGCAAACAGCGCGACCCACAGCGCCGAGAACACCCCCGCCATAGGGGAGCGGGCGCCTGCGTCGTAGCTCAGGCCCGAGCGGGTGAATGAGCCGGATGACAGGTAACCGGAGAACCATGCGCCGACGATGTTCGACAGGCCCTGGGCGCGGATCTCCTGGTCGGCGTCGATCAGCTGTTCGGAGCGCGAAGACAGCGACCTGGCGATCGACAGGCTGGTCACCAGGCCGAGCATGCCCACGGCTACCGCCGTCGGCAGCAGCCGCAACATCAGCTCAAGGTCCAGCAGCGGCAGGGGGCTCAGGGGCGGCAACTGGCCGGTGAAGGCCGGTACCCTCGGCACGTGGCCAAACAACCCTGGCAGCAACCAGGCCAGCAGGCTGACCAGGATCAGGCTGATCAACAGGCTCGGCCAGCGCGGCCGCCAGAGTTTGAAGCCCACGCCGACCAGCACTGTGGCCAGGCCCAGCATCAGCGAGGGCACGTCGACCTCACCGGCGTGGCTGGCCAGGTCCTGGACGGTTTTCAAGGCCGTGGCCTGGCTCGGCAGGTCCATGCCCAGCAGGTTGGGCAATTGCCCGAGGGCGATGACGATGGCGGCGCCCAGGGTGAAGCCGAGCACCACCGAGTGGGAAACAAAATTGACCAGCGCACCGAACCGCAGCAGCCCGAGCACCAGCTGAAAGATGCCAGCAATGAACGTCAGCAGCAGGACCAGGGTGACGTAGTCGGCGCTGCCGGGCACCGCCAGGGGGCTGACGCTGGCGTACAGGACGATGGAGATGGCCGCAGTCGGGCCGCAGATCAGGTGCCAGGACGAGCCCCACAGGCAGGCGATAAGCACCGGAACAATGGCGGCGAACAGGCCGTATTCTGCGGGCAGGCCGGCAATCAGGGCGTAGGCGATGGATTGCGGCAAGGCCAGGATTGCACCGCTCAGGCCTACCAGCAGGTCCTGACGCAGGCTGCGGCCCGATTGATGGGGCAGCCAGGCGAGGAAGGGCAGCAGGTGGCTCAGGCGGTGCATGGGCTGTTTTGAACTCCGATTAAAGTTTCGCTTTGACGGCCTCTTTGGCATCGCCACCGTCTTTGCTGGTGACGCCTGCCAACCAACCCTCCAAGAGCTCCGGATGCGCCTTGACCCAAGCCTTGGCAGCTTGATCGAAGGTGGTCTTCTTATCCACAACCTCGGCCATGATGCTGTTCTCCATATCGAGCGAGAACTTCAGGTTGCTCAGCAGTTTCGCCGCATTCGGGCAAGCCTGTGGATATCCTTTGCGGGTCAGCGTATAGACATCACCTTTGCTGCCAAACCACTTCTCCCCGCCCGTCAGGTAGTGCATCTTCAACTTCACGTTCATCGGGTGCGGCGTCCAGCCGAGGAAGGTGATGAACTGGTTTTTCTTCACCGCCCGGTCCACCTGCGCCAGCATTGCCTGCTCACTCGATTCGACCAGCTTCCACTGGCCGAGGTCGAATTCGTTCTTGTCGATGATCTCCTTCAGCGATAGGTTGGCGGGCGCGCCAGAGCCAATCCCGTACAGTTTCTTGTCGAACTGGTCGGCGTGCTTCTGCAGGTCGGCAAAGTCCTTCACGCCGGCATTCCACACATAATCGGGGACCGCCAGGGTGAACTCGGTGCCTTCCAGGTTGCGCGCCAGCTGCTGCACGTCGCCATTGGCGATGAACTTGTCATGAAAGCCCTGCTGCGCGGGCATCCAGTTGCCGAGGAAAGCATCGACTTTGCCGTCCTTGAGGCCGCCATAGATGATCGGCACCGCCAGGCTGTCGATCTTCACCTGGTAGCCCAGGCTTTCCAGAAGCAGGCGGGCGATGGCGTTGGTAGTTGCGATGTCGCTCCAGCCGGGGTCGGCCATTTTCACGGTGCTGCATTGCGCGTCGTCGGCTTGGGCTGTGGCGGCGCCCAGGCTCAGGGCTACTGCGAACACGGCGGTGGAGAACTTCTGCATGGCGGCCTCTCTGTCTCAATCCATGGGGGCGGGCTGTGGATAACGTGCCTTGCGCTCGAGGTCGTCGAGATCGATGTGGTTACGCATGTACTGTTGGCTGGCGTCCACCAGCGGTTGGTGGTCCCAGCTTTTCAGCTTGCCGATGGCCAGTGCCTCGGCCACCAGGCGGCGGCGCCGCTGGCTGGCCAGTACCTGTTGCCGCAGGCTGGGGATATCCCAACGCTGGCGTGCTTCATCGACAAATGCCTGCAGCAGCGCCTGATGGTCCGGGCTGCTGGTGAGGTTCTCCCGCTCGTGCGGGTCGCGGCTCAAGTCATAGAGTAAACAGGGGTCGTCCTCGCTGTACACGAACTTGTACGCGCCACGGCGGATCATCATCAACGGGCCGACCGTGCCTTCGGCCATGTATTCGCCAATCACTTCGTCGTGGCCGCCCTGCCCTTGCAAGTGGCCGAGCAGCGATTTGCCATCCAGGGCCAGGCTTTTATCCACAGCCCCGCCGGCCAAGTCCACCAAGGTCGGCAGCAAGTCGCAGGTCGATACCGAGGCGCCGACTCGCCCTGCGCTAAAGCGCTGGGGCGCGTGAACCAGCAGCGGCACCCGCGCCGACATCTCGAACCAGTGCATTTTGTACCAGAGCCCGCGCTCGCCAAGCATGTCGCCGTGGTCGCCAGAAAACACGATCACGGTGTCCTCGGCCAGGTTGCATTCTTCGAGGGTTTGCAGCAGCTGGCCGATGTTGTCATCGATATAGCTGCAGGCACCGAAGTAGGCGCGGCGGGCGTCGCGAATCTTTTCCACAGGCAAGGGCTTGTCCCACAGGTCGTAGACCTTGAGCAGGCGCTGCGAATGCGGGTCCAGCTCATGCTGGCTGAACTCGGCACGTGGCATGGGGATATCCACACCCTCGTAGCGGTCCCAGTAGCGTTTCGCAATGGTGTACGGGTCATGGGGGTGGGTCATCGATACGGTCAGGCAAAACGGCCGGCCATCGTTCTCGCGCACATGGTCATAGAGGTACTGGCGGGCCTTGAACACCACTTCGTCGTCGAAATCCAGCTGGTTGGTACGCACACAGGGGCCTGCCTGCAGGACGGACGACATGTTGTGGTACCAGCTCGGGCGCTCGTCGGGGGCATCCCAGTTCACTGCCCAGCCGTAATCGGCGGGGTAGATATCGCTGGTCAGGCGTTCTTCGTAACCGTGCAACTGGTCCGGGCCGCAGAAATGCATCTTGCCCGACAAGGCCGTGCGGTAGCCGAGCCGGCGCAGGTAGTGGGCGTAGGTCGGCACGTCGGCAGGCAAGTCGGCGGCGTTATCAAAGGCGCCGATGCGGCTGGGTAGCTGGCCGCTGACCAGGGTGAAGCGCGACGGTGCGCACAGGGGGCTGTTGCAGTAGGCCGAATCGAAAACCACCGCCTGTTCGGCCAGGCGGCTCAGGTGCGGCATCTGGATTGGCGAAGGGCCGTAGATCGGCAGCAAGGGTGCGGCCATCTGGTCGGCCATGATGAACAGGATATTCGGGCGCGTCATGATCGGCTTCCATCGTTCAAGGTTATGCGAACTGCTTGCCTACCAAGATGCGACTGTGAGTAACATGGGTAAAGCCCATGGCGGGCAATGACTGGGATTAGCTGAGCTTATGTTTGACCACCTCGCCGAGTTGTCGCTCGATGCCCTGCGTGTGTTCGAGGCCGCTGCGCGCTTGCGCGGCTTCACTGCCGCAGCGCTGGAGCTGGGCACCACCCAGCCGGCGGTGAGCCAGCAGGTCAAACGGCTGGAAGCCCAGCTGGGCACGCGGCTGTTCGATCGCATCTATCGCGGTATCGCGCTGACCGATGCTGGCCAGCTGTTGTTCGCGCAGGTCCATCAGGGCCTGCAGGCCATGGATGATGGCATCGCCCAAGCCAGCGGGCGCGGCCAGCGCGAGGTGCTGCAGGTGGCTACCGACTTTGCCTTTGCAGCGTTCTGGCTGATGCCGCGGCTGCAGCGTTTTCACGAGGCTTATCCACAGGTGGACGTGAGCCTGGTGACAGGTGAGCGCAGCCAGGCAATGCTGCGGCCGGATATCGATGTGGCGGTGCTGTTTGGCGATGGGCGGTTTCATCAGGGGGAAAGCCGCTGGTTGTTCGATGAAGAGGTTTTCCCGGTTTGCAGCCCTCGGTTGATTCATGGCAAACCCATGTCAGCCGTGGCTTTGCAACGATTGCCCCTGCTTCATTTGCGCGGCGAACAGGCCAGCGGATGGTTCGACTGGGCGGGTGTGTTTCGTGGTTTTGGCGTCGCCACCCCGCCGCCGCCTGGTCAGTTGCGTTTTGATAACTACACCTTGCTGATACAGGCGGCGATTGCCGGGCAAGGGGTGGCGATCGGCTGGGGGCATCTGGTCGATGGGCTGGTCGAGCAAGGGTTGTTGTGCCGGCCGCTGGAGGGGAGTTTGCGCTCGGCGCGTGGGTATTACGTGGTGCTGCCGCCGCGCAAGCGGCGCGGGGCGTTGATCGAGCGGTTCGTGGATTGGCTGGAGGATGAGCGTAGTCAGTGATTGCGGCTGCTGTGCAGCCGATCGCCGGCAAGCCGGCTCCCACAGGTTCACCGCAGGTCGCGGGCCTGGCGCAATCCCTGTAGGAGCTGGCTTGCCGGCGATGGGCCGCAAAGCGGCCCCGGCATCTTAAACCACGAAGTTGAGGTGCTCGCCCCGGTGCAAATTCAGGTCGAGCATGTCGGCCATCCCCGCCGCCACTCTATCCAGGTCTGCCAACGCCTGCGGCGCATTGATCAAGGTCCAGTGCAATGCACTGCGCTGCAGCGAATTGACAACGCGGTCCACGCATCCGCGCTCCTCGTCGGTGTATTTACCCGGTGCATCCAGCACATCGAAATCGCCCACCAGCAACACCCGGCGTATAGTCGTGCGGGAAAGCCCGGCCACCAGCGCTTCGCTCATGCGCCCTTGCGCTGCCAGGTCACCCGGCGCCAGCGCGGACAACAGCGCAATCACCGCCGAACCACCCGCCGCGCCTTGCTCCGCCTGGTCGGCATCGCTCAACCCGCCTATCTTGAAATGCAGGCCGGGGCGCGGCGCATGGCGGTTCAGGTCGTCCACCACGGCCGTGACCTCGTGCTGGCGTGACAGCAACTCGACCATCAGGGCACTGCCCAGGCTGCTTTCAGCCCCGAACAGCACCAGTTTGAACACTGGGGTTTCGGCATTTTTCACCGCATCACTCCCTTTGCAGGTGGGTGATGGTTGGACCGCTATCAGGAGATATCGTGCAGAGGATCAAGGGTTATCACGCCCACGTTTACTACGACGCGAGCACCATCGAACAAGCGCGTGAGCTGTGCGAGGAGGCGGCAAGGCTGTTCCCCGTGACCATGGGGCGCATGCACCAGAAACCCGTTGGGCCGCACCCGGACTGGAGCTGCCAGCTGGCATTCGAGCCAGAGGTGGTGGGGGTGGTGTTGCCGTGGTTGGCGTTGTATCGCAAGGGGCTGGTGGTGTTCTTGCACCCGCTCACTGGGGATGAGTTGGCCGATCACCGGGACCATGCGATCTGGATGGGGGCGGTGCGCCCTTTGAAGTTATCGTTGTTCGGGGGATAGTGGGTGGGCCGCTTGGCGGCCCATTCGCGGGGCAAGCCCGCTCCCACTGGTTCAGCGACGAGCGCCGCGCACCCCTTCAGCCAGTGCTGAGCACAGGCCCAATACATCGGCCACAGCCTGGTCGGCATCCTTGGCCTGGGCGATCTTGTCGACCAACGCCGAGCCCACCACCACACCATCAGCCAGGCGCGCGATTGCGGCAGCCTGCTCCGGGGTGCGAATGCCGAAGCCAACGCTGATCGGCAACTGGGTATGCCGGCGCAGGCGGGCAATGGCTTCGGTCACATGTTCGGTGGTCGCCGAGCCAGCACCGGTCACACCCGCCACCGACACGTAGTAGACGAACCCGGAGCTGCGCTCCAGCACGCGCGGCAGGCGCGCATCGTCGGTGGTCGGGGTGGTCAGGCGGATGAAGTCGATACCCGCGGCCTGGGCCGGGGTGGCGAGTTCGGCGTCGTGCTCTGGCGGCAGGTCGACGATGATCAGGCCATCGACACCCGCTTCTTTGGCTTGCGCGACAAACTTCGCCACGCCAAAGCGGTGGATCGGGTTGTAGTAGCCCATCAGCACGATCGGCGTGGCCTGGTTGCCAATGCGGAATTCGCGAACCATCTGCAAGGTCTTGGCCAAGGTCTGGCCAGCCTCCAGCGCGCGCAGGGTGGCGAGCTGGATGGCAACGCCATCGGCCATGGGGTCGGTGAACGGCATGCCCAGTTCGATCACATCGGCGCCGGCCGCTGGCAGGCCCTTGAGGATCTGCAGCGAGGCGTCGTAGCCAGGGTCGCCGGCGGTGACGAAGGTGACCAGGGCGGAGCGGCCTTCGGCTTTCAGCTCGGCGAAGCGTTGTTCAAGACGGCTCATGCCTGTTTCTCCTGGGCTGCCATGTGGTTCATCACGGTTTGCATGTCTTTGTCGCCACGGCCGGACAGGCAGATCACCATCAGGTGGTCCTTGGGCAGGTTCGGCGCGCGTTTGATCGCTTCGGCCAGCGCATGCGAGCTTTCCAGTGCCGGAATGATGCCTTCCAGCCGGCAGGTGGCGTGGAACGCGTCCAGGGCTTCGTCGTCGGTGATGCTGACGTACTCCACACGCTTCACTTCGTGCAGGTAGGCATGCTCCGGGCCGATGCCCGGGTAGTCGAGGCCGGCGGAAATCGAGTGGGCGTCGGTGATCTGGCCGTCGTCGTCCTGCAGCAGGTAGGTGCGGTTGCCATGCAGCACGCCCGGTACGCCGCCGTTGAGGCTGGCGGCATGCTTGTCGGTGTGCACGCCGTGGCCCCCGGCTTCGACACCGATGATCTGCACGCTTTGGTCTTCGAGGAAGTCGTGGAACAGGCCCATGGCATTGGAGCCGCCGCCGACGCAGGCGATCAGGCTGTCGGGCAGGCGCCCTTCTTTCTCTTGCAACTGGGCGCGCGTTTCCTTGCCGATGATCGACTGGAAGTCGCGGACCATCGCCGGGTACGGGTGCGGGCCGGCGACGGTGCCGATCAGGTAGAAGGTGTCGTCGACGTTGGTGACCCAGTCGCGCAGGGCTTCGTTCATGGCGTCCTTCAGCGTGCCGGTGCCAGCGGTGACCGGGACGATTTCGGCGCCCAGCAGCTTCATGCGGAACACGTTGGCCTGCTGGCGCTCGATGTCGGTGGCGCCCATGTAGATCACACAAGGCAGGCCAAAGCGCGCGGCGACGGTGGCGGTGGCCACGCCGTGCATGCCAGCGCCGGTTTCGGCGATCAGGCGTTTCTTGCCCATGCGCTTGGCCAGCAGCACCTGGCCGATGCAGTTGTTCACCTTGTGGGCACCGGTGTGGTTCAGCTCTTCACGCTTGAAGAAAATCTTCGCACCACCGCAATGTTCGGTCAGGCGCTCGGCGAAATACAGCGGGTTCGGGCGGCCGATGTAGTCGCGCTGGAAGTAGGCCAGTTCTTCGAGGAACTTGGGGTCGGCCTTGGCCGCTTCGTACTCGCGGGCCAGGTCCAGCACCAGTGGCATCAGGGTTTCGGCCACGTAGCGGCCGCCGAACGAGCCGAACAGGCCGTTGGCATCGGGGCCGGCGCGGTATTGGGACTGGGTCATGGGTCGCTCCAGGGCGTATTGAATGAGTGATGGGCTTTACTCTACCCACGGCAAGCCCGGCTGAAAACCGATAAGATTGCGCAAACCTGTCAGGAAAACTCACAAGTCATATGGCCCAGGATCTCCCACCCCTAAACGCCCTGCGCGCCTTCGAGGCGACTGCCCGGCTCAACAGTGTCAGCCAGGCTGCGGAAGCCTTGCATGTCACGCATGGGGCCGTCAGCCGGCAGATCAAGGTACTTGAGGAACACTTGGGCGTGGCGCTGTTCGTCAAGGACGGGCGTGGCATCAAACTCACAGATGCCGGCACCCGGTTGCGAGATGCCAGTGGCGAAGCCTTCGACAGGTTGCGCAGCGTGTGCAGCGAGTTGAGCCGCGATGTCAGCGAGGCGCCTTTCGTCCTGGGCTGTTCAGGGAGCCTGCTGGCGCGGTGGTTCATCCCCAGGCTGGGGCGCCTGAAGGCCGACCTGCCGGAGTTGCGCCTGCACCTTTCGGCAGGCGAAGGTGACCTCGACCCGCGTCGGCCAGGGCTGGATGCGCTGCTGGTGTACGCGCAACCCCCTTGGCCTGCGGACATGCAGGTGCACGTGTTGGCCGAGGAGCGGATCGGGCCGGTGCTCAGCCCGCATTACGTGGGCTTTGAGCGGCTGCGCGATGCCCCCGCGAGCGCCCTGCTGGACGAAGCAGTGCTGCACACCACGTCGCGGCCGCAAGCCTGGCCGACCTGGGTTGACGAACAGGGGTTGGACCCCGCCGCGTTGAAGTACGGGCAGGCCTTTGAGCATTTGTATTACTTGCTGGAGGCAGCGGTTGCGGGCCTTGGCGTGGCCATCGCGCCTCAGCCGCTGGTGGCTGACGACTTGCGAGCCGGACGCCTCAGCGCACCGTGGGGCTTTTCCCCTACCCCGGCAGCGCTGGCGTTGTGGGTGCCCCGGCGCGCCGCGGATGGGCGCGCCGAGCAGTTGGCGCAGTGGCTGCGCCGTGAGCTGGAACGGCAGGCGGGTTAGTTGCGGCGGTACAGCAGGTAAGCGGCCAGCAGGCCGAGGGCGCCAATCGCCACACCTGCGGTGGTTACCGGGTGTTCCTGGGCATAGTCACGGGTAGCGATGCCGGTCTGGCGGGTGCGTGTCTTCACTTCCTCATAGGCATCGCTAAGCAGGCTGCGCGAGTGTTTAAGCGCGCTTTCGGCGTTGCTGCGAATGGCCTTCACCGATTTCTGGGATTCCTCCGAGGCATCATGTTTGAGGCTCTCCAAGCTTTTCAGCAAGCTCTCGATCTCCGCTTCCATGCTTTCCAGGGATGTTTTACGCAGCGTATTGCGGTGCATGTTGACTCTCCTTTGCAGTATGGGCTCTAAGGATTGCGACTACGCGCTGCGGGGAAAGTGCGATCGAACTTTCCCAAGGGATGACGGCTCGCAGGTAAACCAGGCCTGCGCTGCTAGGCTCATTGTCACCGTCATCCAAGGAGAGCGCTCATGACTGATCATCACACCTACAAGAAGATCGAACTGGTAGGTTCTTCAGCCACCAGCATCGAAGAAGCGATCAACAATGCGCTGGCCGAAGCGGCCAAGAGCATCAAGCATCTGGAATGGTTTGAAGTGGTCGATACCCGCGGCCATATCGAAGGCAACAAGGCCGCGCACTTTCAGGTCACGCTCAAGGTGGGCTTCCGCATCGCCAACAGCTGAAACATTGTCGGGCTGGCTAAGCCCGGCGTGATGGCGTTATACAGACAAGGGCGCCTTTGCCGGCGCCCTTTTCCATTTTCATCTGCACAAGGAACGCGAGTGATGAGGAAACTGATTCTGGCGGTGGGCCTGATGACGCTGGCGGGAGGCGCGCTGGCGGCGGGCAAGCCTTGCGAAGAACTGAAGGCTGAGATTGCGGCGAAGCTGGATGCCAAAGGTGTAAAGGGCTACACGCTGGAGGTCGTCAAGAAGGGCGACCCGGCTGGCAAGGTGGTCGGTAGCTGTGAGGGTGGCAGCAAGGAAATTGTCTACCGGCGTGGTTGAGCGGTGGCCGCTTCCACAGGTCTTCATAGGCCCCTGTGGGAGCGGGTTCGCCCGCGAAGAGTCTCACTCGGATTTCAAGGCCTGCGCCATCAACTCATAGGACTTCACCCTGTCTGCATGCTCATACAGGTCGCAGGTAAAGATCAGTTCGTCCGCCCCGGTCTGTTCCAGCAGCACTTGCACCTTGGCCCGTACCTTCTGCGGGCTGCCGATCATCGCCAGGCCCAGGAAATTACCCACCGAATCCCGTTCATGCGGTAGCCACAGGCCATCCATGCTGGCCACCGGTGGCCGCTGCATCAGGCTCTGCCCGCGTAAAAGGGCCAGAATCCGCTGGTAGACCGACGTGGCCAGATACTCAGCATGTTCGTCGGTTTCGGCCACCACCATTGGAACGCCGAGCATTACGTAGGGCTTATCCAGCGTCGTCGACGGCTTGAAGTGGTTGCGGTAGACGCGGATTGCCTCATGCATGTAGTGCGGGGCGAAGTGCGAGGCGAAGGCGTAAGGCATGCCGCGCATGCCGGCCAGCTGGGCGCTGAACAGGCTGGAGCCGAGCAGCCACATCGGCACCTCGGTGTCATGGCCCGGCACGGCGATCACTTTTTGATCATCGGTGCGGGGGCCCAGGTAGCGCGACAGCTCCTCGACATCGTCCGGGAAGTCATCGGCGCTGCCCGAACGCTCGCGGCGCAGGGCATAGGCGGTCATCTGGTCGGAGCCGGGCGCACGGCCCAGGCCCAGGTCGATGCGGCCCGGATACAAGCTGGCCAAGGTGCCGAACTGCTCGGCGATTACCAGCGGCGCGTGGTTGGGCAGCATGACGCCGCCCGACCCGACCCGGATGGTCGAGGTGCCGCCGGCCAGGTAGCCGATCAGTACCGAGGTCGCAGAACTGGCGATGCCATCCATGTTGTGGTGTTCGGCGACCCAGAAGCGGTTGTAGCCAAAACGCTCGACGTGCTGGGCCAGGTCCAGTGAATTGCGCAGCGATTGCGCGGGGCCTGCGTCAGCGCGCACGGGCACCAGGTCGAGGGTGGAAATTTTCAGGTCACGCAGCTGCGTCATTGGAGCCTCCGCAAGAATGTTTGGCCGAAGGCCTTTTCATCTCTGTATGGGCACATTCGGAGTATTCAATGTTTGCTGTGCGATTGCTCTGAACTTGCCGCAGGCGGGTGACCTCTGAAGCCATAGGTATGTAACCGAGTGACCAGGAGGCAATATGAAAAAGACAGCATCGGCGATCTGGCAAGGTGGCTTGAAGGATGGCAAGGGCCTCCTCTCGACCGAAAGTGGTGCGCTCAAGCAGAACCCTTATGGCTTCAACACCCGTTTCGAGGGCTCACCCGGGACCAACCCAGAGGAACTGATCGGCGCGGCACATGCCGGTTGTTTTTCGATGGCGCTGTCGATGATGCTCGGCGAGGCGGGGCTGACCGCTGACCGCATCGATACCATTGCCGAGGTGACCCTGGACAAGCAGCCCGACGGCTTCGCCATCACTGCCGTGCACCTGATCCTCAAGGCCAAGGTACCGGGGGCCAGCGAAGCGCAGTTCCTCGAGATCGCCAACAAGGCCAAGGCCGGCTGCCCGGTGTCCAAGGTACTGAACGCGACCATCAGCCTGGATGCCACACTGGTGGGCTAGGCGGCGCAACAGGGGCGCTTTGCTGTAGTCTAAACAGCGTCGGCAGCGCTGCTGCCCTTTCAGGAGCCGTTCCATGATCCGCGTAGCAATCGCCGTGCTGGCTTCTCTGCTGGCCACTTCTGCACTGGCGGCGGTCAAACCGTGCGAGGAACTGAAGGCCGAGATCGAAGCCAAGATCCAGGCCCAGGGGGTGCAGTCCTACACCCTGGAGATCGTGCCCAACAGCGACGTCAAGGATCAGAACATGGTCGTTGGCAGCTGTGATGGCGGGACCAAAAAGATCATTTACCAGAAGAATGATCGCTAGCACCTGAGGGCTGCACTGCAGCCCTCAGGTTTCAAGGAATGCAGAACACGTTACTGGGCTCGTTGACCAGCACCTTGCGGCTGGCGTCGTACAGCAGCACCTGCGGCTCCATCACCGGCGCCCGGGCCTCCAGGCGATAGCGCTCGCCCGCTTTGAAATTATCGAAGCGCACGGTCAGGTAACAGGTTCGGTCCCTGGGCTGGCTCATCATGCCCCCGGAATAGATTTCGTAATCGAAACGCACCACCAGTTCGTGCTTGCCAGGCGTCACCTGGAAATAACGGCCATCTTCAAGGCGCTGGCCATCGAGCTTGTCGGCCATGATCACGCGGCCGGGGGTGATGGTGTAGAGGTCGACCCATGCCTGCTTGGGGTCGACGGGCGGCAAGGGGCTGGCGCAAGCCCCCAGTGCACTGAGGGCGATCAGCATCATGGGCTGGCGCATGGCAAAACTCCCACTTGCGATTCACAAGTTACAAGCATAGCGCCGTTTGTGCGCTTCAGGTGCGTTGGCAGCCCGCTGGCAGGCCCTGCCCGACCAGCTTCTGCTGGTGGTCATAAAGTTTGATCCACGGCCGAAAGCCAATGCTGCCCGCCTGCAACTGGTAACGCTGGCCGGCATTGAAGTCCTTGAAGGTCAGGTTGAGCTGGCAATCGCGCCACAGCGGCTCGTCGACCGGGCCGATATTGCTGGGCGTAACGGGGAATTGATAGCGCACCGTCAGTTCGTGGCTACCGGGCTGAACCTCGAAGTAGCGGGTGTCGGCCCAGTCGCGTTCGTCCACCTGCACCGCGTGCAGCGAGGTGTCGTCGTGGGGAGTCAATTCGACCCAGGCTTGGTTCGGGTCCGGGTCGGGCAAGGTCGAACAGGCGGATACGAGTAACAGTGAGCCGGCGACGAACAGTGCACGCATGGCGAAACTCCCCCTTGGCGAGATAGTCTTGGAGCGCATCGGCCGTGAGCGAGTTGGATTGCCCAAGATGGTATGGTTTTTTCTTTTGAAGCGCTCAGGCCCTGGGCCACTCGACCGTGTTTTCAGAGGTTTGGTTCCCGTGCTGGGCGCCTTTCTGCTGAACGGTTGCAGCAGCCTGGGCTATTACGGCCAGCTGGCCGAGGGGCAGTGGCAGTTGCTGCGCGCGCGCCAGCCGGTGCAGCAGGTGCTTGCCGACCCCGCCAGCACACCGCAGTTACGGGCCCGGTTGCAGCACGCAGAGCAGGCGCGGGTGTTTGCCAGCGAGCAGCTGAAGCTGCCGGACAATCGCAGTTATCGGGTGTACGCCGACCTGGGGCGGCCCTATGTGGTGTGGAATGTGTTCGCAACGCCCGAGCTGTCGCTGCAGCCCGTGACGCACTGCTTCCCCATCGCCGGCTGCGTTGCCTACCGCGGCTATTACCGCCAGGGCGCCGCGCGTGGCGCTGCAGCGCTGATGCGCCAGGAGGGCATGGATGTCTATGTGGGAGGTGTCGAGGCCTACTCCACGTTGGGCTGGTTCGATGACCCTATTCTGTCCTCGATGGTCGGCTGGGGCGATGAGCGCCTGGCGACACTGATCTTCCATGAGCTGGCGCACCAGCGCGTCTATGTGCAGGACGACACCGAATTCAACGAGTCCTTTGCCACCTTCGTCGAGCAGGAGGGAACGCGGCAATGGCGCGTGGCGCGTGGGCTTGCAGCAAATCAGGGTGATCAGGGGCTGCAGCGTGAGCAGTTCATCCGGTTGGTGTTGGCCAGCCGCGAGCGGCTGCAGGCGATCTATGCCGGGCCTCTGGATGATGCCCAAAAACGCGCGGCCAAGCAGGCGGAGTTCGAGCGGTTGCGGCGTGAGTATCGTCAGGTTCGTGACACCCAGTGGGCAGGGGACAAGCGCTATGACGCCTGGATGTATGCGCCGATGAGCAATGCCAAGTTGTTGCCGTTCGGGCTTTATGACCAGTGGGTGCCGGCGTTTGCTGCGGTGTTTCGGGAAGCCCGGGGTGACTGGGCGCGGTTCTACCAGGACGTAGAAGCGTTGGGGCGGTTGCCGGCTGAACAGCGTAAGGCGGCGTTGGCGCGGTTGTCTGTGGGGCAGTGAGCATTTGGGGCCGCTTTGCGGCCCATCGCCGGCAAGCCAGCTCCTACAGGAACCGCGCAAACTTCAGGTTCGAATGAACGCCTGATGCAGCTCGGCCAAGGTGGCGAAGTGGAATTCCGGGGTGTGCGCCTTCAACTCTTCATCGCTACCAAACCCGTACCCCACCGCCACCGCCTGCAACCCGTTACTGCGCGCACCGATCAGGTCGTGCTTGCGGTCGCCGATCATCAGCGTCTGTGCCGGGTCCAGCCCTTCTTCATCCAGCAGGTGACGGATCAGCTCGACCTTGTTGGTGCGGGTGCCATCCAGTTCGCTGCCGTAGATCACTTTGAAGTGATGATCGAAGGCGAAATGCCGGGCGATTTCGCGGGCGAACTCCCAAGGTTTGGAGGTCGCGATGTACAAGGTGCGGCCCTGGCCGTTCAAGGCCTCGAGCAGCTCCGGCACGCCTTCGAACACCAGGTTTTCATACAGACCGGTGACGCGGAAGCGCTCGCGGTAGTAGTTCACCGCGTCCCACGCCTTGGCTTCATCGAAGCTGTAGAACTGCATGAATGCCTGCAGCAGGGGTGGGCCGATGAAGTGCTCGAGGCGCGTCAGGTCCGGTTCGTCGATGCCCAGCTTGGCCAAGGCGTACTGGATCGAGCGGGTGATGCCCAGGCGCGGGTCGGTCAGGGTGCCGTCGAGGTCGAAAAGGATGTTCTGCTGGTGCATGGTCGTCTCGGTAGTCAGGTTCATTCCGGGCGGTCGTAGCCTTCGGCCAGGTGCTGGTCCTTGAGCTTCACGTAGTTGCCGGCGCTGTAGGGGAAGAAAGCGCGCTCCTTGTCGGTCAGTGGCCGGGCCTGTTTCACCGGGCTGCCGACGTACAGGTAGCCACTCGCCAGGCGCTTGCCGGGTGGCACCAGGCTGCCAGCGCCGATGATCACTTCGTCTTCGACGATGGCACCGTCCATGATCGTGCTGCCCATGCCGACCAGGATGCGGTTGCCCAGGGTACAGCCATGCAGCATGACTTTGTGACCGATGGTCACCTCATCGCCGATGATCAGCGGGAAGCCGTCAGGGTTGAAAGGGCCGGCGTGGGTGATGTGCAGCACACTGGCGTCCTGCACGCTGGTGCGGGCGCCTATGCGGATGCGGTGCATGTCGCCGCGGATCACCGTCAACGGCCAGACCGAGCTGTCTTCGCCGATCTCCACGTCGCCCAGAACCACCGCCGAACGGTCGACGAAGGCCCGCAGTCCAACTTTCGGAGTGTGTTGCTGGAAGCTTCGGATGGCCATGATAGGGTCTCTCATCTGTGCCGATAGGCAGGCTGCCTGCTGCGGTCGGCGTCGATTGTAATTAAGATGGGGAAGTGTTTCTTCTGCCAAGGTAGCCAAACCGTGAGTGCGAACAACCCACTTCTGCAGTCCTATGATCTGCCACCCTTCTCGGCGATCCGTGCCGAACACGTGCTGCCGGCGATCGAAGAGATCCTCGCCGACAATCGTAAAGCCATTGACGAGATCCTCGAAAAGCAAGGCAAGAACCCCACCTGGGCTGGCCTGGTGCTGGCCATGGACGAACTCAATGACCGCCTGGGCGCGGCCTGGAGCCCGGTCAGCCACCTCAATGCGGTGTGCAACAGCAAAGCGCTGCGCGAGGCCTATGAGTCCTGCCTGCCGGCGCTGAGTGCCTACTCTACCGAACTGGGCCAGAACCGTGCGCTGTTCGAAGCCTACGAGGCATTGATCAACAGCCCGGAAGCCGCCAGCTTCGACGTGGCGCAGAAGACCATCCTCGAGCACGCTCTGCGTGACTTCCGCCTGTCGGGTATCGACCTGCCTGCCGAACAGCAGGAACGCTATGCCGAAGTGCAGAGCAAGCTCAGCGAGCTGGGCAGCCGCTTCTCCAACCAGCTGCTCGACGCCACCCAGGCCTGGACCAAGCATGTCACCGACGAAGCCGCGCTGGCCGGCCTGACCGATTCGGCCAAGGCTCAGATGGCCGCAGCCGCCCAGGCCAAAGGCCTCGAAGGCTGGCTGATTACCCTGGAATTCCCCAGCTACTATGCGGTGATGACTTACGCCAGCGACCGCGCCCTGCGTGAAGAGCTGTATGCCGCCTACTGCACCCGTGCCTCGGACCAGGGCCCGAATGCCGGCCAGTTCGACAATGGCCCGGTGATGCGCGAGATCCTCGACCTGCGCCAGGAGCTGGCGACCCTGCTGGGCTACCCGAACTACGCAGAACTCAGCCTGGCGACCAAGATGGCCGAGTCCAGCGACCAGGTGCTGAGCTTCCTGCGCGACCTGGCCAAGCGCTCCAAGCCATTCGCCGCCCAGGACCTGGAACAGCTCAAGGCTTATGCTGCCGAGCAGGGCTGCGCCGAGTTGGCCAGCTGGGACGCCGGTTACTTCGGCGAGAAGCTGCGCGAACAGCGCTATAGCGTGTCGCAGGAAACCCTGCGCGCCTACTTCCCGATCGACAAGGTGCTGTCTGGCCTGTTCAGCATCGTTCAGCGCCTGTACGGCATCGAAATCGCCGAACTCAAGGGCTTCGACAGCTGGCACCCGGATGTCCGCCTGTTCGAGATCAAGGAGCACGGCCAGCACGTGGGCCGTTTCTTCTTCGACCTCTACGCCCGCGCCAACAAGCGTGGCGGTGCCTGGATGGACGGCGCCCGTGACCGTCGCCGTACCGCAGTCGGCGAGTTGCAGAGCCCGGTGGCCAACCTGGTGTGCAACTTCACCCCGGCTGCGCCCGGCAAGCCTGCGCTGCTGACCCACGATGAAGTCACCACCCTGTTCCACGAGTTCGGCCACGGCCTGCACCACCTGCTGACCCGCATCGAGCATGCCGGCGTGTCGGGGATCAATGGCGTGGCCTGGGATGCGGTCGAGCTGCCGAGCCAGTTCATGGAGAACTGGTGCTGGGAGCCGGAAGGCCTGGCGCTGATCTCCGGCCATTACGAAACCGGTGCTGCCCTGCCCCAGGACCTGCTGGACAAGATGCTCGCTGCGAAGAATTTCCAGTCCGGCATGATGATGGTGCGCCAGCTGGAGTTCTCGCTGTTCGACTTCGAACTGCACGCAAGCCACGGCGATGGCCGCAGCGTGCTGCAGGTGCTCGAGGGCGTGCGCGACGAGGTGTCGGTGATGCGCCCTCCGGCGTACAACCGCTTCCCCAACAGCTTCGCGCACATCTTTGCTGGCGGTTATGCGGCGGGCTACTACAGCTATAAGTGGGCCGAAGTGCTGTCGGCCGACGCTTTCTCGCGGTTCGAGGAAGAAGGCGTGCTGAATGCCGAGACCGGTCGCGCCTTCCGCGAGGCGATCCTGGCCCGGGGCGGCTCGCGTGAGCCGATGGTGCTGTTCGTCGACTTCCGTGGCCGTGAGCCATCCATCGATGCATTGCTGCGCCACTGCGGGCTGAGCGAAGGCGCAGCGGCATGAGCGAGGTAGCTGTGAACAAGACCAAGAAGCGCTTCATCGCCGGGGCGGTCTGCCCGGCGTGCAGCGAGCCGGACAAGCTGATGATGTGGAGCGAAGACGACGTGCCGCACCGTGAGTGCGTGGCCTGCGGATTCACTGACACCCTCAATGAACAGGGCTTGTCGGTACCCAAGGAGCTCGGCACCCGGGTCAACCACCTGGCGCCCAAGGCGGCGCCGGCCAAGGTGCAGACCGTGCAGTTCTTCCCCAATCCGAAGCTGAAGAAACCGGCCGAGTAAGGCCATCGTGCAGCCCGGGCGCAATGCCCGGGCAGGCATGTCCCTGCCTGTCCCCTGGGGTGGTAGATAGTCAGGCCGTCCCCTGCTCGCTCGCCGTGCATGCTCGCCAGCTCTTCAACTCGAGCCAGGCGCTGCCCATGGACAATCCCCTTCTGCAAAACAGCAGTACCCCCATCGATTACCCATCAATTACCCTGGAAAACATGGCCGTTGCGTTCGACCATGTGCTGCAGGCCCACGCGCAAGGTATCGCGCGCATCATCGAACAGCAGCAGGCACTCCCCACCTGGGATGACCTGGTGCTGGCGGTGGATGGGCTGGATGCGCAGTTGCTGGGCGTGCTTTATGCGGTTGTCCCACTGGTGGGCAAGCATCCGACCTGGGCTGAGGCAATTGACGGTTTCTACGTCCGGACCCTTGCGCGTTTCGACCAGAAGTTCACCAATGGTAGGTTGCTGGCGTTGTACCAGCGCCTGGCGACCAGCGCTATCGGCTTGAATCTGGACACAGAGCAACGCACCACTTTGCGCTGGCACCTGGACAAGTTTGCCGCCAGTGGCGCTTTACTCGACGCAAGCGACAAAGCTCGCCTGGCTGAATTACGGGCGCAGATCACTGCCCTGCGTGGGGCGTTCCGCCATAGCATCAACCGGCCTGGGCTTCTGGTCGAAGACGCCAGTGAACTGCGAGGCCTTTGCCAGAGGCTGCGCGACGAGTTGGCTGCGCGGGCCAGTGAGGCCGGCGCGGATGGCTGGCTGATCGCCTGCGAAATTGCGCCCACCGAAGCCGTGCTACGGCAAGCCGAGCATCGCCCGTTGCGCGAAAAACTCTACCGCGCCTACCACACCCGCGGGGCCAGTAGCGATCCGCTGGATGATAATGGCACGCGCCTGCAGCGCCTGGCCGAATTGCTGGATGAAGAAGCACGCTTGCTTGGTTTTGCCAGCCACCCCGAACGGAGCCTGAAGGCCAAGAGTGCAGGCACGTTCAGCGATGTACTCGAGTTTCTCCAGGGCCTGGCAATGGCGGTAAACCCCGGCATGCTTCAATGGCGATCGGGCCTGGAGCAGAGGGCGCTGGCGCAGGGCCTGGAGCGTGTGGAACCTTGGGACATCCTCTACCTGCAAGGTGGCGCGGATGACGCGCAACCGCCCGAGGCATTTCGCGAACATTTCCCGTTGAGCACAGTGGTCACGGCGCTGACCGACCTGGCGCAACGGCTGTTTGCCCTCGAGTTGCGGCCCGGGCAACTGCCGAGTTGGGACAACAGCGTGCAGGCGTTCGAGGTGTGGCAGGACCATGCACACATCGGCCTCCTCTACCTGGATGCCGTGCAACACCCTGGCAAACAGGCCGATGCCGTATTTACCACCTATGTGCGCAACCGGCGGGTGGATGCCGAAGGTATCTACCAGCTGGCGGTCGTGGTGGTTAACAGCGATATCCCTGCAGCGCTGGCCGGTGGCGAGCCGCTGCTGGACCATTTGTCACTGCGCAAGCTCTATCACGAGTTCGGCCATGCCCTGCACCATCTGCTGGTGCGCACCGGCAACCACGTCATGTCGAATGTCCCGGAGTTGGGTACCGACGGCGTAGAGCTGTTCGGCAAGCTGCTGGAGCGCTGGGTGTGGGATGCTGGCTATCTGGCGGGTATTGCCGTGCCGAACACGGAAGGCAGCGTGCTGGACCAGGCTCAGGCTGAAAGCTATTTGAGCCAGCTCCGTCAGGAGGGCATCGAGGAAATTGGCCGCGACCTTAGCCTTGCGCTGTTCGACCTGGACCTGCACGGCACACCCGGGGATGGCAGAACGATCATGCAGCGCCTGGAAAATGCGCGTGAGCGTTGCGGCTACTGGCCATTGGCGGGCTTCGAGCGCCCTGTGCAAGCGTTCGACCATCTGGTCGATGGGTACGATGCCGGCTACTACGCTTACCTGTGGGCGGATGTTCACGCGTTCGACTTGTTCACCCGCTTCGATGCACAGGGCCTGCTCGACCGCGAAACGGGTCGGGCACTACAGGAGGTGTTATTCGAGCCTGGGGCCTCACGGCCACTGCGTGAGGGCACCGAAGCGTTCCTCGGGCGCAGGCCCAGCCAGGCAGCCTACCTGCGTTGGCATGGGCTGGCCTGACCGGAGGTGCTGGCAAGATGTGCATTACCCCGATACTGTATATGAATACAGTATCGGGGTTAGCCATGAATCCTTCAGCACCGCAAAAAGGCCGTGGTACGGCGCACAACCCGCATAATCGCTTCGCTGCAAACCATTCAGTTGCGCAGGATGACGGCTGGTACCAAGAGGTTCCACCCACCCAAGGTACAGAGGTGCGGGTCGAGATCGCCAAGACGGTCATCAGCCGGAACACATCGCCTGACTTGCCGTTCGACCGCTCCATCAACCCCTACCGTGGCTGTGAACATGGCTGCATCTACTGCTATGCCCGGCCTTCGCACGCCTATTGGGACCTATCCCCTGGCCTGGATTTCGAGACCAAGCTGATCGCCAAGACCAATGCAGCCGAGGTGCTTGCGCAACAATTGAGCAAGCCGGGTTACGTTTGCGCCCCGATCAACCTGGGGGCCAACACCGACCCTTATCAACCGATCGAGCGCGAGCAGCGGTTGACCCGGCAATTGCTCGAGGTGCTGCTTCGTTTTCGCCACCCCGTGACCATCGTCACCAAAGGCTCTCTGGTACTGCGTGACCTGGACTTGCTGGCGGAGATGGCCAGCCAGCGGCTGGCGCGGGTGATGATCAGCCTGACCACGCTGGACGATGACCTCAAGCGGGTGCTCGAACCCCGTGCGGCGTCGCCCAAGGCTCGGCTGCGCGCCATCCGGGTGCTGCGCGAGGCAGGCGTACCGGTGGGGGTGCTGTGTTCGCCGATGATCCCGATGATCAACGACTGTGAGCTGGAGCAGTTGCTGGAGGCCGCCAAGGAGGCCGGTGCGCAGAGTGCGGCTTACATGATGTTACGCCTGCCGCTGGAAGTGGCACCGCTGTTCGAGCAGTGGCTGCAGGACCATTACCCGCAGCGGGCCAGCCATGTGCTCAGCCTGATCCGGCAAAGCCGAGGCGGGGAGCTTTATGACAGCCGCTTCGGTGCGCGGATGCGTGGTGAGGGCGTGTTTGCCGAGCTGTTGGCGCAACGCTTCGCGAGGGCGATGCGGCGTTTGGGCTTTGAGGGGCGCGAAGCCCAGGCACTGGATTGCTCGGCATTCTGCCCCCCGGGCGGGCAGATGGCGTTGTTTTGATCCCCAGTACAACTAATCAAAGCACACAACCCTATTACAGGCTCTTGGCATTTGATGGTTTTTTGCTATTATCTTATTCCCGCCTTTTGTATCTGGAACACCCGTTCTAGAGCCTCCGAATTAAGTTTCAGTTAAGTTTTCCCCGCTAGCGTAGGAAACCAGTCCACGAAGACTGTGATCTATGGCCTGTGCGTGTCATCTAATTCCTCGCATAGCCAGAATCTTTCACCGGTAAAATGGATTTACCTACACACCGTCAAGAGGATGAATCATGCCCGTCAAGGACCCATCCAAGGTCGTTCCGCAGGCCCCCGCGGAGAGCGCCGATGCCGCCCTTAAGCACATCGTCGACGGCTTCCTGCGTTTCCACCATGACGTCTTCCCCGAGCAGCAAGAGCTGTTCAAGAAGCTCGCCACCGCGCAAACGCCGCGCGCCATGTTCATCACCTGCGCCGACTCGCGGATCGTCCCCGAGCTGATCACCCAGAGCTCGCCTGGCGACCTGTTCGTGACCCGTAACGTCGGCAACGTGGTGCCGCCGTATGGCCAGATGAACGGCGGCGTTTCCAGCGCCATCGAGTACGCCGTGTCGGCGTTGGGCGTGCACCACATCATTATTTGTGGCCACTCCGACTGCGGCGCCATGCGTGCGGTGCTCAACCCGCAATCACTGGCCAAGATGCCGACTGTTTCCGCCTGGTTGCGGCACGCTGAAGTGGCGCGCACCGTGGTCGAGAACAACTGCTCTTGCGGCAGCGAGCACGAAACCATGCAGGTGCTGACACGTGAAAACGTCATCGCCCAGTTGCACCACTTGCGTACCCACCCGTCGGTGGCCTCGCGTTTGGCGGCCGGCGAGCTGTATATCCACGGTTGGGTCTACGACATCGAGACCAGCAAGATCGAAGCTTACGACGCCGCCAGCGACAGCTTCATGCCCCTGGCCGCGGGTGAACCGGTCCCCTGCGCCACTCCGAGAGGCCGCTACTAAGCGACCCATCCACAGCTAGAACCTTGATAGCCGGCTGCACCCAGCGGGGTGTGGCGCGGCTTTCGGCTGCCCTGAATTCCCTGACTGCCCTGCCGGCATGCTCGCTGGCGGCCCGCGCCTGCGCGTTCGTCAGGGGCCAACGTGCCCACGACCAGAGGAATGGCCGTGTGACAGAGAAAGGAGAAACACGGTGAACATTACACAGTTGAAAGCGGCGCTGCCGCGAGAGTTGTTGGCATCGGTGGTGGTGTTCCTGGTGGCCCTGCCCTTGTGCATGGGCATCGCGATCGCTTCGGGTATGCCACCGGCCAAAGGCCTGATCACTGGGATCATCGGTGGTGTGGTGGTGGGCTTCCTGGCGGGCTCGCCACTTCAGGTCAGTGGCCCTGCGGCAGGTTTGGCGGTGCTGGTGTTCGAGCTGGTGCGCCAGCACGGCGTGGCCATGCTCGGGCCGATCCTGTTGTTGGCGGGCCTGTTGCAGTTGCTGGCCGGGCGCCTGCGCCTGGGGTGCTGGTTCCGCGTGACGGCTCCGGCCGTGGTGTATGGGATGCTGGCCGGTATTGGTGTGCTGATTGTGTTGTCGCAGGTGCACGTGATGTTCGACACAGCACCGCAGCCTTCGGGCATGCAGAACCTGCTGGAGTTTCCGGCGACCCTGGCCTCTGCCCTGCCGCTGGAAAGCGCAGGTTCCGGCTGGCAAGCCGGTGCCCTAGGCTTGGGGACCATCGCCATCATGTGGGCCTGGGAGCGCTTGCGGCCGCAAAAGCTGCGCTTTATTCCTGGTGCCTTGCTTGGCGTGGCGACAATGACGCTGATCAGCATGTGGCTTGCGCTGCCGGTGAACCGTGTGGAGGTCCCAGCGGACCTTTCCCAGGCCATTGACTGGATCCGCCCGGATGACCTGATGAAGCTCGCGGACCCTACCCTACTGGTCGCCGCCTTCGCCCTGGCCTTCATCGCCAGTGCCGAAACCTTGCTGTCTGCCGCCGCCGTCGACCGCATGCACAGCGGCCAGCGTTCGGACTTCGACCGCGAGCTGTCGGCTCAGGGCATCGGCAACATGCTGTGCGGCGTACTCGGCGCCTTGCCGATGACCGGGGTGATCGTGCGCAGCTCGGCCAACGTTCAGGCAGGCGCGCAGACCCGTGCCTCGGCCATTCTGCATGGTTTGTGGCTGCTGGCGTTCGTCGTGGTGTTGAGCAGCGTGCTGCAGCAGATCCCTGTGGCAAGCCTGGCGGGTGTGTTGGTGTACACCGGCATCAAGCTGGTGGACTTCAAGGCGTTTCGCGGCCTGGGCCGGTACGGCCGGATGCCGATGTTCACCTACGCGGCCACCGCGCTGGCGATCATTTTCACCGACCTGCTGACCGGTGTATTGCTGGGCTTCGCGCTCACTTTGCTGAAGTTGGCACTCCAGGCGGCGCGCTTGAAGATCAACCTGGTCAGCCTGGACAAGCCGCGGCACATGGAGTTGCGGCTCAGTGGCGCGGCGACCTTCCTCAAGGTGCCTGCACTGACCCAGGTGCTGGACAAGGTGCCTGCGGGCACGCAGCTGCACGTGCCGCTGGCCAACCTGCACTATATCGACCATTCGGTACTGGAGATGCTTGAGGACTGGGGGCGCGCCCAACGCAGTGCCGGCTCGCGCCTGATCATCGAGCAGCGCGGCTTCAAGCGTCGCATCGAGGGGCGTGTGCGTACTGCTGCAGAGTGCTAAGGCTGGTCTTCTTCGACGACGCTGATGGAGGGCGAGCCGGGCCAGGTACCGTACAGGTTGATGGTCCGGCTGCCGCCCAGCCACTGGCTCAGAGGCGTAGCCCAATGCTTGGTGATCACCTGGTTATTGCCGAGGTTGACGAACTCGGCCTTGAACTCGAGGTTTCTGGCACCCAGTGGAATGTCGAAGCTATTGGAAAGACCGCCGGAGATTGCGAGCGGACCTTCCGTTTTGCGAGGCTGGCCAGGCAGGTCGTAGGCAATAGACACCTTGGTGATATAGGTGGTGGCGGAGGTGGCTTTGCTGTCCACGGCCAGCCGCAGGCTGCCGATTTTTCGCACCCAGATCGGAATGATCAGTTTGTCAGGGCCGAAGGATGCAAAACTGTAGGCCACAGGCAGTGGCGTGGTTGCTACCTGGCCGTCTTGCGCGGGCAGTGTGTGTGTCTCGACCGAAGTGGTATCGCGAGTGGAGATGAATGTTGCCCCACCTTGGCCGGTAGTGCCGTTTTCACCCAACAAGCTATTAAGGCCACTGGCCGAGCCTGAAAGGGAAAACCTGGCATTTTTGCTCTTCGCTCCCGCATTCACGCCGCTGTCGGCAAGGATGACACTGGTCACCACGCCGAACCCTTCGGCAATCCTGCCATCGCTCGCCATGCCGACCTTCTGGGCCTGGGCGTACAGCCAGTCGTATTGATCATGAATCACGGCCATGTCGCTCAATCGCTGTTCACCATTGAGTGCAAACTCTGAAGCAATCGACTCTTCTTTGCAGAAGTTCCACTCGAGGGTCAGCTCTGGCTTTACCTGGATGCCGGTGGCTGGGTCCAACACTGTACCAGCCACATTGGCTTTGGTTTCCTTGCGGGAAACGTCCTTTGAGCTGATAGCCCAGCGGCGCCCTTGCTGAATGTTGGTAATGTCCACATTCGGCAGCGCTTCGCTGACAAGGGTGAAATCGCCGGAGGACGGGTCGATGATGCCGACTGCGCCCGGCTTGATGACCGGATTGAGCGCCCAGTTGCCCCAGAGGGTCGAGCGGCTGCCGCGTAACAGGTCGGTATAGAGCCTGTTCCATTTGATGCTCATTGATTCTTCCTCGCCTGATAAGGGAAATGCCTACCCAAAGGCAGGCGGGAAGAGTCTATCCGTGCACGCTTCAGCCGATCAGCGGGAGCCGATTCCCATGGGGCTACTGGCGGACATCAGGCCGGCTGGCCCAACTCGACGCCCAGTTGCCGCGACAGGCAAGGCCAGCGCTTCCATGCTGCGCCGGTTTCGGGGCTGCTCAAGGTGTCGCGATAGGCCTCTACCGATTCAGCAGCGAAGCTTTCGTCATTGAGCATTTCATCCACCGAGTGGTGCACCACCTCGTCCAGCTGGTTGGCGAAGTCCTCGCCGATCAGCTGATGGGCGATCAGGTTGGCCATGGTGGTATCGAAGGGTATCAGCGGTTGCTGGAAATGACGGATATACAGGTCGTTCACTTCCTCCACCAGGCGATGCGCGAGGTAGGCCTCATCCAGCAGGCAGTCCACGCCGACATGCCCATCCATCACATGGGGCGGCTGCAGGAAGTAGGCTTCGGCAATCTTCAGTACAGGTTTGATCTGCGATTCGATACCGGCTTCGAGTGCCACCGCGTGGGCAGCCTCCAGCAATTCCGGAACCTGGTCGATGTAGGCGCTGACGAAGCGCGCCAAAGTACCCTGGGCGTCCTGCTCAGGCAGTTGGATCGAGGGGTGCAGGTGGGGCAGTTGGGCCTCGAGACGCTCTTTCAGTTGGCCAGTACGGCGTTCGTGATCGTGGGCTTGGCTGATTTGCTCGCGTACAGCAGCGATGTTCATGACAACTCCAGGGACAAGACGTTTCAAACGGAAGACACTAAATTAGCTCGGTATACAGAATACCTAAGACGCATTTGTTATAAATCCCGCAAACGTGTGCGCTCTTGGCTATATGTTGGCGCCACTATTATGCCATGCCCTATCTAGAATGGGCCTTGCGGGGTATTTGGGTATTTCGTGAAGTTCATTTCATGCTCGCCGTTGCGTGCCATTGGTCGCTGTCTATACTCGGGTTGAACGTGATTCGTTGATGAGGCCCGACTGCATTTCGCAGGGGCTCGGTCGTCGAAGCCAGGCAGTCTTGACCGCCGTTCCCTCTTGCCGCAGGCCACGCCTCCGGGACAACAAGAATTAGAAGGGGAACCCGCAATGATGCGACATCCACATGTCTGGATGGGCCTCCTGTTGTGGACGGTTTTCGGTCAGGCCAACGCCGCCTGGACCGTGAACATGGCACCTGGGGCGACGGAAGTCTCCAACGCTGTGTTCGACCTGCACATGACCATTTTCTGGATCTGCGTGATCATCGGCATCGTGGTGTTCGGTGCGATGTTCTGGTCCATGGTCGTCCACCGGCGCTCCACCGGCCAGCAGGCTGCGCATTTCCACGAGCACACCTGGGTGGAGATCATGTGGACCGTGGTCCCCTTCCTCATTCTGGTGGCCATGGCCATACCGGCCACCAAGACCCTGATCGACATCTACGACGCCAGCGAGTCGGACATCGATATCCAGGTCACCGGATACCAGTGGAAGTGGCATTACAAATACCTGGGCCAGGACGTGGAGTTCTTCAGCAACCTGGCCACCCCTGCCGACCAGATTCACAACAAGGCGCCCAAGGACGAGCACTACCTGCTCGAAGTCGACCAGCCGCTGGTGTTGCCGGTGGGCGCCAAGGTGCGCTTCCTGGTCACCGCTGCCGACGTGATCCATTCCTGGTGGGTACCCGCGTTCGCGGTCAAGCGTGACGCCATCCCGGGCTTCGTCAACGAAGCCTGGACGCGTATCGAGAAGCCCGGCATCTACCGCGGCCAGTGCACCGAGCTGTGCGGCAAGGACCACGGGTTCATGCCGGTGGTGGTGGAGGTCAAGTCCAAGGCCGACTACGACACCTGGCTGGGCGAGCGCAAAGCCGAAGCGGCCAAGCTCAAGGAGCTGACCAGCAAGGAATGGACCCTCGAAGAGCTGGTGGAGCGCGGCGACAAGGTCTACCACACCACCTGCGTGGCCTGTCACCAGGCCGAGGGCCAGGGGTTGCCGCCGATGTTCCCGGCCCTCAAGGGCTCGAAGATCGCCACCGGGCCGAAGGAAGGCCACCTGGGCATCGTCTTCCACGGCAAGCCTGGCACCGCCATGGCCGCGTTCGGCAAGCAGCTCTCGGAAGTCGATATCGCCGCGGTGGTCACCTACGAGCGCAACGCCTGGGGCAACAACAAGGGTGACATGGTCACGCCGAAGGACGTGCTGGCGCTCAAGCAGGCAGAAGCGCAATGAACCGGGTTACTCGCGGCAGTCAGCAGATTGCAGGAGACAGGACATGAGTGCAGTGATCGACGACCACGCCCACGGCCATGAGCACGCGCACGGCCCAGCGAAGGGCCTGATGCGCTGGGTGCTGACCACCAACCACAAGGACATCGGCACGATGTACCTGTGGTTCAGCTTCATGATGTTCCTGCTCGGCGGCTCGTTCGCCATGGTGATCCGCGCCGAACTGTTCCAGCCCGGGCTGCAGATCGTCGAGCCAGCGTTCTTCAACCAGATGACCACCATGCACGGCCTGATCATGGTGTTCGGTGCGGTGATGCCGGCCTTCGTCGGCCTGGCCAACTGGATGATCCCGCTGATGATCGGCGCGCCGGACATGGCCCTGCCGCGGATGAACAACTTCAGCTTCTGGTTGCTGCCGGCTGCCTTCCTGTTGCTGGTCTCGACCCTGTTCAGCCCAGGCGGCGGGCCCAACTTCGGCTGGACCTTCTACGCGCCGCTGTCGACCACCTACGCGCCGGCCAGCGTGACCTTCTTCATCTTTGCCATCCACCTGATGGGCATCAGCTCGATCATGGGCGCGATCAACGTCATCGCCACCATCCTCAACCTGCGTGCGCCCGGCATGACCCTGATGAAAATGCCGCTGTTCGTCTGGACCTGGCTGATCACCGCCTTCCTGCTGATCGCGGTAATGCCGGTGCTGGCGGGGGTGGTGACGATGATGCTGATGGACATCCACTTCGGCACCAGCTTCTTCAGCGCGGCCGGTGGCGGTGACCCGGTGTTGTTCCAGCATGTGTTCTGGTTCTTCGGCCACCCCGAGGTGTACATCATGATCCTGCCGGCGTTCGGCGCGGTCAGCTCGATCATCCCGGCGTTCTCGCGCAAGCCACTGTTCGGCTACACCTCGATGGTCTACGCCACCGGTGCGATCGCCTTTCTATCGTTCATCGTCTGGGCGCACCACATGTTCGTGGTCGGCATCCCGGTGGTGGGCGAGCTGTTCTTCATGTATGCCACCATGCTGATCGCCGTGCCCACCGGGGTGAAGGTGTTCAACTGGGTGAGCACCATGTGGGAAGGTTCGCTGACCTTCGAGACGCCGATGCTGTTCGCCATCGCCTTCGTCATCCTGTTCACCATCGGCGGGTTCTCCGGCCTGATGCTGGCGATTGCACCGGCGGACTTCCAATACCACGACACCTACTTCGTGGTGGCGCACTTCCACTATGTGCTGGTGCCCGGGGCAATCTTCGGCATCTTCGCCTCGGCGTACTACTGGCTACCGAAATGGACCGGCCACATGTACGACGAAACCCTTGGCAAGCTGCACTTCTGGCTGTCGTTCATCGGCATGAACATGGCCTTCTTCCCCATGCACTTCGTAGGCCTGGCCGGCATGCCGCGGCGGATTCCCGATTACAACCTGCAATTCGCCGACTTCAATATGGTGTCGTCGATCGGTGCCTTCATGTTCGGCGCCACACAGATCTTCTTCCTGTTCATCGTCATCAAGTGCATCCGCGGTGGCGCGCCGGCCCCGGCCAAACCCTGGGATGGCGCCGAAGGGCTGGAGTGGTCGGTTCCGTCGCCGGCGCCCTATCACACCTTCCAGACACCGCCGGAAGTGAAATAGGACGCCGCCCATGACCGGCCAACCGCTCAAACGCCTGGTACTGCGCCTGCTGATGCTGACGGTGGTGATGTTCGCGTTCGGCTTTGCCTTGGTGCCGATCTACGACGTGATGTGCAGAGCCTTCGGCATCAATGGCAAGACCGGCGGGCAGTACGAAGGCAGCCAGGTCAGCGACCCCACGCGGTCGGTGCGGGTGCAGTTCATGTCGACCAATGCCAGCGACATGGTCTGGGATTTCTACTCCACCGCCGACCAGCTCGAGGTCAACCCGGGGGCCGTCAACCAGATGATCTTCGTCGCCCACAACCCGACCGACCGGCCGATGAGCGCCCAGGCCATACCGAGCATTACGCCGGCTGAAGCCGCGGCGTATTTCCACAAGACCGAGTGCTTCTGCTTTACCCAGCAGGTGCTGCAGCCCGGCGAACGCATCGAGATGCCGGTGCGCTTCATCGTCGACCGTGACCTGCCGGCCAGCGTGAAGCACCTGACACTGGCTTACACCTTGTTCGACATCACCGCTCGCCACCCGCCGGTCGCGCACATCGTGGCCCAGGACGTTCAGGGCGCCCGTTAAGGGAAGGAGAACAGCAATGGCAAGTCACGATCACTACTACGTCCCGGCGCAGAGCAAATGGCCGATCATCGCCACTATCGGCATGTTCATCACCGTGTTCGGCCTGGGCACCTGGTTCAACGACCTCAAGGCCGGCCACCCCGATTCCCATGGGCCGCTGATTTTCTTTGTCGGTGCGTTGTTCCTCGCCTACATGTTGTTCGGCTGGTTCGGGGCGGTGGTGAAAGAAAGCCGCGCCGGGCTGTACAGCCCGCAGCTGGACCGCTCGTTCCGGTGGGGCATGAGCTGGTTCATTTTCTCTGAAGTGATGTTTTTCATGGCGTTCTTCGGCGCGCTGTTCTATGTGCGCGTGTGGGCCGGGCCGTGGCTGGGTGGCGAGGGTGCCAAGGGTGTGGCGCACATGTTGTGGCCAAGCTTCGAATTCACCTGGCCGCTGCTGCACACCCCGGACCCCAAACTGTTCCCGCCGCCCAAGGACGTCATTGACCCCTGGCACCTGCCGCTGATCAATACCATCTTGCTGGTCAGCTCCAGCGTGACCATCACCATCGCCCACCACGCCCTGCGCCGTGGCCATCGTGGCCCGCTGAAACTGTGGATGGCATTGACCATTCTGCTGGGTATCAGCTTCATTGCCTTGCAGGCGTACGAGTACCACGAGGCCTACACCAAGCTGGGGCTGACGCTGGGGTCGGGGATCTACGGCGCGACGTTCTTCATGCTCACGGGCTTCCACGGGGCCCACGTGACCCTGGGCACGATCATCCTCATCGTCATGTTCGTGCGCATCCTGCGCGGGCACTTCAACCCCGAAAAGCACTTCGGTTTCGAGGCGGCCAGCTGGTACTGGCACTTCGTCGATGTGGTGTGGGTCGGGCTGTTCATCTTTGTGTACGTGCTTTAGGGCCCTGTCGCCGGCAAGCCGACTCCCACACAAACCCTGTGGGAGCCGGCTTGCCGGCGACAGGGCCAGTGGATCCGCTGAAGCATCAGAACGGCGCGTGAGACACCAGCTGACCACTGATCAAGCCGTAAGCCACCAGGCCGACGGTCAAGGCTGCCAGGGTGACACGCACGGTCAGCGCCTTCAGCAAGCGGGTCGAGTTTTCATCGTCCTTGACCAGAAACACAAGGCCACTGAACAGGCTGGCGATGGTGGCCAACAGCATCAGGACAATCGCGGCCTTGAGCATGGCGCTTCTCCAGGGGGATGCGGTAATGAGGATAAGTATAGCGAGGCGCCAGTGAGGCCGTTTCGGCCGGGCTGGGTACCGACCCTGGTGGTGCTTGCGCTACTGCCAGGGCTGATTGCGCTTGGTTGCTGGCAACTGAGCCGGGCCGATGAGAAGCGCGCCCTGCTGGCGACTTATGCCGAGCGCAGCGTTGATGCGCCGCTCTCCAGTGCCCAGTTGCAGCAAAGCGACGATGCCGCCTTCCGTCGCGTGCACCTGTATGGCCGTTTCGATGCCGAGCACAGCCTGCTGCTGGACAACCGCATGCGCGATGGCCAGGCCGGCGTCGAGCTGCTGCAGCCTTTCCATGACCAGCCCAGCGGCCTGTGGCTGTTGGTCAATCGCGGTTGGCTGCCGTGGCCGGACCGGCGTGTACCGATAACCTTCGACACACCGGTGCAGGCAATGGCCATGGATGCTTCCGTGTATGTGGCACCGGGTAGCACCTTCCAGCTGCACCCCGACCCGGTTGGCGGCCAATGGCCGCATCTGCTCACCGCCGTTAACCCCGCTCAACTATGGCAACAGCTTGACCGCGAAGGCTTCGGCCATGAGCTGCGCCTGCAGCCAGGCCCTGCGGCCTACCGCCTGGATTGGCCGGTGGTTGCCATGGGCCCGGAAAAACACCTGGGCTACGCGGTGCAATGGTTTGCCCTGGCCGTTGCCCTGGTACTGCTTTACCTCTATTTCGGCTGGCACAACAAAAAGGAGAACCCTCATGGCCGCCGCCACCACTCCACTGGAAGTGCCTGAACGTCGCAAACCCAGAGCCCGTGGGCGCTTGCAGCTGATCCTGATTCTGCTGGTGGTGCTCGGCCCGATGATCCTGGCCACCAGCATGTACAAACTGAAGTTCTGGGTGCCGGAAGGTCGCAACTACCACGGCGCGATGATTGGCAACGGCGAGAGCCGCAGCGATATCGGCATTGCCGGCGATGACGCACGTTGGCAGCTGCTGGTCAGCGCCCCCGAGGCGTGTGCCGAGGAGTGCCAGCAGTTGGTCTACCTGGCCCGGCAGATTCAGATCGGCCTGGGCCGGGATGCCAGCCGCGCCAGCCATGCCCTGGCCACTTCCCAGCCCCTGAGCGGTGACTATCAGGCCTTGCTGGGCCGCGAGTACCCGCAGTTGCAACGCTACCCGCTGGATGCCCAGCGCTACGTCCAGAAGGTCGGCGAACTGGCGCCGCAGCTGTGGATCGTCGACCCCCACGGCAACCTGGTACTGCGCTACGACGGCAAGGTCAACGGCAAGCATGTGCTGGACGACCTGCGCCACCTGCTCAAGCTGTCCAACATCGGCTAGGAGCCTGCCATGGCCAGACCCGGATTCCGCCTCGCTGTGTTCGCTACCTTGCTGGCACTGCTGGTCGTTCTGCTCGGTGCCTATACCCGCCTGACCCATGCCGGCCTGGGGTGCCCTGACTGGCCGGGTTGCTATGGCTTCATCAGCGTGCCTAAAACCGACGCGCAGCTGGCCCATGCCGAGATGCATTTTCCCGAGCACCCAGTGGAAGAAGCCAAGGGCTGGGCCGAGATGGTCCACCGCTACTTTGCTGGCACGCTCGCCCTGGTGATTGCCCTGCTCGCTGTTCAGGCCGTGCGCCGCCATGCACGCGACGGCCAGCCTTACCGCCTGCCGGTAGTGTTGCTGGGCGTGGTGCTGGCCCAGGCAGCGTTCGGCATGTGGACGGTTACCCTCAAGCTGTGGCCGCAGGTGGTCACCGCACATTTGCTGGGTGGCTTCACCACCTTGAGCCTCTTGTTTCTGTTATCCCTGCGTCTGTCACGGGCCTTTGCGCCACCACCCAAGTTGCCGCTGAGCCTGCGGCGTATCGCGGCCTTGGCGCTGCTGGTGGTGGTCGGCCAGGTCGCCTTGGGCGGCTGGGTCAGCGCCAACTATGCGGCCGTCGCCTGCATCGACCTGCCCACCTGCCATGGCCAGTGGTGGCCGGCAGCGGACTTCAGCAACGGTTTCCACCTCACTCAGCACGTCGGCCCCAATTACCTGGGTGGGCAGCTGGACAGCGACGCGCGTACCGCCATTCATGTCAGCCATCGCCTTGGGGCGTTGCTGGTCACCTGCGTGCTGCTGATGCTCAGCTGGAAGCTGCGCCGCTGCGGCTTGCCTGGGCTAGCGCGGCTGGTGCTGCTGGCGCTGGTGCTGCAGATCGGCCTGGGCATCAGCAACGTGGTGTTCCATCTGCCGCTGGCCGTGGCCGTGGCCCATAACGCCGGGGGCGCAATGCTGCTGCTGAGCATGGTCCTGGTGAACTACCGCATTCGGGTGGTCGACAAGGTGCGCGTCGGCCATGGCTGGCGCCTCACACCGGTAACCGGGCTGGGTGTGTCCCATCACATGAGGAATGACGCGTGGCGACGCTTCTGAATGTCCGGCGTGCCGGTTGGCGCGACTACCTGGAGCTGACCAAGCCTAAGGTGGTGGTGCTGATGTTGATCACGTCGCTGGTGGGCATGTTCCTGGCGACCCGTGCCGGTGTGCCTTGGAGCGTGCTGCTGTTCGGTAACCTGGGCATCGGCTTGTGTGCGGGCGGCGCGGCGGTGGTCAACCACGTGGTGGACCGGCGGATCGATGCGCTGATGGCGCGCACCCACAAACGGCCGCTGGCCGAGGGGCGGGTCGAGCCGCTGCCGGCGCTGCTGTTCGCCCTCGCCTTGGCGTTGCTGGGCATGGCCCTGCTGCTGGTATTCACCAACGCCCTCACCGCCTGGCTGACGCTGGCTTCGCTGCTTGGCTATGCGGTGCTCTACACCGGCTTTCTCAAGCGTGCCACGCCGCAGAACATCGTCATCGGTGGCCTGGCCGGGGCGGCCCCGCCGCTGCTGGGCTGGGTGGCGGTAAGTGGCCATGTCAGTGCCGAGCCGCTGCTGCTGGTGCTGATTATCTTCACCTGGACCCCGCCGCACTTCTGGGCGCTGGCCATCCACCGCAAGGAGGAGTACGCCAAGGCCGATATCCCGATGCTGCCGGTGACCCACGGGGAGCGCTACACCAAACTGCACATTCTGCTCTACACCTTGATATTGCTGGCGGTCACGCTGCTGCCCTACGCCATTCACATGAGCGGCCCGCTGTACCTGGCCTGCGCCCTGGCATTGGGCCTGCGCTTCCTGCAATGGGCCTGGGTGTTGTACCGTGGCAGCCGGCCGCACGCGGCGATCGGCACCTTCAAGTACTCTATCGGGTACCTGTTCGCGCTGTTCATCGCGTTGCTCGTTGACCACTACCTGTTGCTGAACCTATGACCCGAACCCAGAAAACCGTCTTCATTCTCGTTGCCCTGGTCGCGTTGATCATGGGCCTGACCGTCAACAAGGTGCTTAACGGCCGCGACCAGCCCAACCCGACCGAGCTGATCGATGCCGGCATCATTCTTCTGCCACAAAGCCGTGCGGTGGCCGATGTGACCATGACCAACCAGGACGGCCAGCCGGTGGCGCTGGATGACCTCAAAGGCAAGTGGTCGCTGCTGTTCTTTGGTTACACCTACTGCCCGGACATCTGCCCGACCACCCTGGCCCAGTTGCGCCAGGTGAAGAGCGAGCTGCCCAAAGAGGCGGTGGACCGCCTGCAGGTGGTGTTGGTGAGCGTGGACCCGAACCGCGACACCCCGAACCAGCTCAAGCAGTACCTGGGCTATTTCGACAAGGATTTCGTTGGGGTGGCGGGGTCCATTGCGGATACCCAGAAGCTCGCCAATGCCTTGAGCATCCCGTTCATCCCGGCTGATACCAGCAAGCCGGGGTATACCGTGGATCACAGCGGCAACCTGGCCATCGTTGGGCCGGATGGGCGTCAGCGTGGGTTCATTCGGGCGCCTTTCAACAACCAGAAGCTGGTGGCGCAGTTGCCTGGGCTGGTCAAGCGGGACTGAAATTTGCGGGTCGGTTAGGATAGCCGCCCGTACACCTGGCATGGAGAGCCTCAAATGACGTCGCGTGACAAGCGTATTCTGGCCTGGCGCCTGGTCTTGCTGCCACTGTTGCTGATAGCGATGGCGGTTTGGCAAGTACAGCGTGCCGACGCACACCGTACCCTGCTGCTGGAAGACAAGGCGCAACTGCAGCGTTTCATCGCCGAAATGGCACACATGGAAGCGGTAAACGACAGCCGTCACGTCCAATTCAACGGCAAGGCCTACGAGCCCTACGTGGCCCACAGCCTGGCCTACAATCGGCTCTATTACGTTGACCGTGAATTGGGCTTTGCCAAGGTCGGCACCTGGTTGGCGCATTTCTCCCTACGCTTCTCCCTCCTGCTGACGCTGCTGGGCGTCGCGTCGTTGCTGGCTTTTCACTGGGCGGGCAGGGCCGCGCTGGTATCAAGGGACCGCCTGGTTCGCCTTTTCTTCACCGTCAGCCAGGTGCTGCCGGTGGTATTGATCGCCTGTATTCTGTTGCTCACGCTAACCGTCGTGCTGGAGATCGGCTATGAGGCGCTGTGGGTGTTTGCTTTGCAGCAAACGTCCGCAGGGGTCATCAAATTGCAGTTGCTGGTGGGCTTCTTGATGTTGGCGATGCTCTGGCCCCTGTATCGCCTGCCGGGCCAGCTGAAAAACATGTTGCAGCTGTTCAAGAATGAACCCCTCGATATCTACGGGGGCGAGCTCACCGAGCAGCAAGCTCCCGCGTTATGGGCACGGGTGCGCGGCCTGGCCAAGCAAATGCAAGCACTGGAACCGGACAACATCGTGGTCGGCTTCCTGGACGGTTTCTATGTGACATCCAGCGATGTGCTGTTGCACCCCGGCAATCGTAGGCTAGAGGGGCGTACCCTGTACCTTCCATTGCCTCTGCTTGCCGTGATCAGCCGCAATGAAAGCGATGCAGTGATCGCCCACGAACTGGCGCACTTCTCGGGCGAGGACACCGAGTACAGCATGCGCTTCATGCCCATCTACCAGGGTGCCGGGCGCAATATCGGCGTTGTCGGCGAACACATGGAGTCGGGTGTTCTGCAGGGCCTGCTGACACTGCCGGCGTATGCATTGGCGGTGCATTTCATGCAACGTTTCGACGGTGCTGTCAGCCACTGGAGCCGTCGACGCGAGCTGCTGGCCGATGCTGCAGGTGCGCGGATCGCCGGGCCTCAGGCCGTGGTGGACTCACTGGTGCGCATCAGCGCGCTGGAGGTGCTGATCGACCAGCACCAGACCGAGCTATGCAGGGTGCCCGAGGCGTGGCCCGAGGACTTGCTCGTCGCCACGCTTGATTACCTCGCTACACAAGATATCTGCCTGCCAGACGACGAGCTGGCCGACGGGCTGGGCCATCCCACCGACAGCCACCCACCTACTCGCGAGCGCATCGAGGCGTTGGGCTTGTCTGTGCAGGACGTACGCGGCAGTGAGGCCTTGCGCCCCGTCGTTGTGGCGCAAGCACTGGCTTGCCTTGCCGAGCTGCTCCCGGATCTGAAGGCATTGTCGCTGGAGCTGAGCGCGGCGATCGGCAGCCGCTTGCTGGAGCAGCGCAACGAGGTGCATGAGTACCTCAGGGCCCGCGCCGAGGCTGTAACGCGGACCTGCGTGCTACACGAAGGCGCGCAGTGGCGTGGCCGCTTGCTGGTAGTCGTGTGCATCGCCTGCCTGGGTGCGGCGCTGTGGGTGCGTTTCGGGCTGCATGTGCAAAGTGCCAAGCCTGGGCTGGTTTCCTTCCTGAACTACTCGGCACTCGCCATCGCTGCCGTGGGCGTGTGGGTGGGCGTAATGGGCTGGCGCATGGTCCGCCGCGCGGCTACACCAGCGATGGTCCTGACACCGCATTGCGTCCAGTTTGCCAATACCCCTGAACCGATCGCCTTGCATCAGTTCGATCAATATGGGGTCAAAGTGACGCCGCAGCTTTCGGTGATGTTGAAGTTGGCAGACGACGTACCCTTGCCGGTGTTTCACAAGCGACGCTTCTGGGAGCCGGATGCTCGGTTCGACGCCAAAACCCGTTGGGTCAGCCTGGCGCTCGGCCGCTGGAGTATGGAGGGGAAAGGCCTGAAGGCAGGGGAGCTGGCCGAGTTGGTCGAGCGCTACCTGGAGGCAGGGGCCGCGCGGCAGGCGCTGGAGGAGTTCGAGGCGGCGCCATCGGATGTGTCAGGCGCAGGGGCTTAATTGCAGCGGCGCCTCAATCGCCGGCTTGCCGGCGATTGAGTGCAGCCTACGGCTTAGAACGCCGGTACGACAGCACCTTTGTACTTCTCGGTGATGAACTGCTTCACCTCAGCCGAGTGCAGCGCAGCTGCCAGCTTCTTCATGTCATCCGAGTCCTTGTTGTCCGGGCGGGCAACCAGGATGTTCACGTAAGGCGAGTCGCTGCCTTCGATGGCCAGCGCGTCCTTCTCAGGGTTCAGCTTGGCTTCCAGCGCGTAGTTGGTGTTGATCAGGGCGGCATCGACCTGGGTCAGCACACGCGGGATGGTGGCCGCTTCCAGCTCACGGAACTTGATGTTCTTCGGGTTCTCGGCAACGTCTTTCACGGTCGACAGGATGTTGCTGCTGTCCTTGAGCTTGATCACGCCTGCCTTGTCCAGCAGCAGCAGGGCACGGCCGCCGTTGGTGGCGTCGTTGGGGATGACCACGGTGGCGCCGGACGGCAGCTCGTCGAGCTTCTTGTACTTGTTCGAGTACACGCCCAGCGGCTCGATGTGCACGCCGGCAACGCTGACCAGTTGGGTGCCCTTGGCCTTGTTGAACTCATCCAGGTACGGCTGGTGCTGGAAGAAGTTGGCGTCCAGGCGCTTTTCGGCCACCTGCACGTTAGGCTGGATGTAGTCGGTGAACTCTTTCACCTTGAGGTTCACACCGTCTTTCGCCAACTGCGGTTTGACGAAGTTGAGAATCTCGGCGTGGGGCACCGGGGTGGCGGCGACAGTCAGGTCACCGGCGTGGGCCGAGAAGGCCGCAATGGCGGCAGCGACAGCAAGCAGCTTCTTCATGAATCACTCCTTGTGAGGGCCGCGACGGCCCCCGAACGGGTCGGCCAGGCCGACCCCATTGGGGTTACTTACGGGAAAAATGCACGACCAGTTTGTCGCCCAGGCTCTGCAGCACTTGAACCAGTACCAGCAGCATGACCACGGTGACGACCATCACGTCGGTCTGGAAACGCTGGTAACCGAAGCGGATCGCCAGGTCGCCCAGGCCGCCGGCGCCGACCACACCTGCCATGGCGGTGTACGACACCAGGGTGATGGCGGTGACGGTAATGGCGGCAAAGATGCCCGGGCGGGCTTCTGGCAGCAGCGCATTGGTAATGATCTGGCGCGTAGTGGCGCCCATCGACTGGGTGGCCTCGATGATGCCGCGGTCCACTTCACGCAGGGCGGTTTCCACCAGGCGCGCGAAGAACGGCGTGGCGCCCACCACCAGCGGCGGGATGGCGCCGGCGACGCCCAGCGAGGTGCCGGTGATCAGCACGGTGAACGGGATCATCACGATCAACAGGATGATGAACGGCAACGAGCGCAGGATGTTGACGATCAACGACAGCAGCGCATACACGCCCTTCTGCTCGAACATCTGCCGCGGGCCGCAGAGGAACAGCAGCACGCCCAGCGGCAGGCCCAGCAGCACGGTGAAGAACAGCGAGCCGAACAGCATGATCATGGTGTCGATGGTGGCCAGCCAGATTTCGGCCCAGTCGACGTTGGCGAAGAAATTCAGGGCGTCCATCAACGCAGTACCTCCATATGTACGTCAGCTGCGGTGAAGCGGTCGAAGGCCGCTTCCATGTCGCCGCCGGTGACGGCCAGGGTCAACTGCCCATAGGGGACGTCCTTGATGCGGTCGATGCGCCCGGCAAGGATGCTGTAGTCCACACCGGTTTCGCGGGCCACGGTGCCCAGCAGCGGCGCATAGGTGGCGTCGCCCTGGAAGGTCAGGCGCACGATGCGGCCCGGTACGTGGGCGAAGTCGTCACGTTGCTCGCCTTCGTCGACCTGCTCGTCTTCCTGGACGAAGCGCTTGGTGGTCGGGTGCTGTGGGTGCAGGAACACCTCGGCCACCGAGCCTTGCTCGACGATCTGCCCGGCATCCATCACCGCCACGCGGTCGCAGACCCGGCGGATCACGTCCATTTCGTGGGTGATCAGCACGATGGTCAGCTTCAGCTCACGGTTGATCTCGGCCAGTAGTTGCAGCACCGAAGCCGTGGTCTGCGGGTCGAGGGCGCTGGTGGCCTCGTCGCACAGCAGGATTTTCGGGTTGGTGGACAGGGCGCGGGCGATGCCGACGCGCTGCTTCTGGCCACCCGACAGCTGCGCCGGGTACTTCCTGGCGTGGTCTTGCAGACCGACGCGGGCCAGCAGCTCGGTGACGCGCTTGTCGATCTCGCTGCGCGAAAGCTCGCCGGCCAGGGTCAGCGGCAGGGCGACGTTGTCTGCAACGGTCTTGGAGGCCAGCAGGTTGAAGTGCTGGAAGATCATCCCGACCTGTTGGCGGAAGCCGCGCAGCTGGGTGGCGTTGAACGCGGTCACGTCTTCACCGTCGACGATGATCTTGCCGCCGGAAGGCTCTTCCAGCCGGTTGATCAGGCGCAGCATGGTGCTTTTGCCTGCGCCGGAATGGCCGATCAGGCCGAATACCTGGCCGTCTTCGATGGTCAGGCTGGTCGGATTCAGAGCGGGGATTTCCCTACCGGCGACGCGGTAGGTCTTGTGTACATGTTGGAACTCGATCACGTAGCGAACCTTGTGGGGCGCATGGAATTTGGGGTCAGCGGTTTGCTGGGGTGGCGCATTTTAGCCTTTTCCAATAGCTGTTCTTAGCATTTATTTCGTAATGGACCAACCCAGCCGGCATAACGCGACAACTGGTAAAGCTTATTGAACGTAGCCAAAGGCGCTCCAGTCACTACTAGAACAATGCCCCAAGGGCAACCTGATGACTGATGAGGAGGCCAAGATGCCTAGCAAGAAGACGGACACGTCCAAGCAAAGCCAGCTCGCGGGTACTGACACACCTGACCGCGCCAATACCAACGCCAAGGTGCAAAGCCTTGAGGATGTGCGCAGCGACGCCACGGGCGAGGCGCTGCGCACCAACCAGGGCGTGCGCATTGCTGATAACCAGAACACGCTGAAGGCAGGTGATCGCGGGCCGTCGCTGCTCGAAGACTTCATCATGCGTGAGAAAATCACCCACTTCGACCACGAGCGCATTCCTGAGCGCATCGTTCATGCCCGCGGCACGGGCGCGCATGGCTTCTTCCAGAGCTATGGCAACCATGCGCAGCTGACCAAGGCCGGTTTTCTTCAGGACCCGGAAAAGATCACCCCGGTATTCGTTCGCTTTTCCACCGTACAGGGCCCACGGGGTTCGGGCGACACTGTGCGCGACGTTCGTGGTTTTGCAGTGAAGTTCTACACGGATGAGGGTAATTTCGACCTCGTTGGCAACAACATGCCGGTGTTCTTCATTCAGGATGCGATCAAGTTTCCAGACTTCGTCCACGCCGTGAAGCCTGAACCGCACAACGAGACCCCTACCGGCGGTTCCGCCCATGACACCTTCTGGGACTTCGTCTCGCTGGTGCCGGAGTCCGCGCACATGGTCATGTGGGCGATGTCCGACCGCGCCATACCGCGCAGCCTGCGCATGATGGAAGGGTTTGGCGTGCACACCTTCCGCCTCATCAACGCCGAAGGTGTATCCAGTTTCGTCAAATTCCACTGGAAGCCGGCCCAGGGTGTGCACTCGGTGCTGTGGGACGAAGCGCAGAAACTGGCGGGCAAGGACGCCGACTTCCACCGTCGTGACCTGTGGGAGGCCATCGAAACCGGCGATTACCCGGAATGGGAGCTGGGCGTGCAGATCGTACCGGAGGCCGATGAGCATAAATTCGACTTCGACCTGCTCGACCCGACCAAGATCATCCCTGAAGAAACGGTGCCGGTGACCCCGCTGGGCAAGATGGTACTCAACCGCAACCCCGACAACTTCTTCGCCGAGGTCGAGCAGGTTGCCTTCTGCCCAGGGCATATCGTGCCGGGCATCGACTTCAGTAATGACCCGCTGCTGCAAGGCCGACTGTTCTCCTATACCGATACCCAACTAAGCCGCCTGGGCGGGCCGAATTTCCACGAGATCCCGATCAACCGGCCGGTGGCGCCCAACCACAATAACCAGCGCGATGCACTGCACCGGCAAACCATCCACAAGGGGCGCGCGTCCTACGAGCCGAACTCGATCGACGGCGGTTGGCCCAAGGAAACCCCTGCCGGCCCGCAGGACGGCGGTTTCGAGAGCTATCACGAGCGTATCGACGCTTACAAGATCCGCCAGCGCAGCGAGTCGTTCGGCGATCACTTCTCGCAGGCGCGCTTGTTCTTCCAGAGCTTGAGTGCAAACGAGCAGCAGCACGTTATCAAGGCCTACAGCTTTGAGCTCGGCAAGGTCGAGCGTGAGCCTATTCGCGCCCGTGAGGTGAATGAAATCCTTGCCAACATCGACTTGAAGCTGGCAGCTGCGGTGGCGGCCAACCTTGGCCTGCCAGCGCCAAAAGCCGGCACGGTGAAAGTCAAAGGCAGCAAGCTGGCGCAATCGCCTGCCCTGAGCCAGATGAACCATCCTGGCACGGTTGGCGTGAAGGGGCGCAAGATCGCCCTGCTGGTGGCCGATGGCGTAGACGGCGCCAGTGTCGATCGCCTGGTGAAAGCGCTTGAAGCCCATAGCACGCGCATCCTGTTGCTGGGGCCGACTTCGGCGCCAGTGAAGACGGCCGATGGCAAAGCGCTGCCAGTGGATGCATCGATGGAGGGCATGCCTTCGATCATGTTCGACGGGATCGTCGTGCCAGCGGGCAAGGCATCACTGGATGCCCTGGCCGCCAGCGGCCTGGCCAAGCACTTCTTGTTGGAGGGCTACAAGCACCTCAAGGCGATTACTTTGGCCAGTGAAGGCAAGGGCCTGCTCGGGGCGCTGGGGCTCAAGGAAGACAAGGGCCTGGTGCTGGGGGATGACCAGAAGACCGTGGATGCTTTTGTCAAAGCGGTCGCGGGGCACCGGGTTTGGGAAAGGGAGGCGGCTGCGGAGGGTGTTCCTGCGTAAAGGGCTGCGTTGCAGCCCATCGCCGGCAAGCCGGCTCCCACGAATGCTCCACAGTTTTCAAGGGCTGTGGGGTGCCTGTGGGAGAGGGCTTGCCTGCGAAGCACTCAATGCTGATGCGGGACCAATACCACCTGGGCCGGCAATTTGCGTTGAATTTCATGCTTCTGCTTCAGCTCGAAGCTGCTGTCGAGCTTGTGGACGCGCTTCGCCAGCAGGTTTTTCAACCACGGTGCATCCTCGGTGCGTGGCACCTGGAACACCACTTCACACTGGTAATTCACCACGTCTTTGGCAATTTCATCGAGCTGTCGGCGCATGGCCGCGATATCCGTGGTCTTCAATGCAATGACCGTGCTCGGCGCTGTCGGGTCTATCACCCGTGCCATGGGTTTGGCTTCGGCCGCTTTCAACGCAGCCTCGGCCTTTTCCAGCTCTGCCTTGCGGGCCTGGCTGACGGCGTCACCGCCCGTCACCGCAGGTGCTTGCGGCATCAGCGCTCGCGCGCGTGCCAGCGCGGTGGCGGCAGCGTTCACATCGCCCTTTTGCAGGACGATCTGGCTGCGCTTGAGGTATGCCTCGGCCAACTGCCGCTGGAACGGCTCCAGGCGGGCATCGTCAGGCGATTGCGCCTGCAGTGCGGCCAACTGGTCTTCGGCGGTGGCCAATTCATTGGTGGTGATACTTTGCTGCAGCTGCTGCCAGGCATCGGCTTGGGCAGGTGCATTGGCCTGCTCGACCGGCGCGCTGGAACACGCGGCCAGGAACAGGGAAAACGCGGCAACAAGCAGATAACGGGATGCGAACGGCTTCATTCCTGCGACTCTCTATTTGCGCAAAAAGCGAGCAAGTCTACACCCAGGTGCGCACGCTCGAAAACAAGTCTTACAGACCTTTTACCCGCGGAAAGGTTGCAGGGTGCGCCTTGGCACACCCCGGTTTTCAGCGTTTTGGCAGGGCCAGGCTCAGCAAGAATAGCACCGCCGCGCAGACCACGATCGATGGGCCGGCCGGCGTGTCCTTGAACCAGGACATGGCCAGGCCGCCGCATACGGCGGTTACACCCAGCAGGCTGGCGCCCAGGGCCATCTGCTCCGGCGAGCGTGCATGGCGTTGTGCCGCAGCCGCCGGGATGATCAGCAGCGAGGTGATCAACAGCACGCCGACAATTTTCATGGCTACGGCGATTACCACGGCAATCAACAGCATCAGCGCCATGCGCAGGCCGGCAACTGGCAAGCCTTCGACCATGGCCAGCTCCTCGTGCACGGTGACCGCCAGTAACGGCCGCCACAGGGCTGAAAGCAGCAGCAACACCAGCGCGCTGCCGCCAAGGATCCAGGCGAGGTCCGTGGTGCTGATGGCCAGCAGGTCACCGAACAGGTAGGCCATCAGGTCGATGCGCACGTCGTGCATGAAGCTCAGCACCACCAAACCTAGCGACAGGGTACTGGGCGCGAGGATGCCCAGCAGCGTGTCGGACGCCAGCGGCTGGCGTTGCTGCAGGGTCACCAGCAGGATCGCCAGCAGCAGGCAGCCGACGGTTACCGCCAGCGCGGGGCTGACATCCAGCACGAAGCCCATTGCCACGCCCAGCAGGGCCGCGTGGGACAGCGTGTCGCCGAAATAGGCCATGCGCCGCCACACCACGAATGAGCCCAGCGGGCCAGCCACCAGCGCCAGGGAAAGACCCGCGAGCAGGGCGTAGAGAAGAAAATCAGCCATGCTTGCAGTGGTCTCCGTGAACATGGGTGCCAGGGGCGACCACCGAGCCATGCAGGTCGTGGCTGTGGTCGTGGTGGTGGTGGTAGACGGCAAGGCTCGGGGCGTTCTGGCCGAACAGCTCGACGAAGGCCGGGTCGTTGCTGACTTGCTCGGGGTGGCCTGAGCAGCACACATGGCGGTTCAGGCAGACCACCTGGTCGGTGGCGCTCATCACCAGGTGCAGATCGTGCGAAACCATCAGCACGCCGCAGCCGTGGCGGTCGCGCAGGCGGGTGATGAGGTTGTACAGCTCGGTCTGGCCGACCACGTCGACGCCTTGTACCGGCTCATCCAGCACCAGCAGCTGCGGCTCGCGCAACAGCGCCCGGGCCAATAGCACACGCTGCATCTCGCCGCCGGAGATGGTCTGGATCGGGCTGTCGATAACCTGCTCGGCGCCGACTTCCTGCAGTGCCGACAGGGCTGCCGCGCGGTCTACACCGGGCACCAGGCGCAAAAAGCGCAGTACTGACAATGGCAGCGTGGCGTCCACCTGAATTTTTTGCGGCATGTAGCCGATGCGCAGTTTCGGCTTGCGCCAGACCTTGCCGCGATGCGGCTTGAGCAGCCCCAACACGGCACGCACCAGCGTGGTTTTGCCAGCCCCGTTGGGGCCGATCAGGGTCACGATCTGGCCGGGTGCCACCGAGAGGTCGATGCTGTCGAGCACCGCCTCGCCGCCAAACGTGACGCCGACCTGCTCAAGGCGGATCAGTGCGTTGCTCATGCCGCCCCCCGGCAGTTGCCGCACAGGCCGACGATCTCCACCGTCTGCGTTTCGACGCTGAAGCCCACGCCCTTGGCGCTGTCGATGATCGCATTGCTGATGCTGTCCTGCTCCAGCTCGATGGCCACATGGCACTCGCGGCAGATCAGGAACTGGCCCTGGTGCGCATGTTCCGGGTGGCTGCAGCCGATGAAGGCGTTGAGCGACGCAATACGGTGCACAAGGCCATTCTCCAGAAGGAAATCCAGCGCCCGATAGACGGTCGGCGGCGCTGCGCGGCGACCGTCCTGTTCGCTGAGCACGGCGAGGATGTCGTAGGCGCCCAGCGGTTTGTGGCTCTGCCACACTAGCTCCAGCACACGGCGGCGCAGCGCGGTCAGGCGCAGGCCCTGGCGGGTGCACAGCACCTCGGCTTCGGCCAAGGCGCTGTGCACGCAATGGGAATGATCGTGGGGACGGTGAGCCAGCGGCGTGATGGACATGGGCAGCGACGGTTCTGGATGGAGACGTTATTATGTTACCTGTTTCTGACGACTCGAGTATTCACCGTGTCCCGATTCCTTGTGCTTTTTGTCGCTTTCCTCGCCTGCTCGGCGCAGGCCGATGTACGTGTGCTGACCAGTATCAAACCGCTGCAGCAGATTGCCGCCGCCGTACAGGACGGTGTTGGCACGCCCGAGGTGCTGCTGCCGCCTGGCGCTTCGCCGCACCATTACGCCCTGCGCCCGTCGGACGTACGCCGCGTCGGCGATGCCGACCTGCTGTACTGGATCGGCCCGGACATGGAGGGCTTCCTGCCGCGGGTGCTGGGCAGCCGCAGCAAGCCGACGGTGGCTGTGCAGTCGCTGGCGGGCATGTCGCTGCGCCACTTTGGCGAGGACAGCCATTCCCACGAAGGCGATGACCACGACGACCATGACCACGATCACCGCCCAGGCAGCCTGGACGCTCACTTGTGGTTGTCGTCAGTGAACGCCCGGGTCATTGCCACGAAGATGGCGGCGGACCTGGCGGCGGCGGACCCAGCCAACGCGGCGCGCTACCAGAGCAACCTCAAAGCCTTCACCGAACGCCTGGATGGCCTGGATGCGCGTATCAAGGCGAGAGTGACGGGCATTGCCGACAAGCCCTACTTCGTGTTCCACGAAGCGTTCGACTACTTTGAGTCGGCTTATGGCCTGAAGCACACCGGCGTGTTCAGCGTGGCGGCCGAAGTGCAGCCGGGCGCGCAGCATGTGGCGGCCATGCGCAAGCGCCTGCAGGAAGTGGGCAAGACCTGTGTGTTCAGCGAACCGCCGCTGCGCCCGCGGTTGGCTGAGACGCTGACGGCCGGGTTGCCGGTGAGGTTGGCGGAACTGGATGCGCTGGGTGGGAACGATCCGGTGGATGCCAAAGGTTACGAGCGTTTGCTGGATAAGCTGGGCAGTGACTTGGTGGGGTGCCTGGAGCAGCTCTAAACACTTTCCGACCTCTCGCGGATGAATCCGCTCCTACAGGTTCACCAACGCCCTTGTAGGAGTGGATTCATCCGCGAAGGGGTTACAAGGCGAACGGCAAGTGCAGCGCCACCTGCTGTCGCTGCGCCAAACGCACTTCGAACTCGCTCGGGTCATGGATCATCACATCCATCCCCGCGAACGATTCGGCCGCGATCAAGCGCGACAGCCAGAAGCGCACGCACCCTACCCGCAACATTTCGGGCCACAACTCGGCCTCGGCTGCCGTGAACGGCCGCAGCGCCGCATAGGCCGCCAGCAACGCCTGGGCGCGGGGCACATCGATTGCGCCGTGCTCGTCCAGGCACCAGTCGTTCACGGTGATGGCGATGTCATACAGCATCGGCCCCGAGCAGGCGTTGTAGAAGTCGATCACGCCGGTCAGGTGAGTGCCTTCGAACATCACATTGTCGCGGAACAGGTCGGCATGCAGGTTGGCCCGGGGCAAGGCCAGGATCTGCGCCTTGTGCGCGATGATTTCGTCCAGCGCGGGCTGCAGCAGCGCTGCCTGTTCGTCGGTCAGGCGCGGCATCAGCTCGGCGCCGGACGCCAGCATCCAGTCCAGCCCTCGGTCGGTCTTGCGCTCGATGACATGGTCGCGGGTGGCCAGATGAATGTGCGCCAGCAGCTCGCCGACCTGGGCGCAATGCTGATTGTTCGGGGCCTTGATGTGCTTGCCCGACAGCCGCGGTTGCAAAAGCGCCGGCTTGCCGCACAGCGCGCGCAGGCCATTGCCGTCGCGGTCACGGATGGCGTAAGGCACCGGCATGTCGGCAGCGTGCAGGGTGTCGAGCAGTTCGATGAAGAACGGCATGTCCTCGCTGGGCCCGCGCTCGATCAGCGTCAGGACGAACTCCCCCTGTTCGAGGCTGACGAAGAAATTGCTGTTTTCGGTGCCGGCGGCAATGCCCTGGAAGTCGAGCAGACGGCCCAGCTGGTACGGCGCCAGAAAAGTTTCCAGCTCAGGCCGGGTCACGGGGGTGAAGACTGACATGATGAAAAAATGCCCATACGGGCACTTCCGCCGGGAAGTGCCGGGTTGATGTGAACGATACGCGTCAGATTACCACTCGAAGATCTTCCAGGACGGGATCAGCATGTCCGGTTGGTCGGAACGAATGAAATTGCCATCAGAGCCATCGGCGCGTACCAGAAAATAAGGCTTGCCGTTTTTCGGTGTGATCTTGATCGCATACAGGAAGCCGTTCTGCCGGTATTCCTGGATGGTTTTATCGCCTTCCGTGCGAATGGTCACCTCGGGATCTGCCGAGGGGGCGTCGTCCGCCGCCAGGGTGACGACTGGCATGGTTGCCATCAGGCCGAGCAGTAACAGGCGATTGAGTGTACGCATGATAACCTTGTCCCTTTGTCGTCATTGATCCGGCTATTCTAGCTCCGGACCCGCCGAAAAGGTTGATTCTGCTCATGAGCCAAGCGCCCCTCGTCCTGGTGGACGGTTCCTCCTACCTTTACCGCGCTTTCCACGCGCTGCCGCCGCTGACCACCTCCAAAGGCATGCCCACCGGCGCGGTCAAAGGGGTGCTGAACATGCTCAAGAGCCTGCGCAAGCAATACCCCGACAGCCTGTTCGCGGTGGTCTTCGACGCCAAAGGCGGCACTTTCCGCGATGCCATGTTCGCCGAGTACAAGGCCAACCGCCCAAGCATGCCGGATGACCTGCGGGTGCAGGTCGAGCCCCTGCATGCCAGCGTCAAGGCTCTGGGTTACCCGCTGCTGTGCGTCGAAGGCGTTGAGGCCGACGACGTGATCGGCACCTTGGCACGCAGCAGCGCGGCCATGGGCCGGCCGGTGATCATTTCGACCGGTGACAAGGACATGGCGCAGTTGGTGGATGACCACGTTACCCTGGTCAACACCATGACCGGCAGCGTCATGGACGTCGCCGGCGTGCACGAAAAGTTCGGCGTCGGCCCGGAACACATCATCGATTTCCTCGCCCTGATGGGCGACAAGGTAGACAACATCCCGGGCGTTCCTGGTGTTGGCGAAAAGACTGCGGTGGGCCTGCTGACCGGTATCGGCGGTGGCCTCAGCGACCTGTATGCCAACCTCGACAAGGTGCCGACGCTTGCCATCCGCGGCGCCAAGACCTTGCCGGCCAAGCTTGAAGAACACCGCGACGCCGCGTTCATGTCCTACGAACTGGCAACCATCAAGCTCGACGTGCCGCTCGATATCGAAGTGGACGCGCTGGTGTGTGGCGAGCCGGACCGCGAGGCGCTACTGGCGCTGTATACCGAGATGGAGTTCAAGAGCTGGATTGCTGACGTGCAGCGTGACGCCGCCAGGGCCGGTACTGAAATTGCGCCGGCCGAGGCGCCTTTGGAAAAGGTCGAGCCGAAGTACGAGACCATCCTCGACCAGGCCCGTTTTGACGCCTGGCTGGAGAAGCTGCGCCAGGCGCCGCTGTTCGCGTTCGATACCGAAACCACCAGCCTGGATGCGCAACAGGCGCAGCTGGTTGGCCTGTCCTTCGCCGTGCATGCCCACGAAGCGGCGTACGTGCCGCTGGCCCACGACTACGAAGGCGCGCCGGTTCAGCTGGATCGCGAAGCCGTGTTGCTGGCGTTGAAACCGCTGCTGGAAGACCCGGCCAAGGCCAAGGTCGGGCAGAACGCCAAGTACGACATCAATATCCTCGCCAATGGCTCGCCGGCCATCCAGATGCAGGGGGTGGCCTACGACACCATGCTGGAATCGTACGTGCTGAACTCCACCGCCACCCGTCACGACATGGACAGCCTGGCGCAGAAGTACCTCGACCACGCGACCGTCTCGTTCGAGGACATCGCCGGCAAGGGCGCCAAGCAGCTGACCTTCAACCAGATCCACCTGGACAAGGCCGGCCCGTACGCGGCGGAAGATGCCGACATCACTCTGCGCCTGCACCAGGCGCTGCAAGCCCGCCTGGCCCAGACGCCGAGCGTGCAGCCGGTGCTGATGGACATCGAAATGCCGCTGGTGCCGGTGCTGGCCAAGATCGAGCGCCAAGGTGCGTTGGTCGATGCCGCCTTGCTGCAGGTACAGAGCGGTGAGCTGGGTGTGAAGATGGCCGACCTTGAACGGCGCGCCTACGAGCTGGCCGGTGAACAATTCAACCTGGGCTCACCCAAGCAGCTTGGCTCGATCCTCTACGACAAGCTGGGCATGCCGGTGCTGAGCAAGACCGCCAAGGGCCAGCCGTCCACGGCCGAAGCGGTACTCGATGACCTGGCCGTGCAGGGCTACCCGCTGCCCGAGGTACTGATGCAGTACCGCAGCCTGAGCAAGCTCAAGAGCACCTACACCGACAAGCTGCCGGGGCAGATCAACCCGCGCACCGGGCGAATCCACACCTCCTACCAGCAGGCGGTGGCCGCGACCGGTCGCCTGTCGTCAAGCGACCCGAACCTGCAGAACATCCCCATCCGTACAGCCGAAGGCCGGCGCATTCGCCAGGCCTTCGTCGCAAGCCCCGGCTACAAGCTGCTGGCTGCGGACTATTCGCAGATCGAACTGCGCATCATGGCCCACCTGGCCAAGGATGAAGGCCTGCTGCACGCCTTCCGCAACGACCTCGATGTGCACCGTGCCACGGCGGCAGAGGTCTTCGGAGTTGCGCTGGAAGAGGTCACGACCGATCAACGGCGCAGCGCCAAAGCGATCAACTTCGGCCTGATCTACGGCATGAGTGCCTTCGGCCTGGCCAAGCAGATCGGCGTGGACCGCAAGCAGTCGCAGGACTATATCGACCGCTATTTCGCCCGCTACCCCGGCGTACTGGCCTACATGGAGCGCACCCGTGCCCAGGCGGCCGAACAAGGTTTCGTCGAGACCCTGTTTGGGCGTCGCCTGTACCTGCCGGACATCAATGCCAAGAACCCGGCCCTGCGCAAAGGCGCGGAACGCACCGCGATCAACGCTCCGATGCAGGGCACTGCCGCCGATATCATCAAGCGGGCAATGGTCAATGTGGACAACTGGCTAAGCGAAAGCGGGCTGGACGCACGCGTGATCCTGCAGGTGCACGACGAATTGGTGCTGGAAGTGCGCGAAGACCTGCTGGAGCAGGTGAAGGATGAAATTCGCGGGCACATGAGCCGCGCCGCACAACTGGATGTGCCGCTGCTGGTCGAAGTAGGTGTTGGCTCGAATTGGGATGAAGCTCACTGATTGAGCCGGGAAACCTGTGTAGGATCTGCGCTGTAGCGACGCGGATCCTGGCATGGCTCGATGCCATTAGTTCTACGGTTTCATGAAACTATCGCAAATAGTTTTGCGAGCTTCGGAACTAAACCGGTGAAGCGGAACTCAGAGTAACTGAATGGCTGGTGAAGCCCTTCGATGCTCCTATGTTGTGTTAAGTGTTGGCAGATACCTGGACCCCGCCCTAGCGGTCCAGACTTGAACCCCGAACTTCCCCCTCCCCATACGAAGTCCGGGGTTTTTTTTGCCCGCAATTCCTGGTTTGGCGGCCCTTGCAGGAGCGGCCTTGTGTTGCGATGGGCCGCAAGCGGCCCAGCATCCAAGTGTTGCCTGGTGCAGGCCTCAGGCTACCGGCTTGTCTTCCAGCTCCATCCAACCCGCCAGCACCCGGTAGGCCTCTTCCAACCCCAGGCGCTTGGGTGCCGAGAACAGCTGGATGGTCACGCCATCCCCCCAACCCTTGCGGATTTCCGACTGGACCTTGAGCAGGGTGTTCTTGCCCGCGCCGTGGGTCAGCTTGTCGGCCTTGGTCAGCAGGATGTGCATCGGCATGCCGCTGGCGCGGGCCCAATCGAGCATCATCTTGTCGAAGTCGGTCATGGGGTGGCGCACATCCATCATCAGGATCACCCCGCGCAGGCATTCGCGGCCGCCCAGGTAGGCTTCCAGGTGGCGCTGCCAGTGTTGCTTGAGCGGGATCGGGACTTTTGCATATCCGTAGCCCGGCAGGTCGACCAATCGCCGTTCATCGTCCAGACTGAAGAAATTCAACAGCTGGGTGCGCCCTGGGGTCTTCGAGGTACGCGCCAGGCTGGCATGAGTCAGGGTATTGAGGGCGCTGGATTTGCCGGCGTTGGAACGGCCGGCGAAAGCCACCTCGTAACCCTGGTCGTCCGGGCATTGTTCGACCTTGGCAGCGCTGAGGGCGAATGTGGCTTTCTGGCAGAGGCCGAGGATGGGGTTCTTGACTTGCATGGGATATCCGATGTGGGTGTTGCCAAAGCCTAGGCCGGCAAGCGGTGTCGTTTCCGTTTGGATGGCGGAAGTATATAATGCCCCAGTTTTTGTGTGCTCATTATCCCAGCGAAGGAGAATGGGCATGGGGTGTCGAACAATAGCTCGCGCATCAGAACGCAGCGCGTCCCCCAACCCTGTCAGGTCGTTTCGCTTGGCGAAATGGCTGCTAGCTGTCGGTATGTTCCTGCCGTTTTTCAGCGCACAGGCTACACAGGATCCCGAGGCGTTGTACAACCGCACGTGTGCGGCCTGTCACGCCGGGCAGTTGCCACAGGCGCCCAGAAAGGGTGACCGGGCAGCCTGGGAGCCAAGGCTGGCGCAAGGCATGGAGGTACTCATGACGCATGTTTTTCAGGGTTTCAAGGCTATGCCGCCGCGTGGATTGTGCATGGACTGCAGTGCCGAGGACTACCGTTTGGTCATCCTTTGGATGAGCGGCAGTCCCGATACATAACATTTCACCCTTAGCCGTGTTGGATTAGCTGATGAACAAACTAGTCGTGAGTCTGCTGTTGACCATGGGTGTCGCAGGTGCGGCCACTGCTGCGCAACCTATAAAAGGCGATGCCGCCGCCGGCCAGGCCAAGACGGCCATCTGTGGTGCCTGCCACAACCCGGACGGCAATAGCCTGGCGCCGAACTTCCCGAAACTGGCCGGCCAGGGCCAGCGTTACCTCGAAAAACAACTGCACGAGATCAAGTCCGGCAAACGTACGGTGTTGGAAATGACCGGCATGCTGGCTAATTTCAATGACCAGGACCTGGCCGACATCGCCGCTTACTTCGCCAGCCAGAAAGGCAGCGTCGGCGCCGCCGATCCCAAGCTGGTCGACCGCGGTCGTGAGCTGTTCAACGGCGGCGACCTGGAAAAAGGCCTGCCCGCCTGTACTGGCTGCCACTCGCCCAACGGCGCAGGCATCGCCTTGGCCGGCTTCCCGCACCTCAGCGGCCAGCATACCCAGTACATCACCAAGCAACTCACCGACTTCCGCGAAGGCAACCGCACCAATGATGGCGACGCGATGACCATGCGCACGATTGCCGGGAAGCTGAGCAACCATGATATCGAAGCGTTGGCCAGCTACATCCAGGGCCTGCATTAACGTTCGGTTAATGCTGTAACGCTAAAGATGAAAGGGCGGCGCGGATCGCCCTTTTTTCAGTCCGCAGCCGTTACACTACAGAACTCGGGCCCTTCCCGACCTGTCTCAACACAGGTCGCGTCGAGGCGACCAATGACTGCTCAGGAGTAAAGCATGCGTAAACTGATTCTCAGCGCTGCGCTGGTCGCCGCCAGCGTATTCGGTATGGCCGCTGTCCAGGCCGCCGAGCCTGCCACGGCCGGCAAGGAATACCTCGAGCTGAGCAACCCTGTCCCGGTATCCGTCCCTGGCAAGATCGAAGTGGTCGAGCTGTTCTGGTACGGCTGCCCTCACTGCTACCACTTCGAGCCGGTAATCAACCCATGGGTTGAAAAACTGCCCAAGGACGTCAACTTCAAGCGCGTGCCTGCCATGTTCGGCGGCCCTTGGGATGCCCACGGCCAGATGTTCCTGACCCTCGAAGCCATGGGCGTGGAGCACAAGGTTCACGCCGCCGTGTTCGATGCCATCCAGAACAAGCGCATGCACCTGACCAAGCCTGACGAAATGGCCGATTTCCTCGCCACCCAAGGCGTCGACAAGGACAAGTTCCTCGCCACCTTCAACTCGTTCGCCATCAAAGGCCAGGTCAACCAGGCCAAGGAGCTGGCGAAGAAGTACGAAATCACTGGTGTACCGAGCATGGTGGTCAATGGCAAGTACCGCTTCGACCTCGGCACCGCTCAAGGCCCGGAAGGCGTGCTGAACGTTGCCGACCAGCTGATCGAGAAGGAGCGCGCCGCTAAGTAAGCGGCGAACCCCATGCGCCGCTTCAGAACCGCGCGTGGCATTGGCCTGCATGAGCCGCAGGTCAACGAGCATCATCTGCAGGCCAACGGCCTGCCGGAAGATGGTCGCCTGCGGCTGCTCAGCTTCAATATCCAGGTCGGCATCAGTACCGAGCGCTATCGCCACTACCTGACCCGCAGCTGGCAGCATTTGCTGCCGCATACCGGGCGTGCCAGCAACCTGCAGAAGATCGGCGACCTGCTCAACGACTTCGACCTGGTGGCCCTGCAGGAGGCCGACGGCGGCAGCCTGCGTTCGGGTTACGTCAACCAGGTGGAGCACCTGGCCCACCTGGGGGGCTTCCCCTACTGGTACCAGCAGCTCAACCGCAACCTCGGGCGCTTCGCCCAGCACAGCAATGGCGTGCTCAGCCGCCTTAAACCCCAACTCCTTGAAGACCACCCGCTGCCCGGCCCTGCTGGCCGCGGTGCAATCCTGGTGCGCTTCGGCGAGGGCGAAAACGCGCTGATCGTAGTCATGATGCACCTGGCGCTTGGCGCCAAGACCCGTGCTCGCCAGTTGGCCTACATTCGTGAGCTGATTGGCGGCTACCGCCATCAGGTACTGATGGGCGACATGAACACCCACGCGAACGACCTGCTCGACCACTCCCCCCTGCGCGATCTTGGCCTGATCGCCCCTCAGGTCGAAGCCACCTTCCCCAGTTGGCGACCGCAGCGTTGCCTGGACCATATCCTGCTCAGCCCAACCCTGACCCTGGAGCGGGTCGAGGTGTTGGCACAGCCAATTTCCGACCATCTTCCGGTTGCCGTGGAGATCCGATTGCCTGATGCATTGACTGTGGATACGCTGCCGGTCTTGAGTTAGATCAGCATGCGCGTCCTTGGGCCCTCAAGTGTTCGGGCCGCGCGCCGACAGCGTGTAACTACAGCCCAATAGATGCATCACCCGTCGCGGATCCAGGCATGACCGAAGAAGCCGAGCGCTGGAAAGAAAAATACCTTAAAAGCATCGAACAGCAGGAAAAACTCGAGCGGCGCTGGGAAGCGCGTCTCGACTTGCTGCGCCGAGGCCTGGTGCGCAGTACCCTGGCCGCCGAAGGCAGTGACAAGGTGGTCGACCAGTGCATGAAGGAAATGCGCGAGGTCATCCGCAGTGACAACATGGACGCAGGCCTCGCCGGGCTGATCCCACGCCTTGAGAAGGCCGTGCTGGACTCCGAGCAACGCCGCGAAACCCGTATGAACCAGGTCAGCGACGCGCTGACCGCACTGGTTACGCAGCTTCAGGGCCTACCGCTGCCTGGGGATGTATCGCGGCCGCTGAAGAAACTGGCGAAAAAGCTCGACGGCGGCGTCAGCCAGTCGCGCGAGTTGCCGCCACTGCTGGGGGAGCTAAGCGGCCTGCAAGGGCGCGCGCTTTCAGCATTGGGCAAGCCGGCTGAAGAAACCAGGCCAGGGCTGTTGCAGCGCTTGTTCGGTAACCGTGACGGTGAGCCGCAGGCTGATGTGCCTGCCGACCCGGAGCTTGCGCCGGCAACAGCACATTCCGAACCGCACCCAGTGGCGGATGGCCCCGTCCTGGTAGACCTGCCGCCATCGGATATGGACGAACTGCGTCCGGTGCAGGCGCCTGTTGAGGAGCCTCAAGAGGCGGCTATCGTCGAGCAGCAAGCTGCAGCCGACCCTGAACCGCAAGCACTGGAGCCTGAGCAGGCCGACGATGCCGAGGCAGCACCGGCACCTGCCGAAGCGCCGCTGCCTGCTGAACCCGAACCCACCGAGCAGGCGAAACAGCCCGACGAGCCGGCAGCCGAACCTGCAGCGCTGCCCCTCGAGGAAACCTTCGGTGAGGACGGCCCCTACTCGCTGCCCGACGCGGTCGAGCCGCCCTATAGCCAGGTTGCCGCGCACATCGAACAAACCCTGCTCGGCCTGCTCGACGACCTCAGCCTGCCGGAGCGCCACAAGGCGCAGGCCTTGGAGATGCGCGAGCGGGTGGCGCGTGGGCTGAACTGGTATGAGCTGATTCCGGTGCTCGATGACCTCGCCGTGCTCATGCTGGCGATCACCGACAGCGGGCAACACGAATTCGAGACTTACCTGCAGCAGCTCAACGAGCGCCTTGAAAGCTTCCAGAGCCACTTGCACGAAGCCAGCACCGGCCATGCCGACAACAGTACGGCCGCCCGTGAGCTGGACAGCCAGTTGCGCGAACAGGTCGATGGCCTGCAGAACAGTGTCCAGGGTGCGGCCGACGTGGACAGCCTCAAGCACATTCTGGAAAACCGCCTGGAAGGCCTGCTGGGCACGATGGACGAGCATCAGCACGCACGTGATCGCCGCGAACAAGAGCTCGCGGGGCGCCTGCAGGGGTTGGCCGAGCGTGTGGCGAGCATGGAGCAGGAGGCGCTCGGTTATCGCGAGCATCTGGAGGAACAGCGGCAGAAGGCCCTGATCGATCCGCTGACCGGCCTGCCCAATCGCGCCGCCTGGACCGAGCAGGTCGAGCGGGAAATACTCGAATGGCAAGAGAACGGCGGCCACCTGGCGATGGCAATACTCGACCTGGATCATTTCAAGCGTATCAATGACAGCTACGGCCACCTGGCCGGGGACAAAGTGCTGAAGATCGTCGCCGATCAGCTGCGCAAGCGCCTGCGCGCACGTGACTTCATCGCGCGTTTTGGTGGGGAAGAGTTCGTGCTGTTGCTGCCGCAGACTTCACCGGCTGCAGGTGCGCAGGTCGCCGAAGTGCTGCGCGCCGCGATCGAAGCCTGCCCGTTCCATTTCAAGGGTGAGCGGGTGGTGATCACCGCGTCCATCGGCCTGAGCACCTTCCGCTCCGGTGAGCGCGGCGACCAGGTGCTCAAGCGTGCCGATGCAGCCTTGTATCGCGCCAAGGACCTCGGCCGTAATCGCGTGGAACAAAGCTGAGCGGGTGGGCGTTGTGCGCATACGTTATGCTAATGCGCTACCGGCAATCACCGTGGCTTTTCCCATGAGAGCGTTATTTTCCGTACTTTTGCTGGTCGTGCTGGCCGGTTGTTCTACCGGCCTGCGCATCGACCGCAGCCACCCTTCGGCCAATCAGGATAACCGCATCCAGTTCGTTGTCCTGCATTACACCAACGCCTCGCTGGAGCGCTCGCTTGCACTGCTTACCCATGGCGAGGTCAGTGCCCATTACCTGATCGGCGATGGCCCGGCCACCGTTTACCAGCTGGTCGACGAAAACCGCCGGGCCTGGCATGCCGGCGACAGCCAGTGGGATGGGCGTACCTGGCTGAACTCGAGCTCCATCGGCATCGAGATCGTCAACCCAGGCTTCGACACCACCCCCAATGGCCGTGTCTGGTATCCCTATAGCGAAGCGCAGATCCAGTCGTTGATCGCCTTGCTCAAGGACATCGTCAAACGCAACAACATCAACCCGCGCTACATCATCGGCCACAGCGACATCGCGCCCTTGCGCAAGCTCGATCCGGGGCCGCTGTTCCCGTGGAAGCGCCTGGCCGATGCGGGGCTGGGGGTGTGGCCAGAGGCGAATGCCGTGGCGCGGCAGCAGGCGTACTTCAACGCCAACCCACCGACAATCGGCTGGTATCAGCAGGAGCTTGCACGCTTCGGCTACGCTATCGAGCAGACTGGGCAGCTGGATGTCGCCACACGGCATGTCATCGCGGCCTTCCAGATGCGCTTCCGGCCACAGCGCTTCGACGGCACGCCAGATGCGCAGACGGCTGCCATGTTGCAGGTAGTCAACCGGATGCGCTGACGCCCATCACGCTATCGCCCTCCGCCAAACGGCCAAGCTAAACCAGCATTCCGTTGCTATACCTTGTATATCAACTGGATGCTGCCCATGTCGGCTCTGATAACTGCTCTGCGCCAATTTTTCTACCGCCCCTGGATGCTGGCCTCCTTGGCAGCAATGGCCAGCGCTGCGGTATTGCTGACGGCCAGCATCGCCATTGCCCTGCATCAGATGAAGCAGAGCGAAAGTGCGCAGATGAATGCTCAGGGCGAGCGCTTCCTCGACCGCCTTGAGCAGGTATTCGGCCAGTTGCGTGAGGGCGTCGATGATCTGCAGGCGCAGCCGCTGCGTGGCTGCAGCCCTGCGATGCTGGCGCAACTGCAGCAGGTGGGCCTTGGCTCACGCTTCATCTATGAGGCGGCCTATGTAGACGCCAGCGTCGCCTGCTCGAACCGTGGAGGGGCCAGGGCGTTCGTGCCCACCCGGGCTCCGGACATCCAGGGGCCAACCTACAGTTACTGGCTGAACACCACGACCGAACCCAACGAAAACCTGGCCGCACTGATGCTTGCGCGTGGCAACTTCCTGGTCTCCACATCACGCGGGCACCTGACCGATGTGGTCGACCTGCCTCCCGGTGGCAGCCTGCTGGTGGTGCTGGACAACGGCACACGGGCGATTCCAGTGCTGGGCCCACCGCAAACCTGGCCACCGTCCAACAATTGGTCGCCCTCCAGCACAACCTCTTTGTTCGAGATGCATGACCGCCTTGTCTATCGAATGCCAACCAAGTCGCCGGATTACCAACTCGTCCTGATTGCCCCAAGGGCGAGCCTGCCGTTGCGGATGAACGGCATGCTCTGGTTGTTATTCCCAGGGAGCGTTCTGGCGGCTTGCTGCATTGGCTGGCTGGTGCTGCAGTTGATCCTGCAGCGCCGCTCGATGAGCTCGGAGCTGCAAAATGCGCTGCGCCGCGGTGAGCTGCAGGTGCTGTACCAGCCCATCATGGAGCTGGATAGCCGGCGCTGCGTGGGCGCTGAGGCGCTGGTGCGCTGGCGACGCCCGGACGGCACGCTGACCAGCCCGGACTTGTTCATTCCGTTGGCGGAAAACACCGGGCAGATCCGCCAGATCACCGACTTCGTCCTGCAGCGTGTGCTAGAGCAACTGGGCCAGTTACTGCGTTCGCACCGTAACCTGTATATCTCGGTTAACCTTGCCGCCTGCGATGTGATGGTGCCGCGAATTGGCCGGGTAGCGGCGCGGTTGTTGGCGCTGCACCGCGTGGCGGCCAGCCAGATCGCCTTTGAAGTCACCGAGCGCGGGCTGATCGATGTGGTGGTGGCCCGGGACAACCTGCAGGCCCTGCGTTCGGTGGGGCATCAGGTGCTGATCGATGATTTTGGTACTGGCTATTGCAGCCTGGCCTATCTGCAGACCTTGCCGGTGGACTGCTTGAAGATCGACAAGGCTTTTATCGACGCACTTGGCCATGACGCTGCCAGCAGTGGCGTGGCACCGCACATCATTCGCATGGCCCACGACCTTCATCTGCGGGTGATCGCCGAGGGTATCGAATGCGAAGCCCAGGCGGTGCTGCTGAACAGCGAGGGCGTCAATTACGGCCAGGGCTGGTTGTTCGCCCACCCGCTCAATGCCCGACAGTTCGTCGAGCTGGTAACCCGTGGGCGGCAGGTGCGCAGGCAACGGATCGATGATGAGCCTTGAGTGTGAGGCTCATGCATCCCCTGCGCGTCATCGTCAAACCGGCAGCGCCATGTAGAACTGCGTCCCCTGCCCTGGCCGGGAAAACACGCCCATGCGCCCGCCGTGCAACTGCACGATCTCTTTGCAGAGCGCCAACCCCAGCCCGGCCCCGCCTTTCTTGCGCCCAACCTGCACAAAGGGCTCGAAGATGCGCCCCTGCTGCCCATAGGCGATACCCTCGCCGTTATCCTCGACACTGACGATCACCCGTTCCCCGTGGCGCCTTGCGTGCAGGCGAATTCGCCCACCGCTGGGGGTGTGGCGAACGGCGTTGTGCAACAGGTTGTCGAGCACGCGGTCGAGTTGCGCGACATCCGCCTGGATGCGCGGCAGCGGCGGTTCCAGCGCCTTGATCAGTTCAATCTGCTTGCTGGCCGCGTGTTCGCCAAAGCGTATCTGGGCGCGCTCAAGCAAATCATCTATGGCGCAGGGTGCAAGTTCGAGTTTTTGCAGCCCGCTCTGGTAGCGCGAGAAGTTGAGCAGGTCGTTGATCAGCTGAGTCAGGCGCTGCATTTCTTCGCCGATGGTATCCAGCAAGTCATTCTCGCGGGCCTCGGGCGGGAACTTCACCCGCTCGCGCAACAGCCCGAATGCCATGTGCATGCCGGTGACCGGGGTACGCAGTTCGTGCGAGGCGCGCAGCACGAACTCGCTGCGCACACGCTCGAACGCGCGCTGCTCGGTTACATCGTGCAGCACCATGACAGCGCCGAGAATCGGCCCTTGCGGGTGGCTGACCGGGGTCAGGCTGTAGGTCAGCAAGCGTGATTCTTCATCGACCTCGATACTCAGGTCGTCGGGTGGGCGATCCAGGCTGCCGCCCCGCAGTACCTGGCGCAGCTGTTGCTCCAGCTCAGGGCGTTGCAGAGCCTCGGCAAGGCCACTGCCCACCCGGCTGTTGCTCCAGCCGAGCTGGCGCTGGGCAACCGGGTTGAGATGCTCGAGCTGCCCTTGGCGGTCGATGATCAGCAAACCATCGTCGATGCTGTCGAGCACGGCCTGCAGGCGTTGCTGGCCGGCCAGCAGTTCATCCACGTTGGTAGCCTGGTGCTTGCGCAGCGCATCGGCCATCATCCCGAAGCGCCGGGTGAGCTGATTAAGCTCGACCGCCTGCGTCACTGGCAAGGTCACATCGAAGTCCCCTCGGCCCAGTTGATCTGCGGCTTTGGCCAGGGCTTCGATGGGTTGGCCAAAGCGGCGGGCGATGTTGTGCGCTGTGATGAAACCCAGGACCAGCACCACCAGGCCCATCAGGCCGAGCACGCCGCTGACCAGCAAGGCCCGGTCGCGGGTTTGCTCTTCGCTGCGGGTGATGTGGTCGAGGGCCTGCTTGTGGGAGTCGATCAGGTCGGTACGCACCTGATTGAAAGCAGCCCCCAGTGGCTGATCGATGCCCATGCTGCGGGCCGGCGACGGGCTGTCGCGGTAGGCCTGCAGGAATGTCTGGTAGTTGCTGCTGGCCTTGCTGAAACCGGTGCGCTCGCCGCCGTTTTCCAGGCCCTGATTCAGTTGCGCCTGGAAGTTGTCCTGCAGCGCACGCAGGCTATCAGGCGCGGTGTCTTCGTCGAGCATCAGGGTCAGCTGCTCGCCCAGGTTTTGGCGCAGTTTCAGGCCGATTTCCAGCGCGTGGGTGGTGTCGCGCACGGATTGTTGTTGCACGGTGGCCATCTGCAGCACGCTGATCAGGCCCAGCATCAGGCCTAGCAAGGCGACTGTCACCAGCGCCGAGATGCTGAGAAAAAGCCGCGTGCGCAGCTTCATTTGCAATCTCATAGGTTGTACTGCTTACGCTTGCGATACAGGGTCGAGGCATCGATGCCCAGGGTCTTGGCAGCCTGGTCGAGGGTGTCGCTGGCAGCCAGTACCGCTCCGATGTGGGCGCGCTCCAGCTCATCCAGGCTCAGCGCCGCACCGACGCGAGGTGCATTGCCAGCCGGTTGCTCGCCCATGCCCAGGTGGCTGATTTCCACGCGTTCCTGCGGGCAGATGATGCTGGCGCGCTCGACCACGTTGCGCAGCTCACGGATATTGCCCGGCCAGCGGTAATTGAGCAGCGCGGCGCGGGCTTCTTCGCTGAACCCTCGTGCCGGCCGGGAGTACTCCTTGACGAAGCGTGCCAGGAAGCGGTCGGCCAAGGTCAGGATGTCTTCACTGCGCTCGCGCAGTGGTGGCAGGTGCAAGGTGATGACGTTGAGGCGGTACAGCAGGTCTTCCCGGAAGCGGCTTTCGCGGACCATCTCTTCGAGGTTGAGGTTGGTCGCCGCGAGGATGCGCACATCGGCGCGGCGGGTCACCGGGTCGCCTACCCGCTCGTACTCTTTATCCTGGATGAAACGAAGCAATTTGGGTTGCAGGGCCAGGGGGAAGTCGCCGATTTCGTCGAGGAACAGCGTGCCGCCGTCGGCCTGGCTGACGCGGCCCAGCGTACTCTCACTGGCACCGGTAAAGGCGCCGCGTGTGTGGCCGAACAGCTCGCTCTCCATCAGTTCGGCATTCAGCGATGGGCAGTTGATGGTCACGCAGGCCTTGCGCGCGCGCTTGCTCCAGCTGTGAATGGCGCGGGCCAGTTCGCCTTTACCGGTACCCGACTCGCCGAGGATGAGGATGTTGGCGTCGGTGGTCGCCACCTGGCGCGCGGTTTCCAGCACGACCATCATCGCCGGGCTGTGCGAGTCGAGGCCGTCCTTGGGCTTGCGTACTTCACCCTCCAGGGCTTCAAGGCGGGCAGACAGCTGGCGCACCTCCAGCTGTTTGGCGGTGGCCAGGCGAAGCTGGTCGGGGCTGCAGGGCTTGACCAGGTAATCGGCGGCGCCGGCCTGGATGGCATCGACCGCAGTATCGATCGCCGAGTGGGCGGTGACGATCACTACCCGCATCCACGGCGCCTGGATGCGCATCTGCGCCAGGACGTCCAGGCCATTGTCCTCGCCCAGGCGCAGGTCGAGGAAGCACAGGTCGAACACCTGGCGCTGCAGCAAGGCCTCGGCCTGCGCGGCGCTGTTGGCCGTGGCTACGCTGTAGCCCTCGTCCTCGAGGCAATAACGGAAGGTGCGCAGGATCGCGGACTCGTCATCCACCAGCAGAATGCGGCCTTGATTGTCCTGGGCTGATTCCATTTGCTGCGCTCCTTTAGGAAAGATCTTCATTTAGTGTGGGAAAAATCGGGCAAGTTGCATGGTCAATTCTGAAGGATTCTGTCCTTTGCATGCTAGCCAATGGCCAAATACCGCCGTGAACCCGTGATATCTCGATGATTTTGTTAGAGCGATGGGGTGGCACATTGGTTGCGAGGATTTTCAGATTTTGCCTACAAAAGGAGTGCAGTCATGCCCTTTTTCACCCGAACGGCTGTATTGACGGCCAGCCTGCTGTCCATTTGCGCACCCGCTTTCGCCGACCCGGTCCAGGACGCCCGCCTGGAAGGCTCCCTGCAAACAGCGCTGTCACTCAACCGCATGCTCAACCCCTTTCGTATCGAGGTGCAGGTGGATGGGCAGCGGGCCCGGCTGACGGGCGAGGTCGAGAATGAAGTCGAGCGCCAGTTGGCCGAGCATGTGGCTCAGGCTACCCGGGGCATCGAGCAGGTCGACAACCAGTTGCGGGTCAATGCGGGGCTGGTCGAGCGCCCGCTTGAGCTTCGTGCTTACGCACAGCGGCTGGAGGACGCGACCCTGGCTGCCGTTATCCGCGCACGCTTGCTGTGGAGCCGCATCACCGAAAAAGCGGCCATCGAGGTCCAGAGCAGTGAAGGTGTGGTGACCTTGCGCGGCAAGGTCGACAGCCCCGAAGCCAAGGAGCTTGCGGGCGTGGTGGCGCGTACCACCGATGGTGTGCACCTGGTCAACAACCTTGTCAGCCTGGACACCGCGGCCATGGCCAAGGCGCGGGAAAACCCGGTCGGTGCGCCATCGGGGCCGCAGCCGAGTGACAGCTGGGTCGTCGACAAGATCCAGAACAGCTTCCGCTTCAGCCGCAATCTCGATGGCCTGAATATCAAGGTGGCCAGCGCCGACGGCATGGTCCGGCTATCGGGCGAGGTGGTCAGTAGTGAGCAGAAAACCATTGCGACGGAGATCGCTCGGCAGATCATCGGCGTACGGGGTGTAGACGCCGATCTGCTCAAGGTTGCGACCAAGGTGGAAGGCTGAGTCGTGCAATTCGCACGACGCCAGGGAGGGCATCGTGCAGGATACGTCCTCCAGTGCCATCTGCTCATTACCTAAGTCCTTGATATATAAGGGTTTTATTGAATATCAAAGGCTGGCACGCAGGCTGCAATTACCTGTTCAGGTTTGAATAGAAAAATTACAGCAGGAGAAGCCGGCATGAACCGCCAATCCGTCAACCGTTCGCAGATCGCCGCACTGCCCCTGCGCCAGTTCCTTTTGATTGGAATGGCGCTGCTGCTGACTTTGGCCGCAGGCCTTTTTTATTACAGCTGGCAGACCGCGCGACTGGCTGATCAGGTTGCAGCGCAAACCGCGCTGCTGACGCAGATCCAGGCGACCCGTGCCAATACATTGGTGAAAGCAGCCCAACCGCTGCCTTCGGCCAACACCTCGCCGGCCACCGTTGAAAACGTCGTGCCTCAGCAACGCTGGGTGTTCTAAGACGCTGTGACCGGATCTATTTCAAAAAAGAAAGGAGAAGCATCATGCTGAGTTGGGCTATCACTTTCCTCATCATCGCCATTGTCGCCGCCGTTCTGGGCTTCGGTGGTATCGCTGGCGCCGCTACGGGTATCGCGAAGATCCTGTTCATTGTCTTCCTGGTCCTGTTCGTAGCCTCCTTCTTCTTTGGACGTGGTCGAGGTTGAAGATGAGCAGGAAGCTTTGCAAAGCCGTGGCTGCCGCCCTGCTGTTGGGTGGCAGCGCAGCGGCGATGGCGGCCAATGACGGCCAGGTTCGAGTCGACCAGTTGCTCGGCTCGGACCCGGAGTACCGGGAAACATGGCAGGACGCGATCAAAGGCGAGGAACGCCTGCCCGACTGGGTGATCAATCTGACTGGCAGTGCCCAGGAGCAGATGTCGGCAGTGACCGAGGATGGCGACAAGTATCTGGTAGGTCCGCTGTGCGAGGCCCAGGACAAGTGCACATACAAACGCCTTATCGTGGCGTTCAGTTGGGACAAGGATGATGCTTACGGGATGCTCGTCGAGGTACCCGAAGGCCTGCCGAGTGACAAGTCGCCAACCCGCCACGCGCAATACCGTTGGCTGGGTGAGCCTGACGATGGCATGAAGGCCATGTTGCAGGAGCAACTCAAGCGCGACCCGAAGTGGTACTGACCTTCAAGGACGAACGGTCGCGCACTGTCACGTAATAGAAGCGGAACCTTTCTATATTTCTCGCTTCTATGATGCGCCGCCTCGAGGAGGGGTGGCACATGACCAAGGGGTCGGGCTGTTCTGATTGTTACAGGATCGGAGTGGCCTAGGGGTACAGGGAGTGCCTCCAGCAATGGGCCGGGTCAGGAAAGGCAAAATCGGAAGTTTCAGGTCAGGCGTATGTTTCATACGTAACCGGGCCTGGCTTCCGAGGTGCCATCTCGCATTACCATCCCACCTTTCAGGTTTTTCCTCTTGAGACACATTTTGTCTCGACCGTACATCAAATTTTTTTCGTCCAATCCGGCTATCGCGCAAGCGGCATTTCAGCCATTCGGATTGTCGAACAAGCCATCCCGAGACCCTTTCGAGCACTGCCAAATCTGCCTGAAAATGGCGCTTTGCTCTTGTTCGGGATTCCGAACGTTATAAATCAATGACTTGCAGCTGCCTCATTTTGACGCAGATCAGTATGCGTAATCGGCATGGGGTATACGCTTCCGGCATTAGATTTCATCCTTTGCCATCGCAATAGTTGCCGCCTTTTCGCTGGCCCGAGCGCCTTGTCGCTCGCTCGCGGTGTCCTTACATGAGGTCTCCGGACGGAAGCTCCTAGCTGCCCGCGGCGTTGCCAACGGCTCTGTTATGCGTTTTTCCGGTCGGTGCCCGTGACCACTAGAACAAAGGGTAAAGACATGAAGAAGGCAAAACTGAGCCTCGCCTGGCAGATCGTTATCGGTCTGGTCCTGGGCGTTGCAATCGGCGCGCTGCTGAACCACTTCAGTGCGGAAAAGGCCTGGTGGATCAGTAACGTCCTCCAACCCGCCGGTGACATCTTCATTCGCCTGATCAAGATGATCGTCGTCCCGATCGTGATTTCGTCGCTGATCGTGGGCATCGCCGGGGTTGGCGACGCGAAGAAACTGGGCAGTATCGGCCTGAAGACCATCCTCTACTTCGAGGTGGTGACCACCATTGCCATCGTCGTCGGCCTGGTGTTGGCCAACCTGTTCCACCCAGGCGCCGGCATCGACATGAGCACCCTGGGCACCGTCGACATCTCCAAATACCAGGCGACTGCCGCCGAAGTGCAGCATGAGCATGCGTTCATCGAGACCCTGCTCAACCTGATCCCGTCCAACATCTTCGCGGCGTTGATGCGTGGCGAAATGCTGCCGATCATCTTCTTCTCGGTACTGTTCGGCCTGGGCCTGTCGAGCCTGCAGGCGGACCTGCGCGAGCCGCTGGTGCGTACCTTCCAGGGCGTGTCGGAGACCATGTTCAAGGTCACCCACATGATCATGAACTACGCCCCGATCGGCGTGTTCGCCCTGATCGCGGTAACCGTTGCCAACTTCGGCTTCAGCTCGCTGCTGCCGTTGGCCAAGCTGGTGCTACTGGTGTACTTCGCCATCGCCTTCTTCGCCTTCATGGTGCTGGGCCTGGTGGCGCGCCTGTTCGGCTTCTCGGTGATCAAGATCATGCGCATCATGAAAGATGAGCTGATCCTCGCCTACTCCACCTCCAGCTCCGAGACCGTGCTGCCGCGCGTGATCGAGAAGATGGAGAAGTACGGTGCGCCGAAGTCGATCTGCTCGTTCGTGGTACCGACCGGTTACTCGTTCAACCTCGACGGCTCGACGCTGTACCAGAGCATCGCGGCGATCTTCATCGCCCAGCTGTATGGCATCGACCTGTCCTGGAGCCAGCAACTGCTGCTGGTGCTGACCCTGATGGTGACCTCCAAGGGGATCGCCGGTGTGCCGGGCGTATCGTTCGTGGTCCTGCTGGCGACCCTGGGCAGCGTAGGCATCCCGCTGGAAGGCCTGGCGTTCATCGCCGGTGTCGACCGTATCATGGACATGGCGCGTACCGCGCTGAACGTGATCGGCAATGCCCTGGCAGCGCTGGTAATCGCTCGTTGGGAAGGCATGTACGACGCCGCCAAGGGCGAGCAGTACTACGCCTCGCTGATGGCGGACAAGAAGGAAGCAGCCGTGGTAGGCGAAACCGCCAAGCGCTGAACCTGATGTGCTGAACAGAGAGCCCCGACTTGTCGGGGCTTTTTGTTGTCTGTATGGGCCTCATCGCCGGCAAGCCGGCTCCCACAGGTACCCTATTGCCCGAGGGCAGTGCAATAAGCCGGCTCCCACAGCTACCCCACGGAGCCTCAGGGCAGTGCAACAACTGTGGGAGCCGGCTTGCCGGCGATGAGGCCGGTACAGGCTAAACCGGTTATCATTCAGCCACTTTTCAGGGGGAACAATCGGATGCTCAACGGCCTTTGGCTCGGCTTTTTCCTGGTGGCGGCTGTCTCCGCCCTGGCCCAATGGCTGGTGGGTGGCAACGCTGGCATCTTCGCCGCGATGGTCGAGAGTATCTTCGCCATGGCCAAGCTCTCGGTAGAGGTCATGGTCCTGCTGTTCGGTACCTTGACGCTGTGGCTGGGCTTTCTCAAGATCGCCGAGAAGGCCGGCATCGTCGAATGGCTGGCCAAAGCCCTGGGCCCCCTGTTCGCCCGGCTGATGCCAGAAGTGCCGCCCGGCCACCCGGCGCTGGGCCTGATCACCATGAACTTCGCTGCCAACGGCCTGGGCCTGGACAACGCCGCCACGCCGATCGGCCTCAAGGCGATGCGGGCGCTGCAGGAGCTCAACCCCAGCAGCACCACCGCCAGCAATGCGCAGATTCTCTTTCTGGTACTCAATGCTTCATCGCTGACCCTGCTGCCGGTGACCATCTTCATGTACCGCGCCCAGCAAGGCGCCACCGACCCGACGCTGGTGTTCCTGCCGATTCTGCTGGCTACCAGCGTTTCGACCCTGGTCGGCCTGCTGTCGGTGGCGGTGATGCAGCGCCTGCGCCTGTGGGACCCGGTGGTGTTGGCCTACATGATCCCTGGCGCCCTGCTGCTGGGCGGCTTCATGGCCTTCCTGGGAACCCTGTCGGCCGCGGCGCTGGCCAGCCTGTCGTCGATCCTGGGCAACCTCACGCTGTTCGGGGTGATCATCCTGTTCCTGGTGATCGGCGCGCTGAAACGGGTGAAGGTGTATGAAGCCTTTGTCGAGGGGGCCAAGGAAGGCTTTGACGTGGCCAAGAGCCTGTTGCCCTACCTGGTGGCGATGCTGGTGGCGGTCGGCGTACTGCGTGCCTCCGGCGCCCTTGAGCTGGCGCTGGACGGTATTCGCCACGCGGTCAACTGGATGGGCATGGACACCCGCTTCGTAGAGGGCCTGCCGACCGCGTTGGTCAAGCCGTTCTCTGGCAGCGCCGCCCGGGCGATGTTGATCGAGACCATGCAGACCCACGGCGTGGACAGTTTCCCGGCGCTGGTGGCCGCGACCATCCAGGGCAGCACCGAAACCACCTTCTACGTGCTGGCCGTGTACTTCGGTGCTGTCGGCATCCAGCGCGTGCGCCACGCGGTAGGCTGTGCGCTGCTGGCCGAGTTGTCCGGGGTGATCGCGGCGATCTTCGTCTGCTACTGGTTCTTCGCCTGAGCCTGAACGCTCTGCGCCACGGTCCAGTTCACCACCTGCCCGGCCAGTTGATCGCTGGCCGCGCCAAAGCCGGCTACTACGGCTGACACCTGGGTATCGGCCAACGGCTGGCGCACCTCGAAGCGTTTGCTGGCAAGGATGCGCTGGCTCCGGCCCTGGACCAGCCGCGCGTCATAGCGGATCACCACTTCCACCGCGCCGCCGGCTCGGTACTCACTCTGGAACGCCTGCAGCTCGCCGGCCAGCTCATAGTCGGCCTGCAGGTTGCTGTCGTCGGCGCTCAGCCGCTGTACGCGGCCGTCACGCTGGAAACCATCGAGCAGGCGGTTGCGCACCAGCAGTGGCACCGGGTCGCTCCAACGCGCGCCTTTGTAGCTGCTGAGCACATCGCCCTGGGGGATCACCGCAATGCGCGGCCCAGCCAGCGTTTCGCTGGCCAGAGGCTTGTTCAGGCGCAGCGACCAGTCTACAGGGGTGGCGGTTTGGCTGGCCTGGTTGACCGGCAGGCGATAGATATCCACAGGCTCGCTTTGCGGCAGGATCGAGCAGGCACTGGTCAGGCTCAGCGCGGCCGCCAAGGCCAGCAGGCGCAGCGACAGGTTCATGGCTGGAACTCCTTGTTGTTGTCACGGCCGAGCAGGTAGCCGCTCGGGTCAGCCTCCAGGCGGCGGGAAATGCCTTTGAGCGAATTGAGCGTTTCGCGCAGTTCACGGATTGCCGGTGTCAGCTGGTTGAGGCCTTGCGCGCCATCGTCGATGGACTGGCGGTTATCGTTGAGCAGGCTGTTGATGGTTGCGGTGCTGGCCGCCAGCGATTGCATGGCCTGTTCGGCGCTGCCAATGGCCTGCTTGCCCTGAGTGCCAAGCAAGCCGTTGGCATTGCGCATCAGTGCCTGGGTTTCGGCCAATGTGGCGTTGGCCTGTTTACCGACCAGGCCCAGCTGTTCGATGGCCTCGGAAATACCGCCCTTCTGGTTGGCGAAGGCACCGGTGGTTTGCTCGAGGTTGGCCAGGGTGTTGCTCAACCGGTCGATATTGCTCTCCGAGAACATCTGGTTGGCGTTGTGCAGCAGCAGGTTGATGTTGGTGACCAGGTCGCTGCTGTCGTTGAGCAGGCGCGAGATCGGTGACGGCGAAGCGACGATTACCGGCAGCTTGCCGTCTTTGCCCTTGAGCTCGGGGCTTTGTGGCGTGCCGCCGCTGAGCTGGATGAACGAGTTGCCGGTCACCCCGGCCAGGGTCAGCTTGGCCTGGGTGTCTTCCTTGACCGGTGTGTCGCCGCTCAGGCGCACCCGCGCCAGCACCCGGCGCGGGTCCTTGGGGTCCAGCCGCAGGGTGGAGACGTCGCCCACCTTGATACCGTTGTATTGCACCGGGCTGCCACGGGACAGGCCCGAGACGGCTTCGTTGAAGACCACTTCGTAATCCTTGAAGGCATCGTCGACGCTGGACTTGGCCAGCCACAGGCCGAACAGCATGGCGCCAACCACCACCAGTACGGTGACCAGGCCGATAAGTACGTGATGAGCTCGGGTTTCCATTGTTCAGCGCTCCTGCCTGGCACTGGCGGCGGCGTGTTCGGCTGCGCGCCCGCGTGGGCCGTGAAAGTATTCGTGAATCCACGGGTCGTTGGTCTGTTCGACCTCGGCCAGGGGGCCGGCCACCAGCACCTTCTTCTGCGACAGCACCGCGATGCGATCGGTGATGGTGTACAGGGTGTCCAGGTCGTGGGTGATGAGAAACACGCTCAGGCCCAAGGCATCGCGCAGGGTGAGGATCAGTTGGTCGAAGGCCGCAGCGCCGATCGGGTCGAGGCCGGCGGTGGGTTCGTCGAGGAACAGGATGTCCGGGTCCAGGGCCAGCGCCCGGGCCAGCGCAGCGCGCTTGATCATGCCGCCGGACAACGATGAAGGGTATTTATCGGCGGCGGAAATCGGCAGGCCGGCCAGGGCCAGCTTTACCCCGGCCAGGTGTTCTGCATCGGCGCGCGACAGGCCGGCATGCTCGATCAGCGGCAGTGCGACGTTTTCGGTAACGGTCAGCGAGGAGAACAACGCGCCCTTCTGGAACAGCACGCCAAAACGCCGCTCGACCAGTGAACGCTGTTCCTCGCGCAGGCCGGCCAGGTCTTCGCCGAACACCTTGATCTGCCCTTCATTCGGCCGACGCAGGCCGATGATGCTGCGCAGCAGCACTGATTTGCCGCTGCCCGAGCCGCCGACCACGGCGAGGATTTCGCCACGGTACAGGTCCAGGTCCAGGTTTTCGTGCACGCTCTGGCTACCGAAACGGTTGCAGATGCCTCGCGCCTCGATCACTGCTTCCCGGCCATTCACCAGCCCATCTCCATGCAGAACAGCGCAGCCACCGCATCCAGCACGATGACCACGAAAATCGACTGGACCACGCTGGATGTGGTGTGCGCGCCGACCGATTCGGCGCTGCCGCTGACCTTGAAACCCTCAAGGCAGCCGATGGAGGCGATCAGAAAGGCGAAGAACGGTGCCTTGGCCAGGCCGACGATGAAGTGCTGCACGCCGATGTCGCTTTGCAGCAGCGACAGAAACATCGCCGGCGAGATATCCAGTGTCAGCGCGCAGACCACCGCGCCGCCGACGATGCCGCAGATCATCGCGACGAAGGTCAGCAGCGGCAGGGAAATCAGCAGTGCCAGCACCCGCGGTACCACCAGCAGTTCGATCGGGTTCAGGCCCAAGGTGCGGATGGCGTCGATTTCCTCGTTGGCCTTCATCGAGCCTATCTGCGCCGTGAAGGCGCTGGCCGTACGGCCGGCCATGAGGATGGCCGTCAGCAACACGGCGAATTCACGCAAAAACGAAAACGCCACCAGGTCGACGGTGAACACGGTCGCGCCGAAGTCCGCCAAGACCGTGGCGCCGAGGAAGGCAACCACAGCGCCCACCAGAAACGTCAGCAACGCCACGATCGGCGCGGCATCCAGGCCCGTCTGTTCGATATGCGAGACGACTGGCGTCAGCCGCCAACGGTGTGGCTGCAGGGCGCGGCGCAGCAGGGTTTCGAGGATCAGACCGACGAAGCCGAGCAGCTGCAGGGTGTCTTGCCACAGGGTGTTGACGGCGCGGCCGATACGTTCGAGCAGCAGAAGCAGCACAGGCCTCTCTGGCTGTTTGACCGGGATGCAGTAGTCCTGCACCGAGCAGTAGACGTTCTTGAGCAAGGCGCGGCTGGCGTCGGGCAAATCGTTGGTGCAGTGCGACAGGCGTTCGGAGCCGAGCAGTTCAGCCAGCAGCGAGGCGCCGGCCGTGTCCAGGCGGCCCAGCTGGCTGAGGTCGGCGACGGCGTCGGCGCCATATTGCGTGCGCAGGCGTTCGCTGTCGCGCTTGAGGTTGGCGTAATGGGCCAGGGTCCAGTCACCGGCAATGCGCAGGCAGGCTGGTTGGCTGCTGGTGTCCAGGGTGGCGCTGGGGGTGGTCATAGGCTCCATGCATCTGACTGCGCGCGTTGGCGTAGAGGCTGATCATAGCGCAGCAGGCATGGCGGGGTTTGTTGAAAATGTGCTGAATGATCGGGGCCGCCTTGCGGCCCCTTTTACCTCACTTGGCCGCTGCGTCGTCGATCACCTTGAAGCGCAGCACGCCGATTACCTGGCCGTCCTCTGTCAGTACCCGCACCTGCCATTTACCCACAGGGTTGGGCGGGAAGTTCTGTTTGTGGGTCCAGGCCCGGTACCCCTCTTTGCGCCCGCCGTGGATATCCAGGGCGATACGGTCGACTTCCTGCCCGTCTTTCTGCCACACGTGGTAAATGCGCTCGTTGAGGCCACGCGGTGCGTTGATGGCGGTGTAGGCATAGAGGCCGCTGCTGCGGATACGGCTGGCGGCAATTTCGTCCAGTGACTCGCCGGGTTGGCGGTTCAACACCTCGGTACTGACTGCCACCTCGGTCATCCACAACGTGGCCGGTGGTACCCATGAGCGCATCAGCCAACCGCCTCCGCCGACTGCCAGGGTCACCAGTACCAGCGCCACGCCGCGGCGCCAGGTGTTGATCGGGAAGCTGCTGGCCAGGCTTGGGAACGACAGCGCCATGGCGGCAATCAATGCCAGCTTGAAGCTTTGCGCTGTGGTCAGGTGCAGAATGATCGGCAGCGCGGTGAGCAGTGCGGCGAATAACGTCAGGGTATGCAGCGCGAGGAACAGCCAGCGTCGTGGGGCCAGCCATTTGTAGTACAGCGGGTCGACGATCGAAACCAGCCCGGCGGCAGCCAGCAGGCCGGTGAACACCAGTTGCCCACTGTTCCAAGTGGTGGTGATGAAAAAGAACGGCAGAACGAAGAACAGACTCTCCTGGTGGATCATCTGTGTTGCATAGCGCAGCAGCGGCTGGGGGATCTCGCGTTTGAAGGTGCGGGCGAACAGGCCGGTGAGGGTGTTCTCCAGCATCAGCCAGATCCAGCTGACCAGCATGAGAATGGCGACCCAACTGGCCAGGCTGGCCTGGCGGTCGACCAGGATGAAGCTGCCGATACCGGAAAGGAAGCCGCCGAGCGCGATAACGCCGGGGTAGCGTTTGAGCAGCTCGATGACGCGCTGGACGAAATGGGGGATTGGAGGCATGGGTCTGCAACAGGCTAAAGAGGTGGCTGTGCCGGCCCCTTCGCGGGCAAGCCCGCTCCCACAGGCGCTGCACTGCTCTGAAGGCTGGTGCACTACCTGTGGGAGCGGGCTTGCCCGCGAAAGGGCCGGTACCGGCGAAAGGATACCGCTGAATCACCGCTCCCGTGTAGCACCGCTCGGTGGTTGAGGGGTATGGCGCCGCCGACCCAACAGCCCGGCAGCCAGAATCACACCCACGACCAGAGCAATCAGGCCATACAGCTCGTCGTACCCCAGCAAGGGCTTCTCGATGCGCAGATAGCCTTCATCCTTGAGCAGTTCCTTCAAGGCATCGTTGGCCTGCTCCAGGCTGACCTGGCGCAGTTGCCGCGCGGGGTCGGTAAAGCGGCCGTTGCTGTAGTTGTTGAGCGCCCCCCAGTAGTAGTCGGCCAGCGCGCTGTTGCCCTGGGTGCCCCAGCTTTCCTTGGCCACGGCGGCTTCCTTGATGCGGGCGAAGGTATCTGCATCGAGGCCTTCCTTGCGCAAGTGGTCGAACAGCTGCTGCATCACCTTGACCGCCGCGTCGATATCGTCGCGCTCAAGGTCGGCATTGAGGCTGAGCATGCCGCTGTCACCGAAGCTCTCGCGCTGCACCGAAGGCCCATACGACAGGCCGTTGCGCAGCCGCAGCTGGTCGTACAGGGCCCAGTCCAGGTAGCGCGAAAGCAGGTCGAGGGTCGGTTGGTGGTCGTTGTCCAGTACCGGTTCGATGAACAGCCAATGCAGTTTGACGCTGTCACCCAGCACGCCGCGGGTCAGGTCGCGACGCTGCTCGGCCTGCTGGCTGATGCTTTCGAGGTTGCGGCGCTCCTCCGGCTCGGTGGCGGGCAGCTCGCCGAAGGTGCGGTCGAGGTAGGCCGGCAACAGGCGATCGAGGCCGCCGACCATGATCAGGGTCATGTTGTTGGCGGCGTACCAGCGATCACGCAGCGTCTGCACCTGTTCCAGCGTCATGTCGTCGAGGTTGGAGCGTTCCGGGCATTTCAAGCCCAGCTCGGTGGCCAGTTGGTCGCTGGCGGGGTGACCGATGTCCTGGCGGTCCAGCCAACGCTGCAGGTGGCCGTAGTGGCCGCCGTCCTCGCGCTCGATGATGCGCTTGGCCGTGGCCAGCGACTTGGCGTCGATGCGGGTGTCGCGGATCACTGCCAGCAGCAGGTCGAGCACCTTGCGCTGGTTACGCGCCGGGGCTTCGATGACGAATGTGGTGTCGGCGCTGCTGGTATAGGCATTCCACTCGCCGCCCAGGGCTTGCAGGCGTTCTTCCAGGCCGCCCTCGCCCGTTTCGTCGATGCCACTGAACAGCAGGTGTTCGAGCAGGTGCGGCAGCTCTTTCTGTTCGCACTCGAAGTCGTCCAGGCCCACGCCGACTACCAGGCGTATCGCCACATGGTCCCGTTCGTAGCCGGATTTGAGGATGACCTGCAGGCCATTGGGCAACAGGTAGCCTTCGACCCGCGAGCGATCGAGGGCATGTGAGGGCAGGCTGCAGATCAGTAGGCAAACGAATATCAGGCAACGCATGGGCGAGCTTGGGTCTCCAGGTGTGCGAGATCAGGGCTGGCGAGCTTCATCCGGTGCAGTGTCGAGCATCAGCCCACCGGTGTCAGACCCGCCTAGTACCACATAGGCACTGCTGCAGAACAAAGAGTTCAACCGCTTCATGTCGGCGATCAGCCCCAAGTGTAGCGAACTCGTTTCGATACTTTGCACTACCTTGCGCTGCAAACGGCTGACGTGGGCGTGGGCCAGGCGCCTTTCCTGCGCACGGAAACGGCGTTTTTCACGCAGAAGCAAGTGTGCGCTTTGCGGGTCGGCACTGAGGAATACCGACAGGCCCAGGCGTAAATTGGACAGCAGTTGCTCTTGCAGGCCAGTGAGTTCTTCCAGGCCGACCTGGGAAAACTCCCGGCGCTGGCTGGTCTTCTGCTGCTGCACCTTGCGCAGCATGCGCTCGATCAGGTCGCAGGCGAGCTTGAGGTTGATTGCCAGTTCGATGATTTCGGCCCAGCGCCGGTTGTCCTGGTCACTGAGGTCCTCCCGTGGCATCTGCGCCAGGTACAGTTTGATGGCGCTGTACAGGGCTTCGGCGTCCTCGCCCAGTGCGCGCACCTGCTGAGGCAGCGCCGTCTGGGTGCCACGCAGGGCACTGAGCATGGCTTCGAGCAGGCTGTCGACGATATCGCCCAGGCGCAGGGTTTCGCGCGCGGCGTTGGCCAGGGCCAGGCTGGGCGTGGTCAGCGCCGAGGCATCGAGGTGGCGCGGCCGTACCTGGCCGTTACCGTTCTCGCGCTCGGGCAGCAAGGTGTTGCACAGGCGGCCCATGGGTTTGACCGTGGGCAGCATGATCAGGCAGCGCAGCGTGTTGTAGAGCAGGTGGAAGCCGATCACCAGTTCCTGTGGGCTGAAACTCAGCGAGTCCATCCAGTCCACCAACGGGTGCAGCACCGGGATGATCAGCAGCAGGCCGATCAGCTTGTACAGCAGGCTGCCCAGCGCCACACGCCGGCCTGCAGCGTTCTGCATGCTGGTGCTGATGAAGGCCAGCAGCCCGCTGCCGATGTTGGCGCCGACCACCAAGCCGATGGCCACGGGCAGGCTGATCACTTCGGCACCGGCCAGGGTTGCGGTCAGCAGCACCGCTGCCAGGCTGGAATACGAGACCATGGCGAACAGCGCGCCGACCAGCGCATCGAGCAGAATGTCCCCGGTGAGCGAGGCGAACAGCACTTTCACGCCTTGGGCATGGGTGATCGGTGTGGCGGCCTGCACGATCAGCTGCAGCGCCAGGATGATCAGGCCCAGGCCGATGCCCACCCGGCCCAGTTGACCCGCGCGCGTCTGCTTGCGCGACAGGAAGAAAATAACGCCCAGGAATACCAGCAGGGGCGACAGCCAGGACAGGTCGAGGGTCAGCACCCTGGCCATCAGCGCGGTACCCACATCCGCGCCCAGCATGATCGCCAAGGCCGGGGTCATCGCCATCAGCCCCTGGCCGACGAATGAGGTGACCAGCATGGCGGTGGCGTTGCTGCTCTGCACCACGGCGGTGACCACGATACCGGCGATGAAAGCCAGTGGCCGGCGGTCCATGTTCTGGCTCAGCACCCGGCGCAGGTCGGAGCCGAACACCCGCAGGATGCCGGTACGAACAATGTGCGTGCCCCACACCAGCAAGGCGACCGCGGAGAGCAGGTTGAGCAGTGTCAGCATGGTGTAGCCCCCCTTTCTGATTCGGGCTTCAGAAGCGAAGCCAATGGGTGGAGCGGTAAGCCTGGCCCGGGGGTGGGTGGTTTTAATCCAGTGCTTACTCAAGCTGTAGTTGTTTTGCGCAGCTCACGCCAGCTTGGCATGCCCGGCAAGCATTTGAAACATATCTGTCATGAAACCCTGGACATGAAAAAGGGCCCCGAAGGGCCCTTTCGCTGCGCTCCAGGTGCTTATTGACCCGGAATGTCCTTGCGCAGTTTCACGGCGTCCTGGTCCTTGCCGCGTTTGCGGGCCATGGCGGTGCGCATACGGATGTTGATGGCTTCCACCCCCAGCGAGAACGCCATGGCGAAGTAGACGTAGCCCTTCGGCACATGCACGTCGAAAGATTCGGCGATCAACACCGTACCCACGACGATCAGGAACGAAAGCGCAAGCATCTTCAGCGAAGGATGCTTGTCGATGAAGTTGCTGATGGCACCGGCGCACAGCATCATCACCAGCACTGCGACGACGATCGCGGCGATCATCACCGGCACGTGCGAGACCATGCCCACTGCGGTGATCACCGAGTCGAGGGAGAACACGATGTCGATGATGGCGATCTGGATGATGGTGTAGAGGAACTTGCCGCCCGCACCTTTCGGCTCGTCCGCGCTTTCGTCTTCGCCTTCCAGGCCGTGGTAGATCTCCTGCGAGCTTTTCCACAGCAGGAACAGGCCACCGAAGAACAGAATCAGGTCGCGACCCGAAATGCCTTGGCCGAATACCACGAACAGGTCGGCGGTCAGGCGCATGACCCAGGTGATCGACAGCAGCAGCATGATGCGGGTGACCATGGCCAGGGCCAGGCCGAAGATCCGGGTGCGCGGCTGCATGTGCTTGGGCATGCGGCTGACCAGAATCGAGATCATGATGATGTTGTCGATACCGAGAACGATCTCAAGCGCAGTGAGGGTGAAAAAGGCAACCCAGATTTCCGGGCTGGTCAGCCATTCCATGTTTATTCCTTCGAACGATAAAGGCGAAACGCCCAGTCAAGGGCGTATCGCGGTTGGGTAATGCGGTTGTATTAAAGACTACTGAACAGCGGGAAAATGCCCATCAGCAATGCGGCGAGCATTATGCACATGCACACCAGTACTGCCCACTTGAGGGTGAAGCGCTGGTGGTCGCCGAATTCGATGCCGGCCAGTGCCACCAGCAGGTACGTCGAGGGTACCAGCGGGCTCAGCAGGTGTACCGGTTGCCCGACGATCGACGCTCGTGCCATCTCCACCGGGCTGATGCCGTAGTGGCTGGCCGCTTCCGAAAGCACGGGCAACACGCCGTAGTAGAAGGCGTCGTTGGACATGAAGAAGGTGAACGGCATGCTCACGATCGCGGTAATCACTGCCAGGTAAGGGCCCAGCGCTTCAGGGATGACCGCCAGCAGGCTCTTGGACATGGCGTCGACCATGCCGGTGCCCGACAGGATGCCGGTGAAGATACCGGCGGCGAAGATCAGCCCGGTCACGGCCAGCACGCTACCGGCGTGAGCGGCGATGCGGTCCTTCTGCTGCTGCAGGCACGGGTAGTTGACGATCATGGCGATACTGAAGGCAATCATGAACAGCACCGGCAGTGGCAGCAGGCCGGCGATCAGCGCAACCATGAGTACTGCAGTCAGGGCGCCGTTGAACCACAGCAGCTTCGGCCGGCGGGCGTCGGGGAACTGCGAGACGGTGATGTCGCTGTGGTCGATGTCGTCGGTAGGCAGGTGCAGTTCGCCCAGCCGCGCACGTTCACGCTTGCCGTACATATAGGCGATGGCAAGGATCGCCAGCACGCCAAAAGCCATGGCCGGGATCATCGGCACGAAAATGTCGGACGGGTCGACGTGCAATGCGCTGGCGGCGCGGGCAGTCGGGCCACCCCAAGGCGTCATGTTCATGACCCCGCCGGCGAGAATGATCAGGCCGGCCATGATCCGCGGGCTCATGCCTAGGCGGCTGTACAACGGCAGCATGGCGGCGCAGCAGATCATGTAGGTGGTGGCGCCGTCGCCGTCGAGCGAGACCACCAGGGCCAGTACGGCAGTGCCGACCGAGACTTTCAGCGGATCACCCTTGACCAGCTTGAGGATCTTGCGCACGGCCGGGTCGAACAGGCCCGAGTCGATCATCAAGGCAAAGTAGAGGATGGCGAACATCAACATTACGCCGGTGGGCGCCAGCTTGCTGATGCCTTCGAGCATCATTGGGCCGATCTTGGCGGAGAAACCACCGAACAGGGCGAACAGGATCGGTATCAGGATCAATGCGATCAAGGCCGACAGGCGCTTGGTCATGATCAGGTACATGAAGGTGATGACCATGGCAAAGCCGAGGAAGGTCAGCATGGCAATACTCCAGGCGTGGCGCGGCGAAAGGAAAGTCGATTCGGGCGGATCAGCGCGTCAGGCGCTGCGCGGGGAGCAAGCGGAGGGGCACTGCGAAAAGGCGGGCACAGGAATACATCAGAATCACCATTGTTGTTGTTGATTGGGCCGGGCGCGGAATAACCGGGTGCCCTGGCTGACCGGTCTTGTGCCGGTAGTGGGGGCTATCCTAGGGGCGTAAGCTTTCAGCCAGCTTTCGCCGGAAAAAGGGCGACAGGAGGTAGGTGATGCCAGCTGTAACCGAAGGAGGCTGCCATTGCGGCGCCTTGCGCTATCGCTTGAAGGGCGAACTCACGGATGTCGCCCATTGCCACTGCTCGATCTGCCGGCGGGTCAGTGGCGGCCTGGTGGTGACGTGGCTCACCCTGCCCCGCGCAGGCTTTCAGTGGTTGGCGGGCAGGCCGCAGTGCTATGTGGCGCCGGCCAGCTGCAAGCGCTACTTCTGCGGGGAATGCGGGGCGCATGTGGCATTGGTGACCGAACACAGCCCGGGGAGTATCGATGTGACCGTGGCGACGCTGGACCACCCGGAGCGGGTGCGGGCGCAGCGGCATATATGGACAGGGAGCCGCTTGCCTTGGCTGCACCTGGATGAGCATTTGCCTGGGGAAGCAGAGGAAAGCCTTTGAGCCGCGGGTTGTCTTGACTGGCCATTTCGCGGGTGAACCCGCGAAATGGCCAGTGAACCGTTCAGGGCAACTGCAGGCCCCCTGCCGCTTTGTGCAGCGCCCGCAGATGTACGCCAATCTGCTTCACGTTGGCTTCCACCGCGGCAATTTCCTTGGCCCGCGACGGCTCAAGCAGCGCCCTCACCTCTTTGTCCAGGTCGGTGCTCAAACGCAGCAGCTGTGCCTGCCGCTCACTGCTGACCTTCTCCAGGTGCTTGCGCTCATCGGGCTGTGGCAGGCCATAACCCTTGGCTTCCAGCAGCTCGGCCGGGCGGCTGAGGAAGCCACTGTTGGCAAGCATCTGCTTCAGGGTCTGGTCGGCCTTGCTGATGCTGCCATCTTTCAGCGCAGCGGCATTCAGGTAACGCTGCTTCACTTCGTCCTGGGCCAGCAGCAACTGACGGCGCAGGCTGGCCTGTTCGAGCAGCAGCAAGGCGGCACTGGTGCGCAGGTCGGCTTGCGAGAACCAGCCGCGACGTTGCTCGGCATCCAGGGCCAGCCAGTCCTCGACCTTGTCCTGTTTGACGGGCAGTTGCTTCCTCAGCACATCGAACATGGCCTGATAGCGGTCACGGTAGGAGTCGAAACGGTAACCCAGGCGCAAGGCTTCACGCGGGTCATCAAGCACGCTGGTATCGGCCAGCCCCCTGCCCTTCAGCACCGCGAGCAAGCCGTTGGGCATGATGCTGTCGAGGTCATTCAAGCGCGGATTGGCGGTGCCGCTGCGCAGCAGTTTCAGCGACTCAACGGCACAGTTATTGGATAGGAACCAGTAGTTACCGTCATAGGTCCAGTGCATCTCGGCAGCCTGGCGCACCAGGTTTTCGGTTTCTTCACGGTTGAGCTTCAGCGGTACCGAGGCCAGGCTGCGCAATTCGGTCTTGGTGTACTCGTCGATCACCTGGGCAAGTGGCAGCACGAACAGCCGCGACGGATAGGCGCCCACCAGGCCATCCCAGCTCGACAGCTGAACGTCGTTGACGAAGGCGCGGTATGACAACACCAGATGCTGATCGAGGTCCAGGCGGCAGTCGGGCCCGCGGGGGCGACCCGGTTTGCAGATCACCAGGCGCAGCATGCTGTGGCCCCATCGGCTGACCAGGTTCTGGTTGGCCTCGGCCAGCAGGAAGTCAACCTGGTAAACCCGCTCCGGGTCGATTTCACCCAACGGCTGGCGAGCGAAGTCGCTGCCAGCGTTGAGGAATGGCAAACCTTTGGCACACCGGTCTTGCTGCGGTGCCCAGCCGAAGTGCTGTGTCAGGTATTGGTTGAGGGCGGGTCGCCGGCAACCGTAGCTCGGGTCGAGGAGAAAGTACTCCATGTTGACCGCGATGTATTCCTTGGGGCTGCTCAGCTCGTAGCTGTCGGGGCTGCGGAGGAACTGGCCGTTATGCTGTTCTCGTTCGCCGCGGCGGCCGACGTATTGCGGCCAACCGGCAAGGTCAAGCAGGCGTGGGTCGTCGCTGAGGGTGAAGCGGCGCTCTGGCTGGCTGCGGCATTCCTCGGGCAGGCCGATCTTGCCCAGTGTGCCTTGCTGGCGCTTGCAACGAGCGATCAGCGCGCGTTCGGCGCTGGGCCAGAGCCGGGCGCGGTCGTATATGTGGGTGAGCTCGTGCAAGACCGTTGCCAGCAGTTCCTCGCGCACCGTGCCATGCGGGCGATCGGTGCGCTCAAGCGCGGCGCTGCCGTCGGTGAGGCTGGGCAGCAGGCGACGGTTGAGTTCAAGGGTCGAAACCAACGATGCCTGGCCGTAGGCATCGGCTGGCATCTTGTCGCTCCAGCTGACCAGTACGCGTCGGTTGAGCTGTTGCTTGAAGCGGGGGGGAAGCTTGCCCAGCGCCTCATCCAGCAGTGCTTGAGTCGCCTGGACCTGTTGCGGGGCGAGGCCGTGCGCCTGCAAGTCGAGCTGCAGGTCAGCCAGGGCGGGCGTGCCCAGCAGCGTCATGGCGCAGCCGAGCAGCCAGGCACGCACGCGGTTCACAGCGCCAGAATGGCTTCGGCCAATACCTGATCGCTCGCGCCGCGCGCTTCGGGTACCCGATCGCGCAGGGTATTGAAGGCTGCTTCCAGCTGGGCGCCACGGATATCACCATTGCTGGCCACGAAGCTGGCGGCATCGTCATGGGCTTCGCGCACAACTTTGGAGTCGCGGATGGAAGTGGTGGTGTCAGAGGTGAAATCGATCGAGCGGCCAAAGGCGCGCACGATGATATTGCTGGTTGCCACCAGAGTTTGTGCGTGGGCCAGGTCGGCCAGCAGCAGCATGCCGAGGGTAGCGGCGATCAGCGGTTTACGCATGGAGCATCTCCGGGAATACAGGGAGTCAGATGTTGTCATTGGACGAGAATTGCTTCTGCCAGTTCAAGGTCACCGACAGAGTGATGAGCACAGTTGTGACGCAGCACGTTGAGCGCTGCTTCCAGGCGTGCGCCGCGAATCGCACCGTCACTGGCGACAAAGGCCGCGGCATCGTCGCGAGCTTGCCTGACCAGCTTGCGGTCGAAGGGTGCGGTCGTGACCTGGCTGGTGACATAGCCAGTGATGACCAGGCCTTGCGTGGTGGTGTCCATGGCATGGGCAGTGCCCATGGCAACTACGGAGAACAGCAACGGCAACAGATAACGCATGGGCTTTCTTAGTGCAGGAACAAGGACGGCGAAGGCGGGCGAGCAAGCGCCGGCCGGTGGGGCTGGCGCTTGTGTTCTACAGCCTGTGAATCAGAGCGCCAGGATGGCCTGGGCCAGCTGTGCATCGCTGGCCTGCAGGGCCGGCGTGGTCGAGCGGATGTGCAGGAACGCGCTTTCCAGCTGGGCACCGCGAATCGCGCCCTCGCTGCCAACGTAGCTGGCGGCGTCGTCGCGGGCGGCCTGAACGATCTTGTCGTCGCGGAACGACGAGGACAGGTCGGATGTGGCGTCGGTGGTGGCAGCAACGGCACGCACTACGGCGTCGGTCGTGACGACGAAACTGCTGGCGTTCGCGGCGCCGGCCAGGCCTAGCAGCAGGGCTGCGCCAATCAGGTGTTTACGGGACATGGTCGGGGACTCCTGGAAAAGGATCGGTGCTTATCGGACGCTCACGGGGTTCGTCACGGTACCTTTGAACATCTGGTTTCTACCAGACTGTAGAGTCAAGCGTATCACGCGGCGGTATTTCCGGATGTTAATGAACAGGGCGCAAGCAAACTGTTTTGGTTTAATTTGATTTTTATCAAACTGTACCTGTAAACACGGGGATGGCTCTGCCTTGGGCCTGGGCAATAAAAAACCCGCTGCAGTCTCCTGCAACGGGTTTGGGAATTCGCGGTGCCGGGCAAAGCCGGCGAACCGGGGCTTAGCGCCAGAAAGGCTTGCTCAGCTCTTCGTAACGTTGCGATTCGCTGATACCGGCGTCGGCGAGCAGGCGGGCATCCAGGCGAGCCAGTTGACGGCGGCTGGCCATGCGACGCTGCCAGAGCAGCAGGGTGGAGAGCGCGCGCAGTGGCAGCGAAGCGTTGGATTGCTGAGCGTTGTTTTCGAAGACCAGACCGGAACTGAGGGTACGTTCCATGATGTTTCATCCTTCCGCTTATGGCGGGATTAGGTAGTGATTTAACTGATGCCAATGATCCTCCTCTGTTGTCCAGAACAGTAGATACAGTTGATTGGTAATGCGATGGCCCAGTTAACTGTTTATAGCGACTGTTGCACTCGAAACGAACGTAACTGTACCGGTCCGCACTAAATTAGTGCGTTTAGGGTTGCGATTCGGACTTGAGCAGCCGCAATGAAGCCTGTTAACCAGTACAGTAGTACAGTTTCTGTGAGGTGGATGCGGGGTGTACAACCAGGAAGGGGTAGAACTGTTATGGCCTGACCGCAGGCAGGCCTGCGATCAGGTGTGAACAGCCCTTACTGGGCCGTTCCGACCGACATTGCATCAGCTGGCGAGCATACGCCCGCACTCTTCGAGGTTTTCGTGCCAGCTCAGTGCCTCACGCAGAATGTGCGGGGTATGGCCGCCACGCTGGCAAGCGCGTTCGAAGTAGTCGTTCAGCGCTGCGCGGTAGTCAGGGTGCACGCAGTTGTCGATGATCGCCCGTGCCCGCTCGCGCGGTGCCAGGCCACGCAGGTCGGCCAGGCCTTGCTCGGTTACCAGAATGTCCACGTCATGCTCGGTGTGGTCGACATGGCTGACCATCGGCACCACGCTGGAAATCGCACCGCCTTTGGCGATCGACTTGGTCACGAACACGGCGAGGTGCGCGTTGCGGGCGAAATCGCCGGAACCACCGATACCGTTCATCATGCGGGTGCCGCAGACGTGCGTGGAGTTGACGTTGCCGTAAATGTCGAACTCCAGTGCCGTGTTGATGCCGATGATGCCAAGGCGGCGCACGACCTCAGGGTGGTTCGAAATCTCCTGCGGGCGCAGCACCAGTTTGTCCTTGTACCGCTCCAGGTTGCCGAACACGTCGGCGTTGCGGCGGCTGGACAGGGTGATCGAGCTACCGGAGGCAAAGCTCAGCTTGCCAGCGTCGATCAGGTCGAAGGTCGAGTCCTGCAGTACTTCGGAGTACATGGTCAGGTCCTCGAACGGCGACTCGATCAGGCCGCACATCACCGCGTTGGCGATGCTGCCGATGCCGGCCTGCAGCGGGCCGAGCTTGTTGGTCATGCGGCCGGCGGCCACTTCGTTCTTGAGGAAGTTGATCAGGTGGTCGGCGATACCCTGGGTCTCGTCATCCGGCGGCAGCACGGTGGAGGGCGAGTCTGGCTGGTCGCTGATGACGATGCCGACGATCTTCGCCGGGTCGATCGGGATCGCGGTGCTGCCGATGCGATCATCGACCTTGACCAGCGGGATCGGTGTGCGGGTCGGGCGGTAGGTCGGGATATAAATGTCGTGCAGGCCTTCAAGGTTGGCGTTGTGCGACAGGTTGATCTCGACGATCACTTGCTTGGCAAAGATGGCGAAGCTGGCCGAGTTGCCGACCGATGTGGTCGGCACGATGTGGCCTTCCTCGGTGATGGCCACGGCTTCGATCACGGCGATGTCAGGCAGTTTGAGCTGCTGGTTGCGCAGTTGCTCGACGGTTTCCGACAGGTGCTGGTCGATGAACATGACCTGGCCATCGTTGATGGCCTTGCGCAGGGTGCTGTCGACCTGGAATGGCATGCGGCGGGCCAGCACGCCGGCCTCGGTCAGCTGCTTGTCGAGGTCATTGCCCAGGCTGGCACCGGTCATCAGGCTGATTTTCAGTGGCGACTGCTTGGCGCGTTCGGCCAGGGCATGCGGCACGGCCTTGGCTTCGCCGGCACGGGTGAAACCGCTCATGCCGACGGTCATGCCGTCCTCGATCAGGCCAGCGGCGTCAGCCGCACTCATTACCTTGCTGTGCAGGGAGGACAAGCGGATACGATCACGGTACATGGATTGTTATCTCAGGCTACTGAAGCTACTGCAGCGCAGTCTAGAGATTTACCCCGGCCCCGTCCCGCGACCATGGTCGTATGAGAAGCCCGGAAATAGAGCCGTTGATCTGGATCAGCAAAACGCAAAAGCCCCGGGAGGAATCTCACCGGGGCCTTCTTTATATGCACAATTTGTTGCGGATAAGTTTACTCCACGGCTTTGACCATGTCCTCGATGACCTTCTTCGCATCACCGAACACCATCATGGTCTTGTCCAGGTAGAACAGTTCGTTGTCCAGGCCGGCATAGCCGCTGGCCATGGAGCGTTTGTTGACGATGATGGTCTTGGCCTTGTATGCCTCGAGGATCGGCATGCCGGCGATCGGCGACTTCGGATCATTCTTCGCCGCCGGGTTGACCACGTCGTTGGCGCCCAGCACCAACACCACGTCAGCCTGGCCGAACTCGGCGTTGATGTCCTCCATCTCGAACACCTGGTCGTACGGCACTTCGGCTTCGGCCAGCAGCACGTTCATGTGCCCGGGCATGCGGCCTGCAACGGGGTGGATCGCGTACTTCACGGTCACACCGTTGTGGGTCAGCTTCTCGGTCAGTTCCTTGAGCGCGTGCTGGGCACGGGCCACCGCCAGGCCGTAGCCCGGGACGATGATCACGCTGTCGGCGTTGCTCAACAGGAAGGTTGCGTCGTCGGCCGAGCCGGATTTCACCGGGCGCTGCTCTTTGGAGCCTTGCGCCGCGCCCGCGTCGGTGTCACCACCGAAGCCACCGAGGATGACGTTGAAGAACGAGCGGTTCATCGCCTTGCACATGATGTACGAGAGGATCGCACCACTGGACCCCACCAGCGAGCCGGCGATGATCAGCATCGAGTTGTTCAGCGAGAAGCCGATACCGGCCGCGGCCCAGCCCGAGTAGCTGTTGAGCATCGACACCACTACCGGCATGTCGGCGCCGCCGATCGGGATGATGATCAGCACGCCCATGATGAAGGCCAGTATCAGCATCAGGGTGAAGGCGCTGTAGTGGCCGGTGAAGGTGAACAGCAGGCCTAGGGCGATGGTGGTCAGGCCCAGGATCAGGTTCAGCTTGTGCTGGCCGGCGAACTGTACCGGTGCACCTTGGAACAGGCGGAACTTGTATTTGCCGGACAGCTTGCCGAAGGCGATCACCGAGCCGGAGAAGGTGACTGCCCCGATGGCCGCGCCGAGGAACAGTTCCAGGCGGTTACCGGTGGGGATCGGGTCGCTGATGCTCGCGACGATGCCCATCGATTGCGGCTCGAGCACCGCCGCGATGGCGATGAACACTGCGGCCAGGCCGATCATGCTGTGCATGAAGGCGACCAGTTCCGGCATCTTGGTCATCTCGACGCGTTTGGCCATGATCGAACCGGCGGTACCGCCGACCAGCAGGCCGACGATCACGTAGCCGATACCGGCAGTCGCGATCTCGGCGCCCAGCTTGTAAATGAGGCCAACGGTCGTGAGGATCGCAATCCCCATGCCGATCATGCCGTACAGGTTGCCGCGCCGCGACGTGGTCGGGTGCGACAAGCCCTTGAGCGCCTGGATGAAGCAGACCGAGGCGACGAGGTAGAGGAGCGTTACCAGATTCATGCTCATGCTTACTTCTGCGCCTCGTTCTTGGTTTTCTTCTTGAACATCTCAAGCATGCGACGGGTGACCAGGAAGCCACCGAACACGTTGACGGCTGCCAGGGCCACCGCCAGGGTGCCCATCACCTTGCCGGCTGGGGTCACGGTCAGCGCAGCTGCCAGCATGGCGCCGACGATGACAATGGCCGAGATGGCGTTGGTGACCGCCATCAGCGGCGTGTGCAGTGCCGGGGTGACGTTCCAGACCACGTGGTAACCCACATAGATGGCCAGCACGAAGATGATCAGGTTGTAGATGCCATGGGAAATCAGCATGTCTTCCATTGTCGTGCTCCTTAGCCGTTCTTGCGCACGACCTGGCCGTCGCGGCACATCAGGCACGCGGCGACGATGTCGTCTTCGAGGTTGATGACCAGCGCGCCGTCTTTGTCGAACAGCAGCTTCATGAAGTCCAGCAGGTTGCGTGCGTACAGTGCCGAGGCATCGGCACCGACCTGGGCCGGCAGGTTGGTCGGGCCGACGATGGTCACGCCGTTCTCCATCACCACCTGGTCGGCGACGGTCAGCGGGCAGTTGCCGCCCTGGGCCGCAGCGAGGTCGATGACCACCGAGCCGGGCTTCATCTGCGCCACGGTTTCAGCGCTGAGCAAGGTGGGCGCTTTGCGCCCCGGGATCAGCGCCGTGGTGATGACGATGTCCGCCTGCTTGGCGCGCTCGTGTACCGCTTGAGCCTGGCGTTGCATCCAGCTGGCCGGCATCGGGCGTGCATAGCCGCCGACACCTTCGGCGCACTCGCGCTCCTCATCGGTCTCGTAAGGCACATCAATGAACTTGGCGCCGAGCGATTCGATCTGCTCCTTCACTGCGGGGCGTACGTCCGAAGCCTCGATCACTGCGCCCAGGCGCTTGGCCGTTGCGATGGCCTGCAGGCCGGCAACACCAGCCCCCAGAATCAGCACGCGCGCGGCTTTGACGGTACCGGCAGCGGTCATCAGCATGGGCATGAAGCGCGGGTAATGGTGGGCAGCCAGCAGCACGGCCTTGTAGCCTGCGATGTTGGCCTGGGACGACAGCACGTCCAGGCTCTGGGCCCGCGATGTGCGCGGCGCGGCTTCCAGGGCGAAGGCGGTGATGCCGCGTTCGGCCATCTTGCCGATCAGCTCACTGTTGAAGGGGTTGAGCATACCGACCAGTAGGCTGCCACTGTTGAGCTGGGCAAGCTCCTGATCGTTGGGGCCGACCACCTTGAGAACCAGTTGGGCACCGAAGGCATCGGCTGCGCTCCCCAAGGAAGCACCCACAGCCTCATAGGCACTGTCCGGGATGCTGGCATTGAGCCCTGCCCCCCGTTGGACGGTGACCTGATGGCCCTGGCCAATCAGTTTCTTGATGGTTTCCGGGGTAGCAGCGACCCTTGTCTCACCGGTCTGCGTCTCGAGAGGAACACCAATGTGCACGACAATTTCTCCTGCGGTGACCTTTTTGTCTTTATAGAAGCCCGCGTACTTCGGGTGGTGCGCGGGTTTGGCTGTTAGGCGCCAGTCCGCCGAATCCTGGGCGGGCGGAGCATTTTGCAGATGAACCGAAAGGCCTACAACCGGTTATGGAGCGAAACGAAGTCAAAACTACAAGTCACCCTGTGACCGTATGTCGCAAGTGTTCGGCTGCAGCCCGTCAAACATGGGCTATTCGCAGATTAGGGCAAATTTTGAATTATTTTGCGATGTTTTCGCGTATGGACTCATGAAGGTCGTAAATACCCCTGAAGTCCGCGTGGTTGATGGCTTTGATCAAGTTTTTCGACCGACCCTTACAGTTTTCGCTCAAGCGACATATAGATATATCTGTAGGTGTTCAAAATAATTGACTACAGAGTCAGGAAGAGGCCTTTTCCGCGTGCGAGGCGATATAGCGCTGTGCCTGTTCCAGCAGCCAGTCACGAAAAGCCCTGAGAGACGCGGACTCCACCTTGCGCTCGGGAATCATCAGATAGTAGGCCTTGTCGCTGGATAGGGCGTATCTGTTAGCGACCACCAGCCGGCCCTCCTGCAACTCGCGTTGAATCAGAAAAGGCGGGATCAGCGCGACGCCCATCTCATGCATGGCGGCTTGGGCGAGCATGGAGAATAGTTCGTAGCGTGGGCCTGTCATGTCGCCAGCGATATTCATGCCCAGGCCATTGAACCACTGGCGCCAGGCATACGGCCGGGTGGTCTGCTGCAACAGTGGCAGGCTGGCGATGTGCTGCGCGTCGAGCATGCCCTGCCCGTCCAGCAGCGCTGGGCTGCACACAGGTAGCGGGTTTTCACCCATCAGGCGGTGGGACTGTGTGCCAGACCAGTCGGCATCGCCGAAATAGATCGCGGCGTCGAACGCCGTGTCGGCGAACAGGAAAGGCCGAGTGCGGTTGGTCAGGTTGACGGTTACCTCCGGATGGCGCTGCTGGAAATCCTTCAAGCGCGGTAGCAGCCATTGAGTGCCGAAGGTTGGCACCACGGCGAGCTCGATCACGTTGGCGCCCTGCTGACGCATCACCGAAAGCGTGTCCCGCTCCACGGCGTCCAGTTGGGTAGCGACCTGTCGACTGTATGAAAGGCCTGCCTCGGTCAGCTTAACGCCGCGGCGTGAACGCCTGAACAGTTCCACGTTGAGAAACGCTTCAAGGCCACCGATCTGTCGACAGACGGCGCCTTGCGTAAGTGCCAGTTCCTGCGCGGCCTTGGTAAAGCTCTCGTGGCGCGCGGCCGCTTCAAAGCAGACCAGGGCGGTGGTGCTGGGGATCTTCCGGCGCATGTACGGCAACCTCACTCATCTGGTCGGCAATATGGGCTTTCTGTTGGTTACAGAGTGACAAATTATCACTAATACGTGCGCAATCTTCGTTTGTCCCCGCCGCTGATCAGGCCTAGGATCAATGGCACAAGAACCAGCTCCCTATTTCGAGGATTTCGCTCATGGCCGGTAAGGCAAGCTTCAACTGGATCGACCCGCTGCTGCTGGATCAGCAGCTCACTGAAGAAGAGCGCATGGTGCGTGACAGCGCTTATCAGTTCGCCCAGGACAAGCTCGCGCCGCGCGTGCTGGAGGCCTTCCGCCATGAGCAGACCGACCCGGCGATCTTCCGTGAGATGGGCGAAGTCGGCCTGCTGGGCGCGACCATTCCCGAGCAGTACGGTGGCAGCGGGCTGAACTACGTGTGCTACGGCCTGATTGCCCGTGAAGTGGAGCGTATCGACTCTGGCTACCGCTCGATGATGAGTGTGCAGTCGTCGCTGGTGATGGTGCCGATCAACGAGTTCGGTACTGAAGCGCAGAAGCAGAAGTACCTGCCCAAGCTTGCCAGTGGCGAGTGGATCGGTTGCTTCGGCCTGACCGAGCCGAACCACGGCTCCGATCCAGGCTCGATGATTACCCGCGCCAGGAAGGTTGACGGTGGCTATCGGCTGAGCGGCAGCAAGATGTGGATCACCAACAGCCCGATTGCCGATGTGTTCGTGGTTTGGGCCAAGGACGACGCCGGTGATATCCGAGGCTTCGTCCTGGAAAAAGGCTGGCAGGGCCTCAGCGCCCCGGCGATCCATGGCAAGGTCGGGCTGCGTGCTTCGATCACTGGCGAGATCGTCATGGACAACGTGTTCGTGCCGGAAGAAAACATCTTCCCGGATGTGCGCGGCCTCAAGGGCCCGTTCACCTGCCTCAACTCCGCTCGCTATGGCATCTCCTGGGGTGCGCTGGGTGCGGCCGAGGCTTGCTGGCACACCGCTCGCCAGTACACCTTGGACCGTCAGCAGTTCGGCCGCCCACTGGCTGCCAACCAGCTGATCCAGAAGAAGCTGGCCGACATGCAGACCGAAATCACCCTGGCCCTGCAAGGTTGCCTGCGTTTGGGCCGTATGAAGGATGAAGGCACCGCTGCGGTGGAAATCACCTCGATCATGAAGCGCAACTCTTGCGGCAAGGCCCTCGATATCGCGCGCATGGCTCGAGACATGCTCGGCGGCAACGGGATCTCCGATGAGTTTGGCGTGGCGCGTCACCTGGTCAACCTTGAGGTGGTCAATACCTATGAAGGTACCCATGACGTGCACGCGCTGATTCTGGGGCGCGCGCAAACCGGCATCCAGGCTTTCTATTAATAAGGAGCCCGCTCATGGGTGCGCTATCTCATCTGCGGGTGCTGGACCTTTCCCGCGTGCTGGCGGGCCCGTGGTCTGGCCAGATCCTGGCTGACCTTGGCGCCGATGTGATCAAGGTCGAGCGCCCAGGCAGTGGCGACGATACCCGTGCCTGGGGGCCACCCTTCCTCAAGGATGCGCAAGGCGAGAACACCAGCGAGGCGGCTTACTATTTGTCGGCCAACCGCAACAAGCGTTCGGTGACCATCGACTTCACGCTGCCGGAGGGGCAGCGCCTGGTACGTGAGCTCGCGGCCAAGTCGGACGTCGTCATTGAAAACTTCAAGGTCGGTGGGCTGGCGGCCTATGGCCTGGATTATGCGAGCCTCAAGGCGATCAACCCTAAGCTTGTCTATTGCTCTATTACCGGCTTCGGGCAGACCGGGCCGTACGCCAAGCGCGCTGGCTACGACTTCATGATCCAGGGCCTGGGTGGGCTGATGAGCCTGACTGGGCGCCCTGACGGTGAAGAGGGCGCAGGCCCGGTAAAAGTGGGGGTTGCCCTTACCGACATCTTGACTGGGCTGTACTCGACCGTCGCCATCCTGGCCGCCCTCGCCCATCGCGATCAGGCCGGCGTTGGCCAGCATATCGATATGGCCCTGCTTGACGTTCAAGTGGCTTGCCTGGCCAACCAGGCGATGAACTACCTGACAACGGGCACCCCGCCCCGGCGTTTGGGTAATGCGCACCCTAATATCGTGCCTTATCAGGATTTCCCCACGGCGGATGGCGATTTCATCCTTACCGTGGGCAATGATGGCCAATTCCGTAAGTTCGCTGAAGTGGCCGGTCAGCCGCAATGGGCGGATGACCCGCGCTTCGCCACCAACAAGCTGCGGGTGGCCAACAGGGCCGAGTTGATTCCGCTCATCCGCCAGGCCACGGTATTCAAGACCACCGCTGAATGGGTGAGCCAGCTGGAGGCTGCCGGCGTGCCCTGCGGGCCGATCAATGACCTGGCGCAGATGTTTCAGGACCCACAGGTGCTCGCGCGTGGCCTGGCGGTGAGCATGCCGCACGCCTTGGCCGGGGCTGTGCCGCAGGTGGCCAGCCCGATTCGGTTGTCGGAGACGCCGGTGGAGTATCGGCGTGCGCCGCCACTGCTGGGTGAGCATACCGAGGCGGTGCTGGGTGATGTACTGGGGCTGGGTGCGGATGCACTGGAGAGCCTGCGCAGTTCAGGGGTGCTCTAAGGTTATCTATATATAGGCGTAGAAAGCGGGGAGGCCGACAGGCCTCCCCGCTTTGCTTTTTAGCGATGTGACGGTTTATTGAATTTAAGGGTTGACGGGGTTTTGAATCCCCTTATAATGCGCCCCACTTCCAGCGACATCGGAACGACAAACTCCTTGAGATTCAATGAGTTAAGTAGTTAAGGTGCTGCTGAAAGGGCTACGATCGAATGATCGCAAGCGGTTGAAATGGTGGTTGACAGCGCTTCTAAACGCTGTAAGATTCACCTCCCGCTACGAGAGATCGCAGCGAGTTAAGTGTTTGAAGCTAAACGAGTTTCTCGGTAAAACTTCAAAATAAACGCTTGACAGGCTCTGAGGAAAGCGTAGAATGCGCGCCTCGGTTGAGACGAAAAGCTCTTAACCAAACGCTCTTTAACAAATTGAATCAAGCAATTCGTGTGGGTGCTTGTGAGTACGGACTGATAGTCAACAAGATTATCAGCATCACAAGTGACCATGCGAGAAATCACATAGTCATTTGAGATTGCTGAGCCAAGTTTAGGGTTTCTTAAAAACCCAAGCAGTATTGAACTGAAGAGTTTGATCATGGCTCAGATT
>NZ_JBDFPP010000030.1:0-52993 GCF_039672635.1 Pseudomonas sp. P39-UII1
CCGAACTCAGTAGTGAAACGATGCATCGCCGATGGTAGTGTGGGGTTTCCCCATGTGAGAGTAGGTCATCGTCAAGATTCATTTCGCAAAACCCCTATCTGCGCGAGCAGGTAGGGGTTTTGTCTTTCCAGCCTCCTTAGCCGGAAAGTCGGCTCCCACATTTCGAGCTGGAACACTAGAATAGAGCCGACGTACCTATTCAGAACCTCGAGATGCCCAACCCAGTCGAAACTCAAGCGTTAGAGCAGTTGCCGCTGGACGAACTGGTCGCCTGTCACGAATGCGACCTGCTGATGCGCAAGCCGACACTGCAGCACGATGAAAAAGCCCAATGCCCCCGCTGCGGCTATGAGCTGTACGCTCACCGGCACAATGTGGTCAACCGTAGCCTGGCCCTGGTACTGACTGCGCTGCTGCTATTTGTGCCAGCCAATTTCCTGCCGATCATGCAATTGCATCTGCTTGGCCAGACTTCAGACGATACGGTGTGGAGTGGAGTGGTGGGCCTGTACAACTCGGACATGCGCGGTGTCGCAGTCGTGGTGTTCCTGTGCAGCATGGCCATTCCGTTCCTCAAGCTCCTGTGCCAACTGCTGGTACTGCTGAGCATCCGTTTGAACGTGGGGCGCAGCTATGGCCTGTTGTGTTACCGCATCTATCACCACGTGCGTGACTGGGGCATGCTCGAGGTCTACTTCATGGGTGTGCTGGTGGCGATCGTCAAGCTGGTCGATCTGGCCGAATTGACCGTGGGGCTTGGGTTGTTCTGTTTCATCAGCCTGCTGTTGATCCAGGTGTGGCTTGAAGTGGTGATGTCTCCACACCAGATATGGAGCGCGTTGTCGGGGGAGGATCTCCATGCGGGCGATTGATGCAGGCATTCTGGTCTGCAATGAGTGTCATGAACTTAACCGGCAAGACCCCGATAGCACCTCGCAGGCTTGCACGCGCTGCGGTGCCCTCGTGCATGCACGGCGCCCCAACAGCATCATACGAACCTGGGCGCTGCTGATTGCCGCTTCTATTTTGTACATCCCGGCCAACCTGCTGCCGATCATGACCGTCAGCACGCTGGGGCAGGGTAGCCCGGACACGATCATGTCGGGGGTCATTACCCTGCTCAAGCACGGCATGGTGCCAATTGCCGCCGTGGTCTTCATCGCCAGTATCCTGGTGCCCACGTTCAAGCTGGTGGGGATCGCGCTGCTGTTGTATTCGGTGCAGCGCCGCCAGCCCTTATCGGCGCGGCAACGCATCCTCATGTACCGTTTCATCGAATTCATAGGGCGCTGGTCCATGCTGGACATCTTCGTCATTGCCATCCTGGTGGCGGTGGTGAATTTCGGCCGCATTGCCAGTGTCGAAGCCAACCTGGGCGCTGTCGCCTTCGCTACTGTGGTGATACTCACGATGCTCGCTGCTTTAACTTTCGATCCCCGGCTGATCTGGGATAACACGGAGTCGGATGACGACAATGAGTGACATGCCAACGGCTAAAACCCGCCCAGCCTCCAATTGGTCGGCCATCTGGATTCTGCCGCTGATTGCACTGATGATTGGTGGCTGGCTAGCCTGGCAGGCCTATCGCGAAGCCGGCGTGGAAATCGAGGTTCGGTTCGAAAGCGGTGAGGGTATCGTCGCCAACAAGACCGAGGTGATCTTCAAGGGCATGCCGGTCGGCAAAGTAAAGAGCCTGGTGCTCGATGCCGAGGGCGAGAAGCAGGGCGTTATTGCCACCATTGAGATGAACCAGGCTGCCGAGCCTCACCTGACCAAGGGCACGCGCTTCTGGCTGGTCAAACCCAGTGTCACCCTGGCGGGCATCACCGGCCTTGAAACATTGGTGTCAGGTAATTACATTGCCGTCAGCCCTGGCGAGGGTGAGCGCACCAAGCGCTTCACCGCGTTGAAGGTGGCGCCACCGCTGTCTGACAGCGAGCCAGGCCTGCACCTCACCCTCAAGGCCGAGCGCCTGGGCTCGCTGAACCGTGACAGCCCGGTGTTCTACAAGCAGATCCAGGTTGGCCGGGTGAAGAGCTACCGCCTTTCGGAGGACCAGAGCACTGTCGAGGTCAAAGTGTTCATCGAGCCGGCCTACGCCAGCCTGGTGCGCAAACACACGCGCTTCTGGAATGCCAGTGGCATCAGCATCGATGCCGGCCTGTCCGGGGTGAAGGTGCGCAGTGAGTCGCTGTCCAGCATCGTTGCCGGCGGCATCGCCTTCGCTACCCCGGAGTACCGCAAGGACAGCCCGCCCACGGACCCAAGCCTGCCGTTCCGCCTCTATGAAGACTTCGACGCAGCTCAAGCGGGCATCCGGGTGAAGGTCAAGTTGAGCGACTACGAAGGCTTGCAGGCAGGCCGAACGCCTGTCATGTACAAGGGCATCCAGGTTGGCTCGCTGAAAACCCTGAAGATGGAAGACAACCTCGGCAGCGCCATGGCCGAACTGACGCTGGACCCGCTGACCGAAGACTATCTGGTCGATGGCACACAGTTCTGGGTGGTGAAACCGTCCATTTCCCTGGCGGGTATCACTGGCCTGGAAGCCTTGGTCAAGGGCAATTACATCGCCATTCGCCCGGGTGAGAAGGGTGCAACGCCACAACGCGAGTTCGAGGCGCGGCCCAAGGCGCCGCCGCTCGACCTCAAGGCGCCAGGCCTGCACCTGGTGCTGTTCGCCGACACCCTTGGCTCGCTGGAAGTCGGTAGCCCGGTGATGTACCGCCAGGTCAAGGTCGGCAGCGTGCAGAGTTACCAGTTTGCCCGTAACAGCAATCGCATCCTGATTGGCGTGCACATCGAAAAAGAATACGAAAAGCTGGTCAATGGCTCATCGCGCTTCTGGAACGTCAGCGGCATTACCCTCACGGGAGGCCTCTCCGGTATCAAGATAAAGAGCGAATCGCTGCAAACCTTGATGGCTGGCGGCATCGCCTTTGATACGCCGTCGCCGAATGTGGCGCTCAAACGCCATATCCCGCGCTTCCGCCTACATGACAGCCAGGAGGCGGTGAACCGCGCCGGTACGCTGATCACCATTCGTGTGGACCGTGCCGATGGCCTTAAGCCAGGCACGCCGATCCGCTTCCGCGGCCTGGACGTGGGCAGTATCGAAAGTGTCGACCTGACCAAGGACCTGCAGGCAGTGCTGCTGCGAGCACGCATCACGGAGTCGGCAGACCGTATCGCGCGCGCCGGGACGCAGTTCTGGGTGGTAAAGCCGGCCCTGGGGCTGGTGCGTACCGAGAACCTGGATACGCTGATTGGCGGGCAGTACCTGGAAGTGCAGCCTGCAGTGAAGGACAAGGGGCCGCAGCGGGATTTCATCGCCCTGGCCGAAGCGCCTGAGGTAAAAGGTGAGGAGGTCGGCCTACCACTGACCCTCAGCGCCCCGCGTCGTGGCTCGATCAAGCCTGGCGTGCCGGTGACCTACCGTGAAGTCGCGGTGGGCAAGGTGACTGGCTTCGAGCTGGGCCAGACCGCAGATCGCGTGCTGATTCACATCCTGATCGAGCCGCGCTATGCCGCCTTGGTGCGTGGCGGCAGCCGGTTCTGGAACAGCAGTGGCTTCGGTTTCGACTGGGGCTTGTTCAAAGGTGCCACCGTGCGTACCGAGTCGCTGGAAACGCTCATTGATGGGGGCATTGCCTTCGCCACGCCAGACGGCGAGCAGATGGGCAACCCAGCGCGGCCGCAGCAGACCTTTGCCCTGTTCGACAAGCCGGAGGACACCTGGCTGCAGTGGGCGCCGAAGATTCAGATCGCCAGGTGATACACCAGCGGGGCTGCCAAGTGCAGCCCCGCATTTTTGTTGCCCGTGCATAAATCGCAGGCAATAAAAAACCGACCCTAGGGCCGGTTTTTCGACTAAAGCGTCGCTTAGGCAGCTGCAGCTTCTTTCAGCGCCTTGATGTGGCCATTCAGACGGCCTTTGTGGCGAGCAGCTTTGTTCTTGTGGATGATACCTTTGTCGGCCATACGGTCGATTACAGGTACAGCCAGAACGTAAGCGGCTTGCGCTTTATCGGCGTCTTTTGCGTCGATGGCTTTAACTACATTCTTGATGTAGGTGCGGACCATGGAACGCAGGCTGGCGTTGTGGCTGCGACGCTTCTCAGCCTGTTTTGCACGTTTCTTGGCGGAAGGTGTGTTGGCCACCGTCGAGCTCCTCGAAAGACTTTAGGTAAATAGCAAACAAAATAGGCCGCGAATCATGCCGATCACTTGAACGGATGTCAAGGCCACCTGCAAGGTTCCGCCGAGCGGCGCACCAACAGGAGGGAAATATTCCTTTCTGCTGCACGACCTGTAAACTCGGGAATTTTTGGCTCCCCTGCGAAGGCGCGGGAGTATCGCACATTCGGACGCTGTCTGGCAGCGTCCTCTGCCCTTGGCGTGAATCTTTTCGATGAACCTGCTCAAATCCCTGGCTGCAGTCAGTTCCATCACCATGGTTTCCCGGGTGCTGGGTTTCGTGCGCGATACCATCCTGGCCCGTGTTTTCGGTGCCGGCATCGCCACCGATGCCTTCTTCATCGCCTTCAAGCTGCCCAACCTGCTGCGGCGTATTTTTGCCGAGGGCGCGTTTTCCCAGGCGTTCGTGCCGATTCTGGCCGAGTACAAGACCCAGCAGGGCGATGAGGCGACGCGCACCTTCATTGCCTATGTCAGCGGCCTGCTGACGCTGATCCTTGCCCTGGTCACGGTGATCGGCATCTTCGCCGCACCCTGGGTGGTGTGGGCCACCGCGCCAGGCTTTGTCGACAGTACCGAGAAATACCAGCTGACCACCGACCTGCTGCGGGTCACCTTTCCTTATATATTGCTGATCTCTCTGTCGTCCCTGGCGGGGGCGATCCTCAATACCTGGAACCGCTTCTCGGTCCCGGCGTTCACGCCAACCTTGCTCAATGTGGCGATGATCATCTTCGCCGTGCTGCTGACGCCGTACTTCGATCCACCGATCATGGCGCTGGCCTGGGGCGTGCTGGCCGGCGGCCTGGCGCAGTTGCTGTACCAGCTGCCAGCGCTGAAGAAGATCGGCATGCTGGTGCTGCCGCGGATCAACCTGCGGGACAGCGGCGTGTGGCGGGTACTCAAGCAGATGCTGCCAGCCATCCTCGGCGTTTCCGTCAGCCAGATTTCGCTGATCATCAACACCATTTTCGCCTCCTTCCTGGTGGCTGGCTCGGTGTCGTGGATGTACTACGCCGACCGCCTGATGGAGCTGCCATCGGGTGTGCTTGGCGTAGCCCTGGGCACCATTTTGCTGCCGACCCTGGCCAAGACCTACGCCAACAAGGACCGTGAGGAGTATTCGCGGATTCTCGACTGGGGCCTGCGCCTGTGCTTCCTGCTGGTGCTGCCGTGCACACTGGCCCTGGCTATCCTTGCCGAGCCGCTGACCGTCGCGCTGTTCCAATATGGCAAGTTCACCGCGTTCGATGCGGCGATGACCCAGCGCGCCCTGATCGCCTATTCGGTAGGCCTGTTGGCAATCATTCTGGTCAAGGTACTGGCACCGGGCTTCTATGCGCAGCAGAATATCCGTACGCCGGTGCGCATCGCGATCTTCACCCTGGTCTGCACCCAATTGTTCAACCTCGCCTTGGTCGGTCCACTGCAGCACGCCGGCCTTGCCCTGGCGATCAGCCTGGGTGCCTGCCTCAATGCTGGCCTGCTGTTCTGGAAGCTGCGCAGCAAGCAGCTGTTCCAACCTCAGCCGGGCTGGATGATGTTCCTGCTCAAGCTGGTGTTTGCGGTGACCTTGATGGTGGCGGTACTGCTGGTGGGCATGCATTACCTGCCAGCCTGGGAGCAGGGCAACATGTTTGAACGGTTCATGCGCCTGGGGGCGTTGATCGCGGCAGGTATCGTGACCTATTTCGGTTGCCTGTACCTGTGCGGCTTCAGGCCTCGGCACTTCGCCCGCAAGGCCCTGCACTGAGATAGAAAGCGGGTCAGGCGTCGGTTTTTCCTATTCCACGCCACCCCCGGGCGCTGCTGCCTGTCACCGGCGCCCGGGTGTGGTTATAATCGGCCACTTTATGAGCAAGAAGCGCGTTATGCAGCTGGTTCGAGGTCTTCACAACCTGCGCCCCGAGCACCGGGGCTGTGTCGCCACCATTGGCAACTTCGACGGGGTTCACCGCGGCCACCAGGCGATCCTGGCGCGCCTGCGCGAGCGCGGCCAGGCGCTTGGCCTGCCGACCTGCGTGGTGATCTTCGAGCCGCAGCCGCGCGAGTACTTCGCCCCGGACACCGCACCGGCCCGCCTGGCGCGCCTGCGCGACAAGGTCGAGCTGCTGGCCGCTGAAGGCATTGATCGGGTGCTGTGCCTGGCTTTCAATCAGCGCCTGAGCAAGCTCAGCGCCGATGAGTTCGTCAAGGCGATCCTGGTCGACGGCCTGGGCGTGCGCCACCTTGAAGTGGGCGACGACTTCCGCTTCGGCTGCGACCGCGCCGGCGATTTCGCCTTCCTGATCGAAGCCGGCAAGCAGTATGGCTTCTCTGTCGAAGCCGCGAACACGGTGATCCAGGACGGCCTGCGAGTCAGCAGCACCGAGGTGCGCAAGGCGCTGTCCGAAGGCAACTTCGAGCTCGCCGAGCATCTGCTGGGCCGCCCATACCGCATTAGCGGGCGCGTCCTCCACGGCCAGAAGCTGGCCCGCCAGCTCGGCACACCCACCGCCAACATCCAGCTCAAGCGCCGCCGCGTGCCGCTGTCCGGGGTTTACCTGGCCAGCATCGAAATCGACGGCAAGGCCTGGCCGGGTGTCGGCAACATTGGTGTACGCCCCACCGTGGCCGGTGACGGCCGCCCGCACCTCGAGATTCATCTACTGGATTATGCCGGCGATCTGTATGGCCGGCGCCTGACGGTGGAATTCCACCACAAGCTGCGTGAAGAGCAGCGATTCGCCTCCCTGGAGGCGCTGAAGTCGGCGATCGATGCGGATATCGCCGCCGCACGTGCACATTGGCACGCTCAACCGCTAACGAAGAGCCTGAAATGACCGACTACAAAGCCACGCTTAACCTTCCGGACACCGCCTTCCCCATGAAGGCCGGCCTGCCTCAGCGCGAACCGCAGATCCTGCAGCGCTGGGACAGCATTGGCCTGTACCAGAAGCTGCGCGAAATTGGCAAGGATCGTCCGAAGTTCGTCCTGCACGACGGCCCGCCCTATGCCAACGGCAAGATTCACATCGGTCATGCGCTGAACAAGATTCTCAAGGACATGATCGTCCGCTCCAAGACCCTGGCAGGCTTCGATGCGCCGTACGTGCCGGGTTGGGACTGCCACGGCCTGCCGATCGAGCACAAGGTCGAGGTCACCCATGGCAAGCACCTGACCGCCGACCGCACCCGCGAGCTGTGCCGCGAGTACGCGGCCGAGCAGATCGAAGGGCAGAAGACCGAGTTCATCCGCCTGGGTGTGCTGGGCGACTGGGACAACCCGTACAAGACCATGAACTTCGCCAACGAGGCCGGTGAAATCCGCGCGCTGGCCGAGATGGTCAAGCAAGGCTTCGTGTTCAAGGGCCTCAAGCCTGTGAACTGGTGCTTCGATTGCGGTTCGGCGCTGGCCGAAGCCGAAGTCGAATACGCCGACAAGAAGTCGCAGACCATCGACGTGGCCTTCCCGGTCGCCGACGCCGACAAGCTGGCCGCCGCGTTCGGCCTGGCTTCGCTGCCCAAGCCTGCCGCCATCGTGATCTGGACCACCACTGCCTGGACCATCCCCGCCAACCAGGCGCTGAACATCCACCCGGAGTTCAAGTACGCCCTGGTCGATACTGGCGAGCGTCTGCTGGTGCTGGCCGAAGAGCTGGTCGAGTCGTGCCTCAAGCGCTACAACCTGGAAGGCTCGGTCATCGCCACTGCCCAAGGTTCGGCCCTGGAGCTGATCAACTTCCGCCACCCGTTCTATGACCGCCTGTCGCCGATCTACCTGGCTGACTACGTCGAACTGGGCGCTGGCACCGGTGTGGTTCACTCCGCGCCTGCCTACGGTGAAGACGACTTCGTCACCTGCAAGCGCTACGGCATGGTCAACGACGACATCCTCACCCCAGTGCAGAGCAACGGCGTGTACGTCGAGTCGCTGGAGTTCTTCGGCGGCCAGTTCATCTGGAAGGCCAACCCGGCCATCATCGAGAAGCTCAGCGAAGCCGGTGCGCTGATGCACACCGAAACCATCAGCCACAGCTACATGCACTGCTGGCGCCACAAGACCCCGCTGATCTACCGTGCCACCGCGCAGTGGTTCGTCGGCATGGACAAGCAGCCCACCACTGGCGAACCGCTGCGTGAGCGCGCGCTCAAGGCCATCGAAGACACCAAGTTCGTCCCGGCCTGGGGCCAGGCGCGCCTGCATTCGATGATTGCCAACCGCCCCGACTGGTGCATCTCGCGTCAGCGCAACTGGGGCGTGCCGATCCCGTTCTTCCTGCACAAGCAGACCGGCGAGCTGCACCCGCGTACCGTCGAGCTGATGGAAGCGGTGGCCAAGCGTGTCGAGCAGGAGGGCATCGAAGCCTGGTTCAAGCTGGACGCCGCCGAACTGATCGGTGACGAAGCGGGCCAGTACGACAAGATCACCGACACCCTCGACGTGTGGTTCGACTCCGGTACCACGCACTGGCACGTGCTGCGTGGCTCGCATGACATCGGCCACGCCACCGGCCCGGTCGCCGACCTGTACCTGGAAGGCTCCGACCAGCACCGCGGCTGGTTCCACTCGTCGTTGCTCACCGGTTGCGCCATCGACAACCACGCGCCGTACCGCGAGCTGCTGACCCACGGCTTCACCGTGGACGAGAACGGCCGCAAGATGTCCAAGTCGCTGGGTAATACCATCGAGCCGGAAAAGGTCAACAACACTCTGGGCGCCGACATCCTGCGCCTGTGGGTTTCGGCCACCGACTACTCCGGTGAAATGGCGGTTTCCGAGCAGATCCTGCAGCGCAGCGCCGACGCCTACCGCCGCATCCGTAACACCGCGCGCTTCCTGCTCTCCAACCTGTCCGGCTTCGACCCGGCCCGCGACCTGCTGGCCCCCGAAGACATGCTGGCCCTGGACCGTTGGGCGGTGGACCGTGCCCTGCTGCTGCAGCGCGAGCTGGAAGAGCACTACAGCGAGTACCGTTTCTGGAACGTCTACTCGAAGATCCACAACTTCTGCGTGCAAGAGCTGGGTGGCTTCTACCTCGACATCATCAAGGACCGCCAGTACACCACTGGCGCCAACAGTGTCGCCCGCCGTTCCTGCCAGACCGCGCTGTACCACATCAGCGAGGCGCTGGTGCGCTGGATCGCGCCGATCCTGGCCTTCACCGCCGACGAAATCTGGCAGTACCTGCCGGGCGAGCGTAACGAGTCGGTGATGCTCAACGGTTGGTACCAGGGCCTGAGCGAGCTGCCGGAAGGCATCGAGCTGGACCGTGCCTACTGGGACCGCGTGATGGCGGTCAAGGCAGCCGTCAACAAGGAGCTGGAAAACCAGCGTACCGCCAAAGTCATCGGCGGCAACCTGCAGGCCGAAGTCACCCTGTTTGCCGAAGATGGCCTGAGCGCCGACCTGGCGAAGCTGGGCGACGAACTGCGCTTCGTGCTGATCACCTCCGCTGCCAGCGTGGTGCCGTTCGCGCAAGCGCCGGCCGAAGCGGTGGCCACCGAGGTCGAGGGCCTCAAGCTGCAAGTGGTCAAGTCCGGCCACGCCAAGTGCGGCCGTTGCTGGCACTTCCGCGCCGACGTCGGCAGCCACGCAGAGCACCCGGAAATCTGCAGCCGTTGCGTCGACAACCTGACCGGCTCCGGTGAGGTGCGCCACTATGCCTAACCCTGCTGCTGGGCGCTTCGGGCGCCTTGGCTGGCTCTGGCTCAGCCTGTTGGTCCTGGTCCTCGACCAGGCCAGCAAGCTGTATTTCAACAACGCCCTGAGCATGTACCAGCAGATCGTGGTCATCCCTGACTACTTCAGCTGGACCTTGGCCTACAACACCGGCGCGGCGTTCAGCTTCCTGGCCGACAGCTCCGGCTGGCAGCGCTGGCTGTTCGCCCTGATCGCCGTGGCGGTCAGTGCGGTGCTGGTGGTGTGGCTCAAGCGCCTGGGGCGCAACGAGACCTGGCTGGCCGTGGCCTTGGCGTTGGTGCTTGGCGGTGCGCTGGGTAACCTGTACGACCGCATCGTGCTGGGCCACGTGGTCGATTTCATCCTGGTGCACTGGAAGAATATTCATCACTTCCCGGCCTTCAACCTGGCCGACAGCGCTATTACCGTTGGCGCGGTGATGCTGGCGCTGGATATGTTCAAGAGCAAGAAGTCCGAGGATCCGGTCCATGACTGACACCCGTATCGGCCAGAACACCGAAGTCACCCTGCACTTCGCGCTGCACCTGGAAAACGGCGACACCGTCGACAGCACGTTCGACAAGACCCCGGCCACCTTCAAGGTCGGCGACGGCAACCTGCTGCCCGGCTTCGAGACCGCGCTGTTCGGTTTCAAGGCCGGTGACAAGCGCACTGTAGTAGTGGCCCCGGAGAATGCCTTCGGCCAGCCCAACCCGCAGAACGTGCAGGTCATGCCAAGGTCCAACTTCGACGGCATGGAGCTTTCCGAAGGGCTGCTGATCATCTTCAACGATGCCGCCAACACCGAGCTGCCAGGTGTGGTTAAAGCGTTCGATGACGACCAGGTGACCATCGACTTCAATCACCCACTGGCTGGCAAGACCCTGACCTTCGAGGTGGAGATCCTCGAGGTGAAGGCCCTGTAAGCCTGGAGCCGAGCATGCAAATCAAACTCGCCAACCCTCGCGGCTTCTGCGCGGGGGTCGACCGGGCGATCGAGATCGTCAACCGTGCGCTGGAAGTCTTCGGCCCGCCGATCTACGTGCGTCATGAAGTGGTGCACAACAAGTTCGTGGTGGAAGACCTGCGCAACCGTGGCGCCATCTTCGTCGAAGAGCTGGACCAGGTGCCTGACGACGTCATCGTCATCTTCAGTGCCCATGGTGTTTCCCAGGCCGTGCGCCAGGAAGCCGCTGGCCGTGGCCTGAAGGTGTTCGACGCCACTTGCCCGCTGGTGACCAAGGTGCATATCGAGGTCGCCAAGTACAGCCGCGACGGCCGAGAGTGCATCCTCATCGGCCACGAAGGGCACCCGGAAGTCGAAGGCACCATGGGCCAGTACGACGCCAGCAATGGCGGCGCCATCTACCTCGTCGAAGACGAGGACGATGTCGCCAAGCTGCAGGTACGCGACCCGGACCACCTGGCGTTCGTCACCCAGACCACGCTGTCAATGGATGACACCAGCCGCGTCATCGACGCCCTGCGCGCACGCTTCCCGAATATCGGCGGCCCGCGCAAGGACGACATCTGCTATGCCACCCAGAACCGCCAGGACGCGGTCAAGCAACTGGCGGGCGAGTGCGACGTGGTGCTGGTGGTGGGCAGCCCCAACAGCTCCAACTCCAACCGCCTGCGCGAGTTGGCCGAACGCATGGGTACACCGGCCTATCTGATCGATGGCGCCGAGGACATGCAGCGCAGCTGGTTCGACCAGGCAGCGCGGATCGGCATCACTGCCGGCGCTTCGGCCCCCGAAGTGCTGGTGCGTGGCGTGATCGACCAGCTCAAGGGCTGGGGCGCGACTGGCGCCGAAGAGCTCGATGGGCGCCCGGAGAACATCACGTTCTCCATGCCCAAAGAGCTGCGGGTTCGCTCGCTGATCTGATCAGGGGGCTGCGCACAGTGAGCTTTCCGGCTCACCTGTGCGCAGGCTGATCCTGCCGCTGGTTGCCAGCACCACCCGGTGCTGGCTGGTTGCAGAAGCACGTTCGCAGACTTCCAGCCGCCCACCTGCAAAATTGTTGTTCCTGCCCAGTGGCACGCCCAGTGCGCTGAACTTCACCTGGCTTCCGGTATTGGCTTTGATCTGCAATGGCCGGGATAGACGGTGCTCGCGCAGCAATTGTTGATTGTGTTCGAGCAGCACGCGCCAGCCATTCCCCCAGTTGTTGTCCAAAGATTGCACCAGTACCGCCTGGCCTTGGAGCATTGCGTGGCTGCGTGCGCTACGCAACGCCTGGGCAAGGTCACGGGCTACCGCCGCTCGTTGTAAGTCGTCGCTCAATCTGGCGTAGGCGGGCATGCCCAGCTGTGTCAGTAGCATCGCTACAGCCAGTACAAACATGATTTGTACCAGTGTTACACCCTGTTGCTTCACCGTGCATTCCTCCGCAAAAGTGCTTGGCTTTTAGCTTCACGGGGGCTGGGCCGCCGGTACAGTCGCCATGTGCTCGGCAGTCGCGGGAAATGTCGCAGGAGGTGCAAGGATGCACGCAAGACAACGGGGCCTGACGTTGCTGGAAGTGATGCTGGCCGTGGTGGTGGTTGCCTTGGGCCTGTTCGCTGCGGCGGCTTTGCAGGTCCAGGCATCGCAGGCCACTGACGCAGCGCGGCGCGAGGTGCAGGGGGCGCTGGCCGAGCATGCCCTGCATGAACGGACCAGGGCAGCAGGCACGCTGACAGTGCGCCAGCCATGAGGGGTAAACAGAGAGGTTTCGGCCTGGTCGAAGCGATACTGGCACTCGGCATCGGGCTGATGCTGCTCACGGCAGCCGGCCAGCTGTTCGTCTCTGCTCATCAGAGTTGGCGGCTACAGGACGCGGCCCTGCGCATGCAGGCAGACGCCCGTTTGGCGTTACTGCGCATGGCCCAGGATATTCGTATGGCCGGCATGTTCGGTTGCTTGCGCCTGGAGCCTGGCGACTTCAAGGACCCGGCCGCGCGGGATGCCTTTGCCCAACCCTTGCAGGTGGGGCAGGCCAGCCTGAGCCTCGTGGTGGCAGAACTGCCCGGGCACTCTGGGGCGCCGGACTGGACCCTGCTGACCGACTGCGTGAACGAGGTTCAGGTGCACAAGGCACGTGTTGGCCCGGGCGGGGGCCTGCCGTTGGCGTTTCCCATCAGCCGCCATCATTACCAGCTCGACGGCAGCGTTCTGCGGTTCGGGCGGCGTAACAACACTCAGCCGTTGGTGGATCATGTACGAGAAATGCGCGTTGAGCATGTGAAGGCGCACGGCGGCGAACGGGTAGAGGTGCAACTGACGTTATTCGACCCGGCCTTGCAGCTCGAGCAGCGCTACAACTTGAGCGTGGCGCTGCGCAACCCGGTGGACGAGCCATGAAGCGTCAGCGCGGGGTGGTGCTGCTGCTGGCGCTGGTCCTGAGCCTGCTGCTGGGTTTGCTGGCGGCATCCGCCCTGCGCGATGCCCTGGTGGAAACACGCATGGCCGGTCACCTGCGTGAAGGTTTGAAGGCGTTGGAACAGGCAGAGGCCACACTGCTGGCCGGTGAAGCGCAATTGCAAACTGCGCCGCCAGGGTTGTGCCAGGCGTGCCTTACGCCGGCGCATCCTCACGACCTGCAAGGCCAGTGGCACGCCAGCGCGGACGGGTTCTTCCAGCTACAAAACCTCGGCATAAGCACCCGCGCCTTGCACATGCCCGAAGGTGACCCGGTCACGCTGTACAGGGTTACCGCCGTCAGCCGGCAACTTGAATCAAGGCAGGTGCTGGAGTCGATCTACGCCATCCCCGCCGCTCAAGCACAAGCGCCGCGGCGCATCCTCTGGCGGCAAAGACTGAGGCAAGACTGACATGCAGCAAGGCCTGAGCCTGATCGAGTTGTTGATTGTCGTGGCCGTCACCGGCATTCTGGCAGCCATTGCCTACCCCAGTTACAGCGACCAGCTCAGGCGAGCCGCACGCAGCGAAGTGGTTGGCCTGCTGCATGACGCAGCCCTGCGCCTGGAGCGCCATCGCCTGCGCACCGGCCAATACGCCGAGGGCGACCCGGCGTTGCCCACTGCCAACCGTCATTACAGCCTGCAGGCCCAGCGCGGCAGCGATACCTTCACGCTGCGTGCTCGGCGGCTGCCGCATGGCCTGATGGCCGACGATCGCTGTGGCGACTTTGAGCTCGACCAGGCCGGCGTGCAGAGCAATCCCGGTGCCGGCGAGGCCAGCGAGCGTTGCTGGGGAAGCTGAAGGTTGAATGATGCCCGTGCATCGCGGTTTTACTTCAGGTGTTGGATCGACAGATGAGCAAGCAAGTAGTGGTGGTCGGTGGCGGGGTGATTGGCCTGCTGACGGCGTTCAACCTGGCGGCGAAGGTCGGCCAGGTGGTGGTGTGCGACCAGGGCGAAGTCGGCCGTGAGTCCTCATGGGCGGGTGGCGGCATCGTCTCGCCGCTGTACCCCTGGCGCTACAGCCCGGCGGTGACTGCGCTGGCGCACTGGTCGCAGGACTTTTATCCACAGCTGGGCGAGCGCCTGTTCGCCAGCACCGGCATCGACCCTGAAGTGCATACCACCGGCTTGTACTGGCTCGACCTGGACGACGAGGCCGAAGCCCTGGCGTGGGCGCAACGCGAGCGCCGGCCACTCAGTGCCGTGGATATTTCGGCGGTTTATGACGCAGTGCCGGTAATGGGCCCAGGCTTCAAGCACGCCATCCACATGGCAGGTGTGGCCAACGTGCGCAACCCACGGCTGGTGAAAGCGCTCAAGGCGGTGCTGCTGGCATTGCCCAACGTGACTTTGCGTGAACACTGCCAAATCACCGGCTTCGTTGAGGATAGCGGGCGCGTGACCGGCGTGCTGACGGCAGACGGCGTGCTGCAGGCCGATGAAGTGGTGCTCAGTGCTGGCGCCTGGAGTGGCGACCTGCTGCGCACCCTAGGCCTTGAGCTGCCGGTGGAGCCGGTGAAGGGCCAGATGATCCTGTTCAAGTGCGCCGAGGACTTCTTGCCGAGCATGGTGCTGGCCAAGGGGCGTTACGCGATCCCCCGCCGTGACGGGCACATCCTGGTGGGCAGCACGCTGGAGCATGCCGGGTACGACAAAACCCCGACCGAGGATGCGCTGGCGAGCCTGAAGGCTTCGGCGGTGGAGCTGTTGCCGGCGCTCAAGGATGCGACTGTCGTGGGGCACTGGGCAGGGCTGCGGCCGGGGTCGCCTGAAGGTGTCCCGTATATCGGGCCTGTGCCGGGGCATGACGGGTTGTGGTTGAACTGCGGGCATTACCGCAATGGGTTGGTGCTGGCGCCGGCTTCGTGTCAGTTGTTTACCGATTTGCTGACGGGCGCTGCGCCGATCATTGATCCCGCGCCGTATGCCCCGGCCGGGCGTCTGGGCTGAGATCGCCGGGGCCGCTTGGCGGCCCAATCGCCGGCAAGCCAGCTCCCACAGTGACAGCATTGCTCTCAAGTGCTGCGCTGTACCTGTGGGAGCCGGCTTGCCGGCGATTGGGCCGGTGGGGCCAGCAACTAACTAAGGCTTCAACTCACCACCGGCGCCTGCAAATGCCGGCTCGGGTAGTGCTGCTCATACACCTTGCACACCCGCAGCACCTGCTCATCGGCAAACCGCCCCGCAACCACCTGCAACCCCACCGGCAACCCCTCGCGGGTAAACCCGCACGGCACCGAAGCCGCCGGCTGCTGGGTCAAGTTGAACGGGTAGCTGAACGGTGTCCACTCCATCCACTGCGCCATCCGCGACCCCGGCGGCACGTTATGCCCCGCCTCGAACGCCACCAGCGGCAACATCGGTGACACCAGCACGTCATAACGCTGGTGGAAGGCATTCATCCGCGCAATCAGCTCGGCCCGCGCCTCCAGCGCCTGGGTGTATTCACTCAAGCTGATCCGCGCCCCTTGTTCGGCAATCCAGCGCAACCCGGGGTCGATCTGCTCCCGCTGCTCGTCGGTAAAGGCGCTGGTCAGCCGAGCAGCCCCGGCAAACCACAGGGTATTGAATGTCTCCAGCGGGTCTGCGAAGCCCGGGTCGACTTCCTCCACCTGCGCCCCCAGCCGCGCCAGGCGCTGCACCGCCTGCGCCACCAGCGCGTGGATTTGCGGGTCGACCTGCACGTAGCCGAAGTCGGCGCTGTAGGCGATCCGCAGCCCGCTGAGGTCCTGCTCCTGGCCCAGCCATGGCGCCTGGCGGGCTGCACCGGCCAGCCCATCACGCGCATCGGGCCGGGCCACACAGTCGAGCATCAGCACCGAGTCATCGACGGTGCGGGTCATCGGCCCAAGGTGTGAGAGCACGGTCATGGCGCTGGACGGCCACTGCGGTACGTAGCCGAATGTGGGCTTGATGCCGAAGGTGCCGGTAAAGGCGCAAGGTATGCGGATTGAACCACCGGCATCGCTGCCCTGGTGCAGCACACCCAGGTTCAGCGCCGCCGCAGCCGCCGCGCCGCCGGATGAGCCACCTGCCGTCAGGCGTGTGTCCCACGGGTTGCGGGTGACGCCGTACAGCGGGTTGTCGGTCACGCCTTTCCAGCCGAACTCCGGCGTGGTGGTCTTGCCGACCAGCACTGCACCGGCACCGCGCATGAATGCGCTGAAGGGCGCATCGACGTCCCACGGCCCAGCGCCCGATGTGGTACGTGAGCCCTTGCGTGTGGGCATGCCGCGGGTCAGGGTCAGGTCCTTGATCGACGCTGGCACCCCGTCCAGCCGGCCACACGGCTCAGCCCGTTGCCAACGTTGTTCGCTGGCGCGGGCGGCGGCGCGGGCGCCTTCACCGTCCACATGGCAGTAGGCGTTGACGGCCGGGTTGTGCTGATCGATGCGCGTCAGCACATCATCGATCACCTCTACAGGCGACAGCTCACGGCGCTGGTAAAGTTCGAGCAGTTCGACGGCGGTCAGTTCACCGATGGCAGTTTTGCCGGTCATCTCAATGCGCTCCCTGGTTGGCGGCCTGGAACATGGCGCGCAGCAGCACGTCGCAGCCGTCGGCCAGGTCCTGTGGCGCTGCGTTTTCGATTTCGTTGTGGCTGATGCCGCCTTCGCACGGCACGAAGATCATGCCGGCCGGGCCCAGCTCGGCGAGGAAAATCGCGTCGTGGCCAGCCCCGCTGACGATGTCCATGTGGCTCAAGCCCAGCTCGCGCGCACCCTGGCGCACGGCATCGACGCATTGCTCGGCGAAGTACAGCGGCGGGAAGTCAGCCGTGGGTGTGAGTTCGAAGGTCAACCCGTGTTTTGCCGTGGTGGCGTCGATCGCCGCCCGCACTGCGGCGACCATGGCGTCGAGGTGGGCCGGGTCGAGGTGGCGCAGGTCAAGCGTCATGTGCACTTGGCCGGGGATGACATTGCGCGAGCCGGGGTGCAGGGTCAGGCAACCCACCGTGCCACAGGCATGCGGCTGGTGAGCGTGGGCCACACGATTGACCGCTGCCACTACATCGGCGGCGCCGACCAGAGCATCCTTGCGCAGGTGCATGGGCGTTGGGCCGGCATGGGCCTCGACGCCGGTCAGCACCAGGTCGAACCATTTCTGCCCCAGGCAGCCCTGGACCACGCCGATGGTGGTGCGCTGGTCTTCCAGCACCGGGCCTTGCTCGATGTGCGCTTCGAAGTAGGCGCCCACCGCATGGCCCGTGGGTACGCGGGGGCCGGCGTAGCCGATACGCGTCAGCTCCGCGCCCACCGACAGGCCTTGGTCATCGACCTTGTCCAGCGTTTCCTGCAGGCCGAACTTACCGGCAAACACGCCTGAGCCCATCATGCACGGCGGGAAGCGCGAGCCTTCTTCGTTGGTCCAAACCACCACTTCCAGCGGTGCCTCGGTGGTCAGCTGCAGGTCGTTGAGGGTACGAATCACCTCCAGCCCGGCCATCACCCCGTAGCAACCATCGAACTTGCCGCCGGTGGGCTGGGTGTCGATATGGCTGCCGGTCATCACCGGTGGCAAGGCTGGGTTACGCCCGGGGCGCCGGGCGAAAATGTTGCCGATGGCGTCAACGCTGACCGTGCAGCCCGCCTCGGTGCACCAGCGCACGAACAGGTCGCGGGCCTGGCGGTCGAGGTCGGTCAGGGCCAGGCGGCACACCCCGCCCTTGGCGGTGGCGCCGAGCCTGGCCAGGTCCATCAGCGATTGCCAGAGGCGCTCGCGGCTGACCAACGCACCTTGGCCGAGCAAGTGCTGCGAGGGATCGATGCGGGTATTCATGGGCATTCTCCTTTCAGGCGCTCAGGGCCAGGTAGCGGTTCTTGATGCTCGGGTCGTCGCGGAACTGCGCCGCGCTGCCCTGGTAGGCGACACGGCCTTGTTCCAGTACGTAGTGGCGGTCGGCGAGGGCGTCGCAGACCATCAGGTTCTGCTCCACCAGCAGGATCGACAGGCCTTCGCCCTTGATCCCGCGCAAAATCTTCACCAGCTCATCGACGATCACCGGGGCCAGGCCCTCGGTGGGCTCGTCGAGGATCAGCAACTTGGGGTCATTGAGCAGGGCGCGGGCGATGGCCAGCATCTGCTGTTCGCCGCCGGAGAGTGCAAAACCGCCGTTGCGCCGCCGTTCTTTCAGACGCGGGAACAGGGTGTAGACGTCTTCCAGCTGCCAGCGGCTTTCCTTGCGCACGGCAATCTTCAGGTTCTCCTCGACGCTGAGCTGGCGGAAGATGCCGCGATGCTCCGGCACCAGGGCGATGCCCTGGCGGGCGATGTCGAAGATTTCGCGGCCGACCAGCTGCTGGCCGTTGAAGCTGATCTGCCCTTGGCGCGGCCGGACGATGCCGAGGATGCTGCGCAAGGTGGTGGTCTTGCCAGCGCCGTTGCGCCCTAGCAGGGTCACCAGTTCACCGGCGCCGACCTGCAGCGAAACCCCTTCGAGCACGTGGCTCTTGTCGTAGTAGGAATGGATCGATTCGACGTTGAGCATCAGGCGGCCTCTCCAAGGTAGGCGGTGCGCACGCGGGCGTCGTTACGCACCTGTTCCGGTGTGCCCTCGACCAGGATCTGGCCGTGGCTCATGACGGTGATGCGCTGGCTGATCGACATGACGATGCTCATGTTGTGCTCGATCAGCAGCACGGTATGGTCGCGGCCCAGGTCGCTGATCAGGTCGGTCATCACCGGGATGTCATCGATGCCCATGCCCGAGGTCGGCTCGTCGAGCATCAGCAGGGTGGGCTTGGCGCAGATCGACATGCCCACCTCAAGCACCCGTTGCTGGCCGTGCGACAGTTCGCCGGCCAGGGTGTCGGCGCGTGCGGTCAGCTTCAGCCGCTCCAATACCTGATCGGCGGTGTTCCAGTGGCTGCGCTTGTGCTCCACGCTGCGCCAGAAGTTCAGCGCGCCCAGGCCATCGCGGCCTTGGGCGGCCAGGCGCAGGTTCTCGCGTACCGACAGGTTCTGGAACAGGCTGGTGAGTTGGAACGAGCGCGCCATGCCCAGCGCCACGCGGCCGTGGGACGGTTTGCGGATGATGTCCTGGCCGTTGAACAGGATCTTGCCGCTGGTGGCCTGGCGTTCGCCGGTCAGGCAGTGGAACAGGCTGGTCTTGCCGGCGCCGTTGGGGCCGATGACCGTGTGAATGGTGCCGGCGCGGACCTTCAGGTCGACGCCTGCCACCGCCTTGAACGGCCCGTAGGCCAGCTCCAGGTTGCGGGTTTCCAGGAGGTAATCGCTCATCACAAGGTCTCCTTGGTCTTGGCCGTTGTCTTGTCATCGTCAGTGCGCGCGGGTTGCAGGCGCTTGCCCAACTCGGCCAAGCCGCCCCACAGGCCGCCACGCATGAACACCACCACCAGGATCAGGATCGCCCCCAGCAGCATCAGCCAGCGTGGCCACAGCTCCGAGAGCACATCGCCCAGCACTACGATGGCGCCCGCACCCAGCAAGGAGCCGAACAGCGAGCCGGTGCCACCGACGATGGTCATGATCAGGATGTTCTCGCTCATCATCAGGTCGATGTTCGACAGCGGCGCGAAGTGCAGCAGCATCGCGTACAGCGCACCCGCGATACCGGTGATGGCGCCAGACATCATGAACACCAGGATCTTGAAGTGGCGGGTGTCGTAGCCGATGGCGGCGGCGCGGGTCTCGTTTTCGCGGATCGCCAGCAGGGTGCTGCCGAACGGCGAGCGGATCACCCGCAGGGCGCCCGCGAAGATCAACAGGAACAGCACCGCCACAAACACATAGAAGTGCCGTGGGTCGGCCAGGTCGACCAGCACGTGGCCAGCGATTTCGATGTTCGGCCGCGGCACGTCGAGCAGGCCGTTGTCACCGCCGGTCCAGCCGCTCAAGGTGTACGCCAGGAAGTACGCCATCTGGCTGAAGGCCAGGGTCAGCATGACGAAGTAGATGCCCTTGCGGCGGATTGCCAGCGCCCCCACCAGCAGCGCCAGGAAGGCACCGAACACGGCCGCGCCGAGCAGCGCACTGAACATCCCCCAGTTGAGGTGAATCATCAGCAGCGCCGCGCCGTAGGCGCCCACGCCGAAGAAAATGCCCTGGCCGAACGACAGCAGGCCGGTGTAGCCGAGCAGCAGGTTGCAGGCCAGCGCCGCCAAGGCAAAGATCAGGATCTCGGTGGCCAGGGTGGCCGACGGCAAGATCAACGGCAGCGCCACCAGGCTGGCGAGCACCAATAACAGCAGGGCAGGGGTGCGGCCCTTCACGGGCAATGGGTTCTTCTCGCTCATCGTCATGCTCTCCCGAACAGGCCATAGGGGCGGACCAGGATCACCGCCGCCATCGCGCCGTAGATCATCAAGCTGGCGCCTTGCGGCCAGAGGCTGGTCATCATGCTTTGCACCACACCCACCAGCAGGCCGCCCACCAGCGCGCCGCCGAACGAACCCATGCCGCCGATCACCACCACCACGAAGGCGATGCCGAGGATTTCCGGGCCGACGAAGGGTTGGGCACCCCGCAGCGGTGCGAACAGCACCCCCGCCACGCCGGCCAGGCCCACGCCCAGGGCGAAGGTCAGGGAGAACAGGCGGAAGATGTTGGTGCCCAACAGCGACACGGTTTCGGTGCTCTCGCTGCCTGCGCGCACCAGCGCGCCAAAGCGGGTGCGCTCCAGCAGCAGCCACAGGCCCAGGCCGATCAGCGCCGCGAAGCCGATGAGGAACAAGCGGTAGTACGGGTAGATGAAGTCGCCGACGATCAGCACCCCGCGCAGCTCCGGTGGCACGGCGATGCTTTTGCCCACCGGGCCCCAGATCAGCACCGAGGCTTCCTGGATGATCAGCGCTATGCCCAGGGTGACGAGGATCTGGAAGGTGTGCGGCAAGTGGTAGATGCGCTTGATCAGCAACCGCTCCACCGCCCAGGCCAGCGCCGCGACCACCAGCGGGGCAATCAGCAGGGCCAGCCAGAAGTTGCCGGTGATCGCCACGGCGGTGTAGCACAGGTACGCGCCCAGCAGGAAGAACGCGCCGTGGGCGAAGTTGACGAAGTTGAGCAGGCCGAAAATGATCGTCAGGCCCACGGCGATGAGGAAGTAGATCATCCCCAGGCCCAGGCCGTTGAGCAGTTGGAACAGGTACAAATCGAGCATGAGTGTGCCCTCGACAGTGCGCGCTGCGCCTGCCTGTACGAGTGGTTTTGACTAACGCCGCAGCTTCAGGCCAAGGCGCAACCGGTGTGGTCGACTTCGACGAACGAGCGCCCCGAGCTGATGACTTCGGCCAGGTCGTCCTCGTCGCGCATCTGCCCCTGGGGCTTGCCGCGCAACAGGTAGTAGTCCTTGAGCACCTGGTGGTCGCCGGGGCGGATCAGCTCTTCGCCGGTAGGGCCCTGGAAGCGCATGCCCTGCAAGGCGGCGGACACGCTGGCGCCATCCAGGCTGCCGGCCTTGATGATGGCATCGAGCATGACCTTGGTGCCGATGTAGTCGGCCGCCAGCGGGTAGTTGGGGTTGATGCCATAGGCCTTCTGGGTGGCGGCGACCAGCTGTTTGTTCAGGGGCGTATCGACCTGGTGCCAGTACTGCGCGCCCAGGTACACCCCTTCGAGCACGTCGCTGCCCAGCTCCTGGAACTGGTCGAGCCCGGCCGACCACACCATCAGCACTTTCATACGGTCCTTGATGCCGAAGTTGACCGCCTGGCGCAAAGCGTTGGACGACTGGCTGCCGAAGTTGAGCAGCACCAGCACGTCGGGTTTGGCGGCGATGGCGTTGGTCAGATACCCGGAGAATTCCTGTTCCTGCAGCGAGTGGTAGCTGTTGCCGATGTGTTCCACGCCAAACTCGGCGAACACCTTGCGGGCGTTGTCCAGCAGCGCATCGCCGAACACGTATTGCGGGGTGATGGTGTACCAGCGCTTGGCCTGCGGCAGCTGGCGAATCATCGGGATCAGCGTCTCGCGGATGGCGCCATAGGTGGGCACCGACCAACGGAAGGTCGACGCGTTGCAGTCCTTGCCGGTGATCTCGTCGGCACCGACCGGCGTCATGAACACACCGCCTGCCTTGTGGATTTCCTTCGACACGGCCAGCGCCGAGGACGACAGGGTGCAGCCCTGGAAGAAGCGTGCGCCATCCTGGCCGATGGCTTCCTGTACCTTGCGCACCGCCTTGCCGGCGTTGCCTTCGGTGTCGATGACTTTGTACTTGAGCGGGCGGCCGAGCAGTTGCGGGTGCTCGGCGATGGCCAGGCGCGAACCCATGTCGGCGTACTTGCCGTAGCTGGCGAAGGCGCCAGACATGGATTTGAGCCCGTAGAAGGTCAGCGGTTCGTCGGCGAATGCCCGGTGCGCCCCGAAGGGGAGGCTACCGAAAGCACCCAGGGCAAGGCCTGCCTTGAGCAGGGTACGTCTTTGCATGAGTAACTCCTTGGTTGTGGTTATTAGGCAGGAGTGCAATGACAAAGCGGTGCGGCCGGGCCTGTGTGCAGGCCTCTGTCCAGGCGGATCAGTGGTTGTGTGGGAACTCCAGCAAAAAGTTGCGGGCGACCTCGCCTTCCAGCGCGGTCATGTGGTGCTCGGCGTCGCACATGTGCTCGTGCATCAGTCGGCGCACGGCGGGCTCGTCGCTGGCGCGCAGGGCCAGCAACAGTTGCTTGTGGTAGTCGATGTTGGCGGCGGCGAACTGCTGGCGCTTGGGCAGGTAGGCCTTCTTCAGCACCACCAGGTCGCGCAGCAGGTCGTTGAGGAACACCGCCATGAAGCGCAGCAGCGGGTTGGGGCAGCGGTGGGCCAGCAGGGTATGGAACTCCAGTTCTGCCAGGCGTTGCTCGCGCTGGCCTTCTTCGCTGTCTTCCGGGGCGCTGCAGAAATCGATGTTGGCCTGCAGCGCGGCGTAGTCGGTTTCGCTCAGTTGCCCCATCACCGACACTGCCAGTTCCACCTCGATAACCTTGCGCAGTTGGTACACCTGCTCGCCGTCCAGGTGCTGGAAGTGCAGGTAGTTGCGCAGGGCACGGCTGGCCGGTTCGGTGCCGACTTCGTTCAGGTAGGCGCCGCCGGCAGGGCCGGTGCGGGTGCTGACCAGGCCTTCGACTTCCAGCGCCTTGAGCGCTTCGCGGGCGGTGCCTTTCGAGCATTCGAAGTGCTCCATCAGCTCACGCTCGGTGGGCAAGCGGTCGCCTGGGTGCAAGGCTTCGGTGACGATCGAGCGCTTGACCGATTCGACGATCACGTCGGACAACTTCTGGCGCTTGCGTTTGGGTTTGAGCATTTCGCTATTTTTCATATTTATGCGGATAAATAGGATTTAGCGAATTTTGCCAGGGTAGGTCAATGCTGGCGGAGGGGGAGGGGTCGTAAATGGTGCGAAAGGGTCGGGGAGGGACAAGTGGCTGATGGGGTTAATCGCATGATCAACGCGGGCCTCTTCGCGGGGCAAGCCCGCTCCCAGAGGTAGTCACCGCGCTGAAGGCATGCATTTCAACTGTGGGCTTGCCCCGCGAAGCGGCCCACACTGAATCAACGCGATTGGCCAGGCCCCTGCTGCAGGTGGGCCTGGCTGCAATACCACTCATTGCCCCGGTGCAACGCCCGGTCATTGGGCAGGTGCACGCCGCAATGGGCGCAGCGCACCATCTGCAACGGCGCGTCGAGTTTCGGCCCGGATGGCGATTGCTGGCTGATCTTGAATTTGCGCCACAGCCAGAACGCGGCGGCGATCAGGGCGATCCAGAAAAGTAGGCGAACCATGGTGTCCAGCTTGTCTATTGGAGAAGCCGACAGTCTAGGGCGCGGCCATAAAAAAAGGGAGGCCCAAGGCCTCCCTTTCTCGTACCACGATGAATCAGTCGAACAGACCAAAGGTCATGTAGCTGAACCACGAGCGGTCTTTTTCGGCTTCTTTCGGGCCTTCCGGCAGGATAGGGTCGCCGTTTTCGTCTTTCGGCAGCAGGTCCTGCGGCGTCTCGGCGCGGGCGTCCTGGAACTGGCGGACCACGTCCTGGTTGGCGCGGGTTTCACCCGGCGGCAGCGGCGCGTCGGTTTCGATCAGGCCCAGGGTGGCCTTGGACAACCAGCCACGGCCGTCAGACTCGGTCTGCTTGGGCTGGAACTCGCCATCGACCAGGCTCGGGTGGTCAGGGTAGTTGAGCTTGAGGGTTTCCAGGCTGGTGGCGGCCAGTTCGTCCAGGTGCATCTTCTGGTACGACTCGACCATCACGGCCAGGCCATCGCCGACCGATGGGGTTTCCTGGAAGTTCTCTACCACGTAGCGGCCACGGTTGGCGGCAGCGACATAAGCCTGGCGGCTCAGGTAGTAGTCAGCGACGTGGATCTCGTAGGAGGCTAGCAGGTTGCGCAGGTAGATCATGCGCTGCTTGGCGTCCGGGGCGTAGCGGCTGTTGGGGAAGCGGCTGGTCAGCTGGGCGAACTCGTTGTACGAGTCGCGCGCGGCGCCCGGGTCACGCTTGGTCATGTCCAGCGGCAGGAAGCGCGCCAGCAGGCCACGGTCCTGGTCGAACGAGGTCAGGCCCTTGAGGTAGTAGGCGTAATCGACGTTCGGGTGCTGCGGGTGCAGGCGGATGAAGCGCTCGGCAGCCGATTTGGCAGCCTCCGGCTCGGAGTTTTTGTAGTTGGCGTAGATCAGCTCTAGCTGCGCCTGGTCGGCATAACGGCCGAACGGGTAGCGCGACTCCAGGGCCTTGAGCTTGTTCACGGCGCTGGTGTAGCTGGAGTTGTCCAGGTCAGCCTGGGCCTGCTGGTACAGCTCGGCCTCGCTGAGGTTCTCGTCAATCACCTCTTTATTAGAGGAACAGGCCGCGGTAAGCCCGAGGATGGCGATCAGCAGCAGGTGTTTCACTTGCATGGCGGCTTGCGTCCCTTTGACGGCCGCTGTCTTGGGCGGTGCCGTCCTGTTATGATGAGCGCCCCGGCCAACCCCGGGACAAAAGAAGCCGTATTTAACCACAAGCTCGCAGCCGAAACCAAAGGCTGTGCGCCCGCCGAATCGAGCATGTCCGAGATCATTCAACTTAGCGCAGAGGTACCGTCCGAACTGGGCGGTCAACGCCTCGACCAGGTCGCCGCCCAATTGTTCGCCGAGTACTCGCGTTCGCGGCTTACTACGTGGATCAAAGAGGGCCGCCTGACGGTCGATGGCGCCGTCGTGCGCCCTCGAGATACCGTCCATGGTGGCTCGCTGCTGGCGCTGGAGGCCGAGCAAGAGGCCCAGGGCGAGTGGATCGCCGAAGATATCGAGCTGGATATCGTCTACGAAGACGAACATATCATGGTCATCAACAAGCCCGCCGGGCTGGTTGTGCACCCGGCCGCCGGTCATGCCAGCGGTACGCTGCTCAATGCGTTGCTGCACCACGTGCCAGATATCGTCAACGTGCCGCGCGCCGGTATCGTTCATCGCCTGGACAAAGACACCACCGGCCTGATGGTGGTGGCCAAGACCTTGCAAGCGCAGACCAAGCTGGTCGAGCAGATGCAAAGCCGTAAAGTCAGCCGCATCTATGAGTGCATCGTGATTGGTGTGGTAACGGCCGGTGGCAAGATCGATGCCCCGATCGGCCGCCACGGCGGTATGCGCCAGCGCATGGCAGTCACCGACGGCGGTAAGCCGGCGGTCAGCCACTACCGCGTGCTCAAGCGCTTCCGCTCCCACACCCACGTGCGGGTCAAGCTGGAAACCGGCCGTACTCACCAGATTCGTGTGCACATGGCCCATGTTGGTTTCCCGCTGGTCGGCGACCAGACGTACGGTGGGCGCTTCCGCATTCCACCGGCTGCCAGCCCAACCATGGTCGAGGCGGTCAAGACCTTCCCGCGCCAGGCGCTGCACGCGCGTTTCCTGGCGTTGGCTCACCCGATTACCGGTGAAATCATGAAGTGGGAATCGCCACTGCCCGATGATTTCGTCTGGTTGCTGTCGCTGCTCAACCAGGACCGCGAGAGCTTTGTCGGATGAGTGGCCTGGCGCAGTCGCTGCTGTTCCCCGACTGGCCCGCCCCGGCCTCGGTTCGCGCCTGCGTCACCACCCGTCAGGGCGGCATCAGCCTGCCGCCCTACGAATCCTTCAATCTCGGTGACCATGTGGGCGATGAGCCACAGGCTGTCACCGAGAACCGTCGCCGCCTGAGCGACGAATTCGCCATCCAGCCCGCCTGGCTCAAACAGGTGCATGGCCTGGTGGTGGCGGATGCCGACCCGTCCGTGGTCGCCGAAGCCGACGCCAGCTGGACCGACCAGCTCGGCATCGCCTGCACCGTGATGACTGCCGATTGCCTGCCAGCGCTGTTCTGCGACCGCGCCGGTACCCGTGTAGCGGCGGCGCATGCTGGCTGGCGCGGGCTGGCTGGTGGCGTGCTGGAAGCCACCTTGGACCGCTTGGCCTTGCCGCCTGAAGAAGTGCTGGTGTGGTTGGGCCCGGCCATCGGCCCGCAGGCCTTCGAAGTAGGCCTGGAAGTGCGTGATGCCTTCACGGCGGTGCACCCGGAGGCTGCCAGAGCCTTTGTCGACGGTGAGCGGCCGGGCAAGTTGCTGGCCGACATCTATGAGCTGGCGCGTATTCGCCTGGCGGCGCGCGGTGTGACTGCGGTTTATGGCGGTGGCTACTGCACGGTCAGCGATGAGCGGTTCTTCTCCTATCGCCGTACCCCGCAGGGTGGGCGGTTTGCTTCTTTAGTCTGGCTGGATCCTCGCTGACAGGCCCGGCCTCATCGCCGGCAAGCCGGCTCCTACCAGTACCCACCTTTCTTGAAGTTTGCGCCTTCTTGTGGGAGCCGGCTTGCCGGCGATTGGGGCACCGCTAATCCATCAGGCTGACCTCGGTCAACCCCGCTACGCTTGAATCTTCCAGAATCAGCCTTATCTATAAGGTCATCTCAGGCAGGTTTCTTCATTAAAGGTGCTGTCCATCGCTCCGACCTGCCCTTACAGGAAGGTACTCCCATGCGAATAGACCGTTTAACCAGCAAGCTTCAATTAGCGATTTCCGATGCCCAGTCCCTGGCCGTTGGCATGGACCACCCCGCCATCGAGCCCCTGCACCTGCTGCAGGCGCTGATCGAGCAGCAAGGTGGTTCGATCAAGCCGCTGCTGATGCAGGTCGGCTTCGACATCAACAGCCTGCGCCAGGCACTGGTAAAAGAACTCGACCAGCTGCCGAAAATCCAGAACCCCACCGGCGACGTGAACATGTCGCAGGACTTGGCGCGCCTGCTCAACCAGGCCGACCGCCTGGCCCAGCAGAAAGGCGACCAGTTCATTTCCAGTGAACTGGTGCTGCTGGCCGCCATGGACGAGAACAGCAAGCTCGGCAAGCTGCTGCTGAGCCAGGGCGTAAGCAAGAAGGCCCTGGAAAACGCCATCAACAACCTGCGCGGTGGCGCGGCGGTGAATGACGCCAACGCCGAAGAGTCGCGCCAGGCCTTGGACAAGTACACCGTCGACCTGACCAAGCGTGCCGGAGAAGGCAAGCTGGACCCGGTGATCGGCCGTGACGACGAAATCCGCCGCACCGTGCAGGTGCTGCAGCGCCGTACCAAGAACAACCCGGTGCTGATCGGCGAACCCGGCGTGGGCAAGACCGCCATTGCCGAGGGCCTGGCCCAGCGCATCATCAACGGTGAAGTGCCCGACGGCCTCAAAGGCAAGCGCCTGCTGGCGCTGGACATGGGTGCGCTGATCGCCGGTGCCAAGTACCGCGGCGAGTTCGAAGAGCGCCTCAAGTCGCTGCTCAACGAGCTGTCCAAGCAGGAAGGCCAGATCATCCTGTTCATCGACGAGCTGCACACCATGGTCGGCGCCGGTAAAGGCGAGGGCGCCATGGACGCCGGCAACATGCTCAAACCGGCCTTGGCCCGTGGTGAGCTGCACTGCGTCGGTGCCACCACGCTCAACGAATACCGCCAGTTCATCGAGAAGGACGCCGCCCTGGAGCGCCGCTTCCAGAAAGTACTGGTGGAAGAGCCGAGCGAGGAAGACACCATCGCCATCCTGCGCGGCCTTAAAGAGCGCTATGAAGTGCACCACAAGGTGGCCATCACCGACGGCGCCATCATTGCTGCGGCCAAGCTCAGCCACCGCTACATCACCGACCGCCAGCTGCCGGACAAGGCCATCGACCTGATCGACGAAGCGGCCAGCCGCATCCGCATGGAGATCGACTCCAAGCCGGAAGTGCTCGACCGTCTCGACCGTCGCCTGATCCAGCTGAAAGTGGAATCGCAGGCACTCAAGAAAGAAGAAGACGAAGCGGCGAAAAAACGCCTGGAAAAACTGACCGAGGAAATCGAGCGCCTGGAGCGCGAGTACTCCGACCTGGAAGAAATCTGGGCGTCCGAAAAAGCCGAAGTGCAGGGCTCGGCGCAGATCCAGCAAAAGATCGAGCAGGCCCGCCAGGAGCTTGAAGCTGCCCGTCGCAAAGGCGACCTGAGCCGCATGGCCGAGCTGCAGTACGGCGTGATCCCGGACCTTGAGCGCAGCCTGCAGATGGTCGACCAGCACGGCAAGACCGAGAACCAGCTGCTGCGCAACAAGGTGACCGAGGAAGAGATTGCCGAAGTGGTGTCCAAATGGACCGGCATCCCAGTGGCCAAGATGCTCGAGGGCGAGCGCGACAAGCTGCTGAAAATGGAAGACCTGCTGCACCAGCGCGTGATCGGCCAGAACGAAGCCGTGACTGCCGTGGCCAACGCCGTGCGCCGCTCGCGTGCCGGCCTGTCCGATCCGAACCGGCCAAGTGGTTCGTTCATGTTCCTCGGCCCGACCGGCGTGGGCAAGACCGAGCTGTGCAAGGCGCTGGCCGAGTTCCTGTTCGACACCGAAGAGGCCATGGTGCGTATCGACATGTCCGAGTTCATGGAGAAACACTCCGTGGCTCGCCTGATCGGCGCCCCACCAGGGTATGTAGGTTATGAAGAGGGTGGTTACCTGACCGAAGCGGTACGCCGCAAGCCTTACTCGGTGGTACTGCTGGACGAGGTGGAGAAAGCCCACCCGGATGTCTTCAACGTGCTGCTGCAAGTGCTTGAAGATGGCCGCCTGACCGACAGCCACGGCCGTACCGTGGACTTCCGCAACACGGTGATCGTGATGACCTCCAACCTGGGCTCGGCGCAGATCCAGGAACTGGTGGGCGATCGCGATGCTCAGCGTGCGGCGGTGATGGACGCATTGGGTTCGCACTTCCGTCCGGAGTTCATCAACCGGGTCGACGAAGTGGTGGTGTTCGAGCCCCTGGGCCGCGAGCAGATCGCTGGTATCACCGAAATCCAGCTTGGCCGCCTGCGCAGCCGCCTGGCCGAGCGCGAACTGGCGCTGAACCTCAGCCCGGAAGCCTTGGACAAGCTGATCGCGGTGGGTTACGACCCGGTGTATGGCGCACGGCCGCTGAAGCGGGCGATCCAGCGCTGGATCGAGAACCCGCTGGCGCAGATGATCCTGGCTGGCAAATTCTTGCCGGGCTCGGCGATCACCGCCAAGGTAGAAGGCGAAGAAATCGTGTTTGCCTGATCCATCCGCTGCAAAAATCAGCCCCGCACCTGCGGGGCTTTTTTATGGCCGCTGTGTGTCTGAAGCCAACGCGGCCCCTTGTGGGAGCCGGCTTGCCGGCGAAGAGGGCCAGCCAAACCCCGCAAAATCAGGCCCTCGCCAGTTTTTTTCATAACTTGCTGAAATTTTTGAAAAAAACGCTTGCACGGTTTCAAGAGTGCCCCTAATATACGCCGCGTTGTCAGGCACTAAGCGAATCACCAGGAACATCGGTGTTAGCAAAACAACTTAGAAATCAGTAAGTTGAATGAAAAAAAGTGGTTGACAAGCAAAACGAAGAATGTAGAATAGCCGGCCTCAGCAGCGACAAAGCGAAAGCCAAGAAGCTGAAGAGATCGAAGCTAACACAGACTTCGAAGCAGTAAAGATGTACCGAAGTTCAGTTCCGCGATAGCTCAGTCGGTAGAGCAAATGACTGTTAATCATTGGGTCCCTGGTTCGAGTCCAGGTCGCGGAGCCAATCTCGGGGTGTAGCGCAGTCCGGTAGCGCGCCTGCTTTGGGAGCAGGATGTCAGGAGTTCGAATCCCCTCACCCCGACCATTTTCAGGGTCGTTAGCTCAGTTGGTAGAGCAGTTGGCTTTTAACCAATTGGTCGTAGGTTCGAATCCTACACGACCCACCATGTAAAGAGGGCATCTCGACAGAGATGCCCTTTTTCTTTTGTCTCGAAAAAACCACGGAGTCCGCAGCCCGCTCCCACATCAGTAAGCTGCCACAGTTGCCACACCCAAAAAAAAGCCCAGCTCACTGAGCTGGGCTTTTAACAATCAGTGCAGCTTAAGCCGCGGCTCAGTGCCCCGGCCAATCTTGCTACCCAGCATCATCATCGCCGTACGGAAGAACCCATACAGCGCCATCTGGTGCATGCGGTACAGCGACACATAGAACATCCGCGCCAGCCAGCCCTCAAGCTTCACGCTGCCCATCAGGTTACCCATCAGGTTACCCACCGCCGAGAAGCGCGACAGCGACACCAACGACCCGTAGTCCTTGTAGGCGTAAGTGGGCAGCGGCTTGTTCTCGAGGCGCGCCTTCAGGCTCTTGGCCAACATTTCCGCTTGCTGGTGCGCCGCCTGGGCGCGTGGCGGCACGTTGCGGTCACTGCCTGGTTGCGGGCAGGCGGCGCAGTCGCCGAAGGCAAAGATGTCATCGTCGCGGGTGGTCTGCAGGGTAGGGCGCACGACAAGCTGGTTGATGCGGTTGGTTTCCAGGCCATCGATGTCCTTGAGGAAGCCCGGCGCACGAATACCGGCCGCCCACACCTTCAGGCTCGCCTGGATCACGTCGCCATTGGCGGTTTTCAGGCCATCCGCGGTCACTTCGCTGACCGAGGCGTTGGTCATCACCGTCACGCCGAGTTTTTCCAGCGTCTTGTGCACCGGCACACTGATGCGCTCCGGCAGTGCCGGCAGCACCCGCGGGCCCGCTTCGATCACGGTGATGTGCATGTCTTTGGGCTGGATGCGGTCCAGGCCATAGGCAGCCAGCTCGTGGGCGGCGTGGTGCAGCTCTGCCGCCAGCTCGACACCGGTGGCACCGGCGCCGACGATGGCCACGCTGATCTTTTCACTGGCCTGGTCGCCCGCGTGGGCGCGCAGGTAGTGGTTGAGCAGCTGCTGGTGGAAGCGCTCGGCCTGCTTGCGGGTGTCCAGGAACAGGCAGTGCTGCGCCGCGCCCAAGGTGCCGAAGTCGTTGGTATTGCTGCCCACGGCGATTACCAGGGTGTCGTAGCGCAGGGTGCGCGCAGGCACCAGCTCGCGGCCCTCTTCGTCGAGGGTGGCAGCCAGTTGAATCTGCTTGCCTTCACGGTCCAGGCCGCTCATGCGCCCCAGCTGGAAGTTGAAGTGGTTCCACTTGGCCTGGGCCACGTAGTTCAGTTCGTCTTCCGAGGAGTTGAGCGAGCCGGCGGCCACTTCATGCAGCAGTGGCTTCCAGATGTGCGTGAGGTTGGCGTCGACCAGGGTAATCTCGGCCTGCTTGCGCTTGCCCAGGGTTTTACCCAGGCGGGTCGCCAGTTCCAGGCCGCCGGCGCCGCCGCCGACAATCACGATGCGATGAGTCATGGGGATATCTCATAAGGTTTACGGAATTCGTGGCCCTGGGGGCCGGCCGCAAACTGCATGAGGGGAGGGCGAGCGCGGGGCAGCTCATAGCACCAGTCCACTCAACAGGCGGCTGATGAGGCCCAACCCGATGGTCACCGCCAGCACCAGCACAAGGAGCAGCCACGGCCGGAAGGGCTTGCGCTCGACTTGGTGCTGAGGGGCTTGCAGGTACTCATCGACACGACGCTGATCTTCCGGGTTCAGTCGGCTGGTCATGGCAGGGCCTCGTCAGGTAGACGTATGTGACTGCGCGAACGCTACAGGGTTCGGGCAAGTACTTGAGACAAATGATAAAGCTTTCTATCCCTGGCGCCGAGTGTACGCCATCGCAAAGACTCTCGGCACTGGATCAAAGACTGATGCCCACGTCGAAAACGATGCTACGCCCCAGGTTGCCGCGCAAGAAATCCGGCGCGTCGGGGTGGGCGAACAGCACCCGGGCAAAGGTCGGCCCCACCAGCGACAGCGAGCGCCAGCCCTGGCGCAGGTATTCGGTGGGCGGCGGGAAGTGGGTATTGAGGTCGAGCACTTCGCGCTTGAGGCTGGCGAAGGCAATGATGTCCAGCTCGCTCAGGTCCAGCCCGCGTTCCCGGTAGTTGTGTGCCTTCTTGCGCAAGGTCGGCGCCAGCCGCGCCAGCAATTCGGTGGCGGCGATGCGCCTGGGCCGGGCCTCGCGGCGCACCAGCTGAGCCAGGGAAAAGGCACTGCGCCGACGCTGCAGCTCTTCACGCCACTCATCATTGAGGCGGCGGCCTTCATCGAGCACGAAAAACACCTCGAACGACGCATCGCGAAACAGCACATCCGGCGGCTCCTGGCCGGCCGGGGTAAATTCTTCGCCGCGATAGGGGATGTTCAGCCCCTGCAGCAGGCGCTGGCATACCCAACGCTCCCGCTCCCATTTGCGTGCATTGGAGAGGAAGGCGTTGGCTTGTTCGGCCTGGATGGTGAGCAGGCGCAGGTAGTCTGAGTCATCCATGCACACAAGCTTAGACGCTAAACCATGACGATAAGATGCTGTTTTCCAATGGGTGTAGACTCAGGTATGTCCACAGGGTAGCCAGGGGCATTCGTCAGGTGATCAGCGCGCACGTCTTGTCCAGCACCAGCCTCACACTGGGTTGGCTGGGTTATGTCCCTTTATTGCTGTGGGCGGTTAGCCGTACTCGCTGGGTGGAACTGTTTGCCGACAGCCGCCGGCAGCACCTGCTGTTCGGCACGGTGTTCTGCCTGTTTGCGTTGTGGCTGGTCAGGCGCGATTTTGACACCGGCGTGTCGTACCACTTCATCGGCATGACCGCCGTGACCTTGCTGCTGGACTGGCCACTGGCGGTACTCGGCGGCTTTCTCGCCCAGCTCGGTTTGCTGGCGCTTGGGCGGCAAGACCTCGCAGCCCTTGGGGTCAACGGCATGCTGCTGATCGGCCTGCCGGTGCTGATCACCGAAGTGTGCGCGATCCTGGTTGAACGCGCGCAGCCGCGTAACCTGTTCGTCTACATCTTCTGCTCGGGCTTCTTTCCCGCGGCACTGACCGTGCTGGTGTGCCTGCTGGCCGGGTTAGGGTTGCTGTGGCTCGATGGGCGTTTCGCCATGCCGGAGTGGCTCAGCGACTTTGTCGGCTACCTGTGGCTGATGATGTTCCCGGAGGCGTTTATCAACGGCATGGTGATCAGTGCCCTGGTGGTGTTCAGCCCGGAATGGCTGGAAACCTTCAATCGCACACGGTATTTGCAGGCGCCGTGGAAGGATGATGAGCGGTAATTTGTGTCGGCCTCATCGCCGGCAAGCCGGCTCCCACAAGTACCGCGCTAGCCGTAATCGTTGCACCAGCCCTTGTAGGAGCTGGCTTGCCGGCGATGGCCTGCAAAGCAGGCCCAAACGCACTCAACTCAATGCCGCGGCTCCAGATCCCCCGAATACAGCTCATCTTCGGATTCTTCCGACCCCGCAATCTTGTGCTCCTCTGCCGCCCACGCCCCCAGATCGATCAATTTGCAACGGTCAGAACAGAACGGCCGGAACGCGCTCTTCTCGCTCCATTCCACAGGTGCGCCACAGGTCGGGCAGTCGACGGTCAATGGCTGGCTCATGGCTGGCCTCCTCGTAAAGTCAGGTAAAAGTGGTGCAGTCGGTCGATCTGCGCATGCAGCGTGGCAAGGTCACTGTCGTTGACCACCACATCATCGGCGTGGCGCAAACGTTCATCGCGGGCCAACTGAGCCTTGAGAATCGCCTGCACCTGCTCGGCACTGGTGTTGTCACGCAGCAGAGTGCGCGCCACCTGCAGCGCCTGCGGTGCATCGATCACCAGCACACGCTGGGTTTTCTGATACTGGCCAGACTCGATCAGCAGCGGCGACACATACACCGCATAGGGCGATTCGGCCTTGGCCAAGTAGCTGAAAATCTCCTGCCCGATCAGCGGGTGCAGCAGTTGTTCCAGCCATTTGCGCTGGGCCGGGTCGGCAAAGATCAGCTGGCGCAACGCCGCGCGATCGAGCTGGCCGTCTTCCTGCAATACGCCAGCGCCAAAGCGCTCGACGATGCTTGCCAGCGCCGGGCGGCCCGGCTCTACAACCCAGCGCGCCGCCTGGTCGGCATCGACCAGGTGCACGCCAAGCTCGACAAAGCGCTCGGCGGCGGCACTCTTGCCGCTGCCGATGCCGCCGGTAAGGCCGAGAATCCAGGGGGTGAAGGCCGCAGTGGTCATCAGTATCCAAGCAGTTGCAGGTATGAGGCGTATATTTCATCACCCCAGAGCACAGCAATCCACCCCGCAATGGCCAGATAAGGGCCAAAAGGTATGGCGGTGCCGACCGAATGCTTGCGCAGCCTCAACAAACACACGCCGACAACCGCGCCGACCACTGATGACAGCATCAAGGTCAGCGGCACCACCTGCCAGCCGCCCCAGGCACCGATCAGCGCCAGCAGCTTGAAGTCGCCATAGCCCATGCCTTCCTTGCCGGTGATCAGTTTGAACACCCAATAAACTGCCCACAGGCTGAGATACCCGGCGACTGCCCCCCAGATGGCATGGGCTAAAGGCACCACCGTGTCGAAGGCATTGACGATCAAGCCCAGCCAGAGCATCGGCAGCACCAACACATCGGGCAACAGCTGCTGATCGTGGTCGATCAGGCTCAGCGCCAGCAGGCTCCAGGTGAACAGCAGCAGCGCCATGGCTGCCATCCCCGGCCCCGAATGCCAGGCAACGGCCACCGACAACAGCGCACAGGCCAATTCCACCAGTGGGTAACGCGCGCTGATCGGCTGCTTGCAAGCCGAGCAGCGCCCGCGCAGCGCCAGGTAACTCAACACCGGGATATTCTCCCAGGCGCGAATCGCGTGGCCGCAGTGCGGGCAACGGGAAGCGGGCAAGCACAGGTCAAAACGCTCGTGCTCGGTGGTTGGCAGGCCCAGTACCTCTTGGGCCTCACGCTGCCATTGGCGCTCCAGCATGATTGGCAGGCGGTACACCACCACATTGATGAAGCTGCCAAACAACAAACCAAGCACTGCCGCCAAGGCGGTGAAGTACGCCGGCTGCTCGGCCAGCAAAGTCCATGAATTCATGTTCAGATCAAACTACCCAACTGGAAGATCGGCAGGTACATCGCCACCACCAGGCCACCAACCAGCAAGCCCAGGATCAGCACGATGGCCGGCTCCAGCAGGCTGGTCAACTGGTCCAGCGCCTGGCTGACCTGTTCCTCGTAATGGCTGGCGGATTTTTCCAGCATCTGGTCCAGTGTACCGCTCGATTCGCCGATGGCCGTCAGCTGCACCAGCAACGGCGGAAACAACGGCTCCACCGCCATCGCCTGGTTAAGCCCCTGCCCATTGGCCATGCCCTGGCGCAGCCGCACAATGGCCTGCTCGTGCAAGTCGCTACCACTGGCCTTCGCTACCGTACCCAACGCATCGAGCAACGGCACCCCGGCGGCGTACGCTGTGGCCAGGCTACGGGCAAAACGTGCCAACGCTGCCTGCCCCAGCAGCTTGCCGAACACCGGCAAACGCAACACCTGGCAAGATATCCACAGGCGCGCAGGTTCATGCTTCCGATAAAGCTCCCGCACACCCAAAACCAGCACAATGGCAGTTATCAACAAAGCTGGCGCATGCCGACCCAGCCCTGTGGACAAGTCGATGACCCATTGAGTGAACGCGGGCAATGCCGCATCAAACCCCGCAAACAAGCTTTGAAAGCGCGGGATCACTTCCAGCAACAAGATCGCCGACACCCCCAACCCGGTCAGCAACAGCAGCAGGGGATAAAGCATCGCCTTGCGCACCCGCTTGCGCAGCGCCTGCCCCTGCTCCAGCATGCCCGCCAGCTGTTCAAGCTGCCGGTCCAGCGTGCCCGACTGCTCCCCCACCCGCACCAGGTTGCAGTACAACCCATCAAACCACAGCGGATGGCGCTGCAACGCATCCGCCAGCCCCAGGCCCGCCGCCACATCCTGTTTCAATCGCGCCAGCAACGCCGCCTGCCCAGCGCTGCAACCACTGCGCCCCATCACGTCGAACGCCTGCAGCAACGGCACACCGGCCTTGAGCAACGTCGCCAACTGCCGGCTGAAACCTGCAGGGTCGCTCTTCTCGCGCACTGTGGGTAGCCGCCACGCCATCCCGCGGGCAGGCCGCAACCCGGCAACCCGTATGCCCTGGCGCTGCAAGCCTGCACGTACATAAGCCGGGCTACGCCCAGCCACCTGCCCGCTGACCGCCGCGCCATTGGCATCGGTGCCGTGCCAGGCATAGAGGTGTTTCGAAGGGTTCATGCAAAGGTCCTTTTTTGCCCGTGCGACAAGCCTGGAAACAGCTTGCCGTGCCCATGAAGGGGCGCGCGTTGCTGATGCTCACTAGAGTAGTTCAGCGATGATGACGCCCTGACGGGCAGGGGTGACAAAAGGTGTCTGTTCAGGCCTACTGCGCCGCTGCCAGCCGGGGTCGAAGCGACCTCAACGAATACGTGTGAAAAAGGAACCGTTCATGAAAGGGCAACGCGGTATCACCCTGATCGAACTGATGATCGTCGTCGCGATCATCGGCATCCTGGCGACCATCGCCATACCGATGTACACCAACCACCAGTCACGCACCAAAGCGGCTGCCGGTTTGCTGGAAATTACCGCGCTGAAGACAGCGATGGACCTGCGCTTGAACGAAGGCAAGGACGTGGCGGATGTAGCGGTCCTCGGCGGCCAACCCGCGACCACCCACTGCGCGATCACTGCCCAAGGCACAGCGGCCAGCGGCACCGGCAGCATCGTCTGCACCCTGGTCGACGCCCCCGCCAACGTGGTCGGCAAAGCCGTAACCCTCACCCGTTCGGCAACCGGCTGGAGCTGCACCACCACGATCGAAGAAGACCTGGCCCCGAGCGGTTGCAAAGGGGCGTGAGGGTAGGGCAATAAGCAAGCGAAACAGGGGTTTGCGTAACGGGTGCGGCAGTGGTACGTTGCGCTACACGCCGGTGTAGCTCAGTCGGTAGAGCAGCGCACTCGTAACGCGAAGGTCGCAGGTTCGATTCCTGTCTCCGGCACCAGTTCAGGTTCCAGCGAAGGCCAGAAAAATCTCTGGAACCCCCGTAAAACCCGCCTTCTGGCGGGTTTTTTCGTTATGGCGTTCCGTCGGATTCCGACAGCTGCCAGCCGATTTAGGGGTAACGTTTGGGATAAAGTCGATTCGATAAAGGGGTTTACCCTTATGGCTCGTACTACTGCTCCCTTGACCGACACCGCCTGCCGTTCGGCCAAACCTACTGACCGCCCCTACAAGCTTTTCGATGGCGACGGTCTTTACCTCCTCGTTTACCCCAATGGCCGCAAAGGCTGGCGCTTCCGGTATGTGAAACCGGATGGGCGGGAGGGGCTGACCTCGTTTGGCAACTATCCCGTTATCGGCCTCGCAGATGCTCGGCAGAAGCGTCTGGAGACTAAGCGGATGCTGGCTGAAGGCGTTGATCCGATTGCGTCCAAGCAGCAGGCCAAGGCCGAGGCGGTTGTCAGAGGCCACACATTCGAACGCGTTGCTTTGGACTGGCATAAGGAAATGTCCGTGAAGTGGGCGCCTGGCCATTCGAGGACCGTGCTGAGTCGTTTGAAGACTCACGTATTCCCGCTGCTCGGCGCACGCGCCATTGTTGATCTGGATACCTTCGACCTCATGCAGCCGTTGGAAGAGATCAAAAAACGCGGCACGATTGATGTGGCGTTGAGGGTACAAAACTACCTTCAGAGCATCATGCGTGAGGCGAAGCGGCTGCGGCTGATCACGGTGAACCCTGCATATGACCTTGAGGGCTTCATCAGCGCGCCACGGGTTACGCACCGGCCTGCACTCCCGCTCTCTCGTTTGCCCGAGTTGATGGACCGCATCGAGCACTACAAGGGACGCACGCTCACTCGGCTGACCGTCATGCTCTCGCTGCATGTGTTCGTCCGCTCCAGCGAATTGCGCTTCGCGCGCTGGAGTGAGTTCGACCTGAAGCGGGGTATCTGGGAGATACCTGACACGCGGCCCGCGTTGGACGGCGTTCCGTATTCGACCAGAGGGACGAAGATGGCGGGCGACATCCATCTGGTCCCTCTGTCACCGCAAGCGGTGGCGTTGCTCGAACAGATTCACGCGATCACGGGGTACTTCGATCTGGTGTTCACCAGTGACGCTCGCTCGTGGAAGCCTATGTCCGAGAACACGGTCAATAGCGCTTTGCGGAACATGGGCTACGACACCAAGACCGAAATCTGCGGGCATGGCTTTCGCTCCATGGCGTGCAGTGCTTTGGTCGAATCCGGGCTGTGGTCAGAGACGGCTATTGAGCGGCAGATGAGCCACAGGGAGCGCAACAACGTTCGGGCGGCGTATATCCACAAGGCTGAGTTCCTGGAGGAACGGCGAATGATCATGAGTTGGTGGAGCCGTTACCTCGAAGCAAACCGGCAGGAGCATATCTCGCCGCATGAGTTCGCGAATCAGGCCGGGGCAAACGTTTCTAGCCTAAGAGCAAGGTGTGGCGCGGTCGAGTGAGCGCACGGCTTTGAAGCTTCGGTGATCCGTTTTCCATACGGGTCCATCCAAACAGGGCTGCAAAGCCGCCCTGTTTGGATGGACCTCACCTAAAAAATCAAAAGCACCCAATCGGCTACTGGAAACCACGGGATTCCGTACACGCCCAATGCCATTTTCAACCACAGAATCCTGCGGGCGAGTCGCTTGACCCTCTCGGATTGCGGGCGTAGAAAAGACAGTGCAAAGGCTGTCGTTGACAGCACCCCAGGTGACCCGAGCCTTCAAGGTCACGCCGCTCCCGCGGTGGTTTTCCCCAAGGGCGATTCGCATCCGGCAGCTCGCCCGGTCACTACCCATGTGATGGATGCTCTTACACATACGGCGCTCGTGCGCCAATACACCGTACCCAGCTGCCCTGCAGCAACCTATCCGCTTGGCCGACTTTTGCGCCAACCTGTGCCCGTCTCTTTCTCTGGAAAGAGACGGGCACTTCTACCACTGCTGCAGCCCTGATCGCACATGGCTTTGCGGCAATCCCCCTCGTGACAATCGGCCTGACAAACGCCGATTTCACCAGCAACAGCCATGTAGATGATGGTGCCGCAGACCAAGGAATGGACTGCACCTGACTGACAGTCAGGCATGCCCCGGTCATCGCAGTGCTGCGTTCACCCGGCTCAGGATCTTCAGGCGCTGGTTTAGTCAGCCAGCACTGCCTCCACCCGCCCACCGGCAACGGTGTTCAGGAGGCCTGATCATGAGATGCCCTTGCTCCCGGATGTAAGGAGCCGCCAGTCCCGCGTAGTGGACATTCCCCACAGGTCGCAGGGGCCTTGATCCCTGAAAACACTCAGCATTCTTGGCGGGATGACGTGGGGCGAGGATTGGAGAACGGTAGATGAGGTGATTCGACATGGCATTGGTGGGTAGACGCGATGGCCGTAATTTCGGCTATGGCAGGCGATTGAGCTACGCAGGTCCGCAGGCGCTGGAAGACATGTTCGGCGGCGGTCACTACGGCACGGTGAAGGCACACTGTGATCGGTGGCAGGAATTCGTTAAGTGGCGCCGCTCCGAACGGGGATCTGGGACGGGCCAACGTTCAGCCAGGTGTGCGACGCTATCGATATGGGAAGCTACACGGCCAAATCAACGAGCTTAGGATCGTGTTTGCAGGCGCCGAAGGAGAGGTTGGTAAAGATGAAGAAGAAGCCCTGCTATGACCGAAGCGAACCACAATCTGTAGTGGTCCACCGAAACATCAACCCGATAGGTGGTGGAAAAGATCGGAGTAAACGCTTGCATTGGTTACAAAAACTGATAACCTCTTTTCTGTAGGCTTCAAAGCCGGATGCATGCCCCATAGGGATCATCGGTTTTCCCGTTAGTGAAGCGTAGTGCTTCCCGTATCATTACACGTTCGTAACCTCCGCCTCGCAGAGGGACGTCAAGCTATGAATCAGAACCTATTCGAACTATTCACAACCGATCCAGTTGAATACAACATGAAGCACCTGAAAACTCAGTTGTTCATGTCGTTAATCGCATTGATCAGGCAAAAAGGGTGGTCACAAGCTGACGCAGCCAGGGAGCTGCACGTTAGCGCGCCACGCATGAGCAACCTATTCAAGGGTTATCTGGAGAAATTCTCCATCGATACACTACTAGAAATGCTCGTGCGCATCGGATACAAGCTGGAAACGGACTTCGTGCCGGACCAGCCCGAGCAGCCCCTGCGCATGACACTAAAAAAGGCGATGCTGTAAAAGCCATCGCCTGAAAGTAGCCTTATTACTGTTGCTTCTTCTCCTTTGCGTCCGCCTGGCGCAAGGTCTTCAAGCGTTCTCTCACCACGTTGGCGATTTGGCGATCGCTTCCGTTGGTGGTCTTCTCGGTCGCGTGCAGCACCACGATCTTGCCTTTCACTGTGGTGGTGTAGATCACGCGCCACGCCGGGCTGCCATTGATGATCAGCTCGTACGTGCCGTGCCCCAGCGACTCACCCAGGTGCTTCACATCGCACGCGGGGTCGAGGTGGTTCATCATCAGGTACAAGCTGTTGACGAACCGTTCGCGGTGGCGTTCGGGGACCTTCTCCAGCTCTTTGAAAGCGCGCTGGGGGTGGAACTCGATTTTCAGCGGGGTTTTAGCGGCGGTTTCGGGTGTAGCGTTCTGCGTCTTGGCCATTAGGCACCTCATATTGGATTAGGAATTGCAGTAGGGTTTTCATCACTCATGCCTCTTAGGCTGATTAATTAATTGCCCGGTGAACGTTCGCCGGGCGATTAGTCAGGTACGTGAAGGCACGTACCTATAGTCATTCTTACAAAAACTGATAACTCGCGCAACTTAATTCCGCTGCGCTTGTCATAAATAGTTCGTACTGATTAAGAAATGTCCACTTGTCAACTTTAATAGTTGAGTGAATTGATAGGATTTAGTTGGTTCTTACAAGCCAGCGGGGTCTGCTTGAACCACGCCGGGTACTACCGAAGATGGCTCGCCGTGGCCGCTGCATACCCTGGGCTGGACGCAGGACGGTGCACCCGTCGATCCGAAGCCGATCGGGTGAGTCCCGCTGCCGGGATCCTGTCGATAAGATGATTTATGTTCACTCAAGGCTCCCGTATCGACAGATGCGGGGCCTTTTTGTGGTGCGCCAGGCATGGCGCGTTGCGCGTTAGTGCAACCAGCTTGGCTGTGGTGGCCTCGTTGGTGACTTGGAGGTGGAAGCCCTCTACACACCCGGCAAGGGGAAGTGTTAGCCAGAGGCAGGCACAAACTTCGCTGTGTCATCTGGCGTCAATGGAAACAAGCCTGCACGAAGGAGTGTTGCCTTATGCGCCTGGGGTTTAGCCAATAGCGAGCCTGTAAGTCAGCCTTTAATGACCGAGGCCCATAGTGGAACTCGGGAGCTGGTCGGTCGCTACCTTGGCGTGGACCTGCCCATGGGCGTTGACCTGACCAGCGCGGTGGTCGCGCTGCCGGACGGCACGGTGCTGGAAGGTGCGGTGCAGGAAATTTCCGCAACCGGCGACTATTTCGAGGCTGTGGCCGTCGGCTTGCACGGTGACGCGGGCGAGCGTTATGCGTAACGGCATCGACCTGCCGGCCAGGCTGTTATTGCCGGCGGCTTATGAGGCGGCGCTGCTCAGGCGCCTGCAGGATATCGACCGAGCGAACAGCCTGGCCAACTGCCTGATCGCCTAGGCGCGCGCAGGAGGCATGGTGGTCACCCACGGCCTCCGGGCCGGCTGCTACGACCCGTTTGACGGAACTGAATGCGCAGTCTTCAGGTCAGGTCGAGCGTCGATTCTCTTTCCCTATCCCAAGCCCAGAATGTCAGGCATTATCGAGCCGGATCGCTATGGCGATTTGCCAGTTGCCTAGGTGAGGCGGAGAGTCAGGATGAAGGATTCGTTTTCAAGGCGTCACGGTTTCTCGCAGGTCGATGAAGCCGAAATCACCGTACGAGAAGATGCACCGCAAGCACTGCGGGAATACCTGATTCAAATGAGCTACGACTGTGGTCTCAAGCCCTCAGAACTGCGCCAAATCATCTGCCAGACATTGAAGGTCTTGCCCGACAAACAGAACTGGAGTGAGAGGCCCAATATTCACGAGGAAAACGTTCAGCGGCTTGAGCAGTGCAAGTGGTTCAAGGTGTATGACGTCATTGAGCGGCTCGATGATTACTTCGGCAACCGCAATTACGACGGCGACGTGTACGAGCATTTTGCGACTGAGCTGAACGAGTTCTTCATCGAGCACGGCATCGGCTGGAAACTGCTGGGTGGCCGCATTGAAATGCGTGGCTCTGAATCCTTTGAGCAGGTTTTGACCTCGGCGAAAGAAACAGAGCATCAACATGGGCACGTCACGGCCAGCAAGGAATTGCACCAGGCGATTGCTGATCTCTCACGCCGACCGTCTCCAGACCCGACAGGGGCGATACAGCATGCCATGGCTTCGCTGGAGTGCGTCGCTCGGCAGGTCACTGGCGACCAACAAGCGACCCTCGGGAAGATCATGAATGATTCCCGAGCACTGATCCCAGCGCCATTGGATCAGGCTGTCATCAAAACCTGGGCGTATGCCTCGGAGTTCGGGCGGCACATCCAGGAATGGCGTGAGCCTTCTTTCGAAGACGCAGAGCTCGTAGTTGGCCTATGCGCCTCGGTCAGCAGCTATTTGATCAAGAAATCGAAGTGACTTAAGAAGGCTCACAAGATGATCTGGGAGAGCTGGTATTGGAAACAACCGCTGCTAGAGATGGCAGATCGTCTTGAGCACCTCAAAACGTCCAGTGCACTGTCTGATGAAGAGCTTGCTCAGGTCGAGCGCGACATTTTTATTGGCTTCTACTCGGTCAGGAAGCTCCTAGAGGCTCCTGCCAAGATCACCGACAAGATCCGCCACCGTTCTATCCCTCTTCATAAGCACCCAAACCTGAAGCGGGTGACATGGCGTAACAACCATCGCCTAGATGAGCTCTACGACCTCTCCAAGGCCGGCCAGGAAGGGCGAGACGTGATGTTTGTGTGCGGGCGGATCATTCATAGCTTCGTATTCGCTCCCTGTATGTCGGAGGGTGGCGGACTGATCGGTGCATTCTTCAGCTCAGATCTCGACAAAGATAAATGCCTCTACTTCATCAGTATCGACGAGGTAATTTCGTTATTTTGCCAGGTCGGGAATGACGACCCTTGTGACATTAAGTGGTCTCGTGATCCTGAGACAGGGAAAGAGACGCTTATCGTGAAGTGACCGCCGCGATGAGAGCCAGGTGGATGGGAGTTCAGTTGATCGCGTAGCGGCGGTCGGTGGACGGTGCTGCATCCGTCGCGTGATTCCTGGCTGACCTAATTGCCTTTGAGGTACGGCTACCGGGCGAGAAGTACGTTCTTCAGTTAACTAGTAACAGGAAGATGATGTGATAGGGAACATTTTCAACGTTTTTTCCCGCAGGAAGGAAAACCAGGCAGCAGTCAGAAAGCCGCTGACGCCAGGGTTCAGGCAACGGACGCTCATGCTGCTGCGCGACGCTGGTGGTGGGAGCCTTCTTCCGGCTCTTGAGCACCTTCATGGAAAACTGACCTACTTGGTGGGCCGAGTCTCTTTGAGCCAACGTCAGGGCCAGTCTCCTCAGGACGATACTTTGCATTTCCTTACCACGTGCAGCGATGCCCACTTTCTCGATGCAGTGGAGTACATCCTGCAGTCAGACGCACATATGTGCTTGGGCGGGCGGCAAGAGGACGTCGTGACTCGACTGAACGAGTTCTTGAGCGTCGATGACCTGCCTTACTTTGTCACCAAGCAGGTCTGGGAGCCTTGGCAGGGCGAGGATTTTCGCGGTAGCCAGACAATAAGGCTTCTCGAAGAATCAAAGGTGATCCCCAAGGACAGCCAGGTGATCCATGAAACGGCAATTGAGCCAGCACTTGAGTTGCTCCGGCAGCCCGCATTTCGCTACGCCAACACCGAGTTCATGGCCGCGCTTGAGGACTACAGGCACCTGAAATTCGGTGACTGTATCACCAAGTGCAACGCCAGTTATGAGAGCGTCATGAAAGTGATCTGCGGCCAGAAGCGTTTCGGCTACAGCGAGGGCGATAGCACTGGAAAACTTTTGAGAACCATCATGGCTCAGACACAGATGGAGGGCTTTTGGGAGACACCGCTGATGCTTGTGGGCACGCTTCGCAACAAGCTGAGTTCAGCCCATGGCGCAGGAGAAAATGCGAAGGTTGTGCCTGAGCATATCGCTAGGTATGCGATGAACCTGACGGCCTCAGCTATCGTGTTCCTTCACGATCAGGCCTACTCAGCTAAGTAGGCTCTGAAATCCTGCCAGGGTACTGGGGCCAGGATCTGTGAGCGGATTGGGGTCCCGGTCTAGGCAGGCTCGGGGGCTGGCGGGCAGTGATCACATCGCACAGCCTTGTTGATATAGGTAGGGATGTCGTGATGGAAGTCCCGAATTTTTGCCGGATGGTAGTGCGCTTTGATGCACTCTGCAGGAATGTCTGAGCGAACCACGTAGCTCGGTGACGACGATATGCCCAAAGGGCGTTTTGTTCGAAGCTGCCCCCATTCCGACAGGATAATTTTCGCTACATCCAGCTTCTGTGCAGGTGTAATGAGCTCGATCGGAACATCCACTTCCAGTACGGTCGGAATGCCAATTGTCCGCAGCCGGAGCCTGTAATCCTCGTCGTAACGTCCCCCGCCCAGCTTCGCTGCCAGTGCCAGGAGGTATTCGCTGCCGTTGATGATGTAGTGACCGAATTCCCTTACCATCTGGCGGTCATCCACGGACAGCCAAATCTTGCCCCGTTCACTTGACTCACGGTGCTTCATCTTCTCGATGGCCTGGTCGAGACTGGTCGGTGGTAGATCCGCAAAAAGCTGTCGAAATTTCTTAATTATAGAGTCGGCGTTCTGTCCCCGAAGCCCATGTTCGTAGTAGCTCGAAAGCGACTCAGGTCGGCAGCCGTGAAATGCTTTGAAATGGGTATAGAACGCGGACATCCGATCACAGAACTCTGGTACCAGGTCATCGTGATTCGGGAGCCAGTCCATGACGTCCGACCAGCACTGAGGGCTGCACTGCTCCAACACCTTTGCCAGACTCGGCGTCAGCAAAGGCTTTGCGTATGACCGGACGTGTTGTAACCAGGCGCGTCGGTTGCGCCAATCCAAAACTTTATGTGTCATTTCGACTATCTAGCTCCCTGCTGCCACTGTTGCATAAAAAGGCCCCGTGAGGAGCCCTTCGTTTGCACTCGAAGGTCGCACTGAGCCAGCCAGCTCTCGACTTCCTGTGCCTCGGACTGGGCTTTCCAGTCTGTTCGTATTTTTTGGTTGCCGCCCTTGGCCTCAACGACTTCACCAGAATGAATTGCCCCTGATTTCCAGGATACCTTCGACTGGCCCCTTTTGGCTGAAAGCAGGCATCCGTGAAGTCCGGTATGGGTGGATAGCTGCCATCTTCCAGAAGAGCCATAGGCTGACTTTGGCGAGTGTATGGCTCAACACCTCCCAACATCTTGTCGGTTTTTTTCACGATGCTCGGGAGTCTGAAAATAGGCTGAGGATAATATTAGAGATAAAGAGCTGTATCCTGAAGAATAATACCTATTGAATTCAGAGCCTTTCGTGTCGATTCGATTCCTGTCTCCGCACCATACAGATTGGCCAGCGGGTTATTTCTCGCTTGCTGGCTCCACAGAGAAACCCGCCTTGTGCGGGTTTTTTTGTACCTGTTTTTTCCCCGCTCATCTGCGTGCTTTTGACTCAAAGGAACCAGGTTTTCCACTTAATGTTGCGCGGTTTTTAGATAGTGGTTATCTGTTGATTCGGTTTTGGCTAACGTTTACGGGGGGGGAAGCCAAAATTTTTCCAGATAATGACTTCCCTGTTTTGCGCGAAGCCCGGGAGGAAGCGAGCTGTTTCAATGTGACTACGAAGGCTACGAAGCCAAGCGTTCAGAAAAGGCGGCGCATTTCCGGCACCGCCCCTGATGGTTCAGCCTTTGTTGGCGTTAAGCTTGCGTAGCTCTTCATAGGTGGCCGACTGGACAAACCAGAAGCCCGAAACGATGCACCAACTCAAGCTGCCCACTACGAAAATCCCCAAAGCAGGTAGGAACCCGCTGGTGAACAGGGCGATGAAAGCGAAAAGCCAGATCACGGCCAGGGAGACGTAGAGGACGGTGTTGTTGACGCTGATGACGAAGTCTTTCACAGGGCTTATTCCTTGCGGATGTCGATAATTACCCCTCCTGGGGCATCGCAGATGCTATCACATGGCCTGCATCGTGGGCTTGTTGCCCAAATGAACCTACCGTCGTGACCACTGGCCACCTTGGCATCAATCCTACGGCACGTGATGTTCTTTCGGACGGCGGAGAAACTTGCGGAATGAGGCTCAGAGGAATAAATTCTCCAGGTCGCAACTAATTCTGCGACCGGGTTTGGCGATCCGTACGAAAAGGCGCAACGGCGCCCCGATCACGATTGCAGGCGCTTTTTTTGCGTCCGCAGTTTCGTGTAATGGCGGCTGTGCGTGGGAGACCTTCGGGTCTGCCGGGTTCCTTTTCCTCGGTTCGCCAACCTGCGTACAGCTGCCACCCTAACCGTTTGGCGACGGTCAGCGTGGTGCTTTAACCGAAAAGGACCTCATGCATGCTTATCGTAAGGCTATCAAGGATCCTCGCATCCGTTCTCCGCCGCCGTCCCGCGCCGGCGCCCAAGCCTCACCGTTTCTATCCCATTTACGATCCATCCCGTCCCACCTGCCCACCGAAGCAGGTGCCCCATGACTGACCTCGAACGCTTATCCACAATCCAGAGCTACGCGTGGACCCTAGAGTTGCTCGGCGAGGCCTTGGTACAGCACGACGAAATGCTCGAGTGCGAACATAACCCGCACCTGAGCTTCCGCAACACTGCAGGTATTCACCAGGCGATCCGCATCATCAGCCGGCTGGCCAGTGAGCAATGCGGCAAGATGATCGATCCCAACGACGTGTGTGATCCAGCCGATTGAAGCAGGCACCGCTGCCGCCAGCCAAGCGCTGGCGCAGCTGCTAATGTCAGACACCTCAACAATCAAAGCTGAGGTTCAAGATGGTTTCGCACAAGGATGTCATCGCCAGCAACCGTGACGCGTGGAATGCCTCCGCCGACCATCACCGGCGCAGCGCTGAGTGGGCTCGACTAACCGACGCAGTGGCGGACAAGGGCTTTTCCTGCCTCGATTCGACCCTTACTGAACAGTTGAACCAAGTAGGCCTGACGGGAAAGGCCGTCATCCAGTTGGGCTGCAACAATGGCCGCGAAGCACTATCGCTGTTTGCCCTCGGCGCACTGGAAGTGATGGGTGTCGATCAGTCTTCGGAATTTCTCAAGCAGGCGCATGAGCTGGCCGAGAGATCCCAGTATTCACCCGAGTTCGTCGAGGCAGATATTCACGAGTTGCCGGCAACGCTCAACGAACGCTTCGATGTCGCCTTGATCACCATCGGTGTTGTGAACTGGATGCCCGACCTCGGTCTGTTCTTCAGCCACGTTGCCAGGACGCTGAAACCGGGCGGGAAGTTGGTGATATACGAGACGCACCCGTTTCTGGAAATGCTCGATCCCGAAGCCAGCGACCCTTGGCGCATCAGCACGTCCTACTTCCAGGCCGAGCCGCTGGTCGAGTCCGTCGCCATTGTCTACGAAGGCAAGGGCGAGGCGAACGGGCAGCAGTCTTACTGGCATGTGCACCGGCTGAGCGATCAGCTCATGGGTGTCGTTGGTGCGGGGCTGAGGCTTTGCGCATTCAATGAATACGCGCATTCCAATCGGGAGGATCTTTACGACGTCTACACGCAGGGAGAGGCGCAGATACCCATGTGTTACGCCCTGGTAGCAGAGAAACTGTGAGGCGGCAGGGGGCTGCTATGCAGCCCATCGCCGGCAAGCCAGCTCCCGCCGGGCATCCGGTTCAACCCACTGTAATCGCCGCGTTCAACACCAACACCACGATCAAGCCAACCACTGCCACGATGGACTGAACCACCGAGATGGTCTTGGTCGCTTCGCCCATGGTCATGCCGAAGGACTCCTTCACCATCCAGAAGCCTGCATGGTTGGCATAGTTGAAGAACAGCGAACCGCAGCCGATGGACAAGGCCAGCAAAGGCAGGTTGAGGCTAGGGTCTGCACCTGCAAGCGGCGCCAGCAGGCCGGCAGCCCCGACGATACCCACCGTGGCGGAACCGGTAGACACCGAGAGCAACATCGCGATCAGCCACCCCAGGATCAGGGGAGGGAAGGCAGATTGCTGGGTCAGGTGCACAATGGCATCGCCAACCTTGGCGCTGGTCAGCATCTCCTGGAAGGCGCCGCCGCCGGCGATGATCATGATGATGGAGGCGATAGGCTTGAGGCTTTTGCCCAGCGCATCGCGCAGCTGATCTGCGTCGCCGCCGCGCGCCAGTACCAGGCTCGCACCGGCGAACAGCACGCCCAGCAACATGGCGATCAGCGGGTTGCCTAGGAAGCTGGCCATTTCCAGAATCGCATTGCCCTTGGGCAGCACCATCTCGGCGACCGCGTGCACCAGCATCAGGATCGCCGGTAGCAACGCGGCCAGCATGCCGATCAATACGCCGGGGCAGGGTTGGCCGTCGGCTTTTTCAGTCAGGGTGAACTGGTCGAGTAGAGCCTGGTCGGGCCGCGTGCTCATGCGCGGCGCAATGAACATGCCATACAGCGGGCCGCCCAGGATCATTGCCGGCATAGCCGCAAGGAAGCCATAGAGCATGGTGGGCCCAACCGAGGTCTTGAGCACGGCGATGGCGGTCAGGGGGCCTGGGTGCGGCGGTACCATGCCGTGCATGGCGGCAAGCGCCGAAATGACCGGCACACCTACATACACATACGCCGAGCCTTTGAAGCGCGCCTTGCTTTCCAGTTTGCGCGCCACGCTGAATATCAGCGGCAGCATGATCACCAGGCCGACTTCGAAAAACATGGGGATGCCAATGACGAAGGCAACCAGCATCATGGCCCAAGGGATCATGCGGTCGGAGGTGCGCTTGAGGATGACATCCGCGACCTGTTCCGTGACGCCAGCGTCAGCCAGGATCTTGCCGAGCATCGCACCCAGCGCAATCACCACCCCCACTGCGCCCAGTGTCTTGCCGGCGCCGGTGAGTAGGTGGGCGACGATGCTGCCTGGCGCCATATGCGTCGCGAAGCCCACGCCTATGGACACCACCAGCAAGGCCAGTAGCGGGTGCATTTTCAGGCGCGAAACGATGAGCGCCACCAGCACCAGAACACTGGCCAGTGCCGTCAGTAATAGCTGTATATCCAAGGGGGTCATTCAAGGAGTCTCGGTTGGGCTGGCGCTCGGGCTGCACTCAGGGTTTGAAGGCGTAACGGGCGTTTCCACGGGGCATGCCCAGGTGGCTGCCGTTGGGGCTGCTGCTACGGTTTCGAGGAAGGGAACGCGGCTTTGCGCTAGCTGCCGCTCACTGGCGGTCGCCTGGTAACGGAAGATGGGCAGCAGGGAGGCGTGGCGCTGAGGCCGACGGGCGGAGGTGTGGCGACGGGGCACTTGGGCAGTGTAGTCATCGGTTGATTCACCTTGTTGTATGGTCATCTATATGAATCTGGCCAAAGTATTTGCGCTGGCGTGGAATACTGTCAAGTGAAGGTCGTCGCATCGTCTTGGGTGGCCATTTAGCCCCGGCAGGCAATACTTCTCTCTATACGCAGGCGTGTTCCTGGTGGCGCGCGCCGCTGGGAGGTGTCTGGTGAACAAATTAACGATTGTGGGTGCCGGCCTGGTCGGCGAGGCGGCGGCGCAGATCATCGCCCGGGATGAGTTGTGCCGTGAGTTGGTGTTGATGGACGTGCAGGGTGAACTGGCGCAGGGCAAGGCGCTGGACGTTTGGCAGGCGGCTGTGGATTCAGGTTCCGATACCCATGTTCACGGCGGGGCCAAAGCCGAGATGCTGGAGGGTTCCGAGCTGGTGGTGATCACGGCGGGCGTGCCGCGCAAGCCCGGCCAGTCGCGGCAGGATGTATTGAGCACCAACCTGCCAATCCTCGACAGCATCATGGCGGATATCAAACACCACGCGCCGACAGCGACGGTGCTGGTGGTGTCCAACCCGGTCGATGTGCTCACCTACCGCGCTTGGCGCGTCAGCGGGCTAGGGCGCGACAAGGTCTTCGGGCAGGCGGGGGTGCTGGATACGGCGCGGATGAAGTGTTTCATCGCCGAGCAAACCGGGTTTTCTGCACGGGATATCACGGCGTTGGTGCTGGGCGGGCATGGCGACAGCATGGTGCCGCTCATGCGCTACTGCCAGATCGGCTCGGTGCCGCTGTCGCACTTCCTGTCCGATGAGCAGATTGAGCGAATCGTGGAGCGCACGCGCAAGGGTGGCGGTGAGATTCTCGGGTTGAAGAAGATAGGCAGTGCCTGCGATGCGCCGGGCGTCGCGATTGCGCAGATGGTGGATGCTATCGCCCATGGGCGAAACCGCATTCTGCCAGCGGTCGCGGTGCTGGAGGGCGAATACGGGCGAACCGGTATTGCCATGGGCGTCCCCTGCGTGCTGGCGCAGGAGGGGATTGCGCGGGTGATAGAGTTGCCGCTGGATGCGCATGAGCAGGCGATGTTCGATCATTCAGCCGATCAGGTTGTGCTTGATATTGCTGAGATTGGGAGTCAGTTCCCCTGACGGTATCGGGCACTTCTGTTAGTTCATACGAAATTTGAGGACGTTTCCTACGGCGATGAACCTTGCTCTGTATGAGCTGTGGGGACAAATTTCCCGAGTCGCGGCAAATTCCGTGACCGGGCGTAGGAAGCCGTTGGTAAACTTGGCGCACGCATTAGGCGCCCCCTGCACCGCAGCTGGCGCTTTTTTTGTGCCAGCCGTGCTGTGTCATGGCGGCTGTGTGTGGGCAGGCTTCGGCCTGGCCGGGTTTCCAAGTTTCCCGGTATTCCTACCCCATGCACAGCTGCCACCCAATCCCGTAGGAAGGATCGTGGCAGCTCCAACTAAAACTTGGAGTCTCATGTGCGAACACAACCCCCAGTTGAGTTTCCGAAACACGGCGGGTATCCATCAGGCGATCCGGATCATCAGTCGACTCGCCAGTGAGCAGTGTGGGAAAACAAGCCTGTTGCAGGGCGAAACTGGCGATGAAAAACGAAGCGGGTGAAGCGGTGTGTAGGCTAGAAACAGGCTACCGAGCAGTGTGGGAAGGCGGCTAGGCTCGGTGGGTATCTGTGGGATTTTGGGGCTGCTGCGCAGCCCTTTCGCGACGCAAGGCCGCTTGTGGTGGTGGGGTGGTGTTACGTGCGTAGTAGTGCGGGTACGGCGCGCACGTAGATCAACTCGAAGACCAACTCCACCAACGTCTGGGTGATGACCGCAGCGGCGGCCAGTGTGCGCATGTCTTCCGGCAGCGCCAGCGCCAGCGGCAACACCACCAGCGAATTGCGTGTGGCGGCGCTGAAGGTCACGGCGCGTGCTTCTGCCACCGGCAAACGAAACAGTCGCGCCGAAACAACCCCGAGCATCGGGGCCAACAACATGAAGCCGATGTACACCGGAATCACCGGCAGCAAGCGGCCGAAATCGCGTGATACCACGCCAATCTGCGAACCGATCACCGCCACCAGCACCGCTGCCATCGCTGGCACCGGCATCCACGCCCAAGCGTCGTTCCACCCCGAAACCAACCGCGAGCGACGAGCGCCTGCCGAGGTGAGCACGGCGAGGCTCAGCGGCACTACGATCAGCAGCACGAAGGCTTCCACGAACGGGGCAATGGCCATCGTTACCTGGCTGTCATCGCCGAGTATCAATGCCAGGTAAACCGGCAACAGCACCAATTGCACCAGCAGCAGCACAGGTGTGGCAGCGAGAGTCAGGCGGGAGTCGCCTTTGCCGATGTGGGTGAACACCACCACGTAGTCGATGCAGGGCGTCAGCAGCACCAGCAGTGCGCCGATGAGGATGGCCGGGTGGTCGACCAGGCCTCGGGTGGCCGCCCACACCAGCATGGGGACGAGGACGAAATTGGCGAGCAGCAGTGCGGCGATGAAGCGGCGGTTGCCCCAGCTCTGGCGCAGGTCGAGGAAGGGAATCTGCAGGAACATCGCGTACATCAACACGGCGATGGCGGGTGTGACCAGGGCTTCGAGATGGCGCGCGGTGTCCGCGGCCAGCAGGCCGAAGGCGATGGCGGCGAGTATCGCGGCGAAGTAGATCGGGATCTGCCGGGTTTCGAGTTGGTCTCTGGTCAAGGTGGGGCCTGTGCTCGGGGGTAAAAAGAGGACAGGGTAATACGTGATGTTTGAATTTTCGATTGTTCAGGAGGGGTTGGGGATGGCACGGGCTATGCCCGTGTTCGCGGGCAAGCTGAACTGGCTTAATGATCCCGGACACCTCTTAAGGGCGATATGATTCGCCCAATCAGGAGGTTCCATGCAAGAACGAAAGACCTATACCCGCGAGTTCAAGCAACGTGCTGCCAGCATGGTTCTTGA